>RGPT01000016.1 GCA_010032545.1 Alphaproteobacteria bacterium
GCGGTAGTCGGGCAGTTCGTAGAGCTTCAGCCGTTGGTCGCGCATCGCGGCATGATCGACCGGTGCGCCGAAGCTGGTGAAGATCGCGTACCAGTAGCAGCTCGTGTCGTCGATCGGCACGTGCCACTGCGTGATCGTCATCTCGGCGCTCATCGGGATCACGAAGGCGTAGGGGAAGACGAGATTGGTCACGCGGACATGCGTATGCCGCTCGTTGAGCCTGCGTAGCGCGAACAGGCGCATGCCATACTCCGTGGCTTCTACGTCGAGTTGCGGTCGCGTGAACTCGCGCAGCAGGCGCGTCATCGGAATGTCGGAATCGGAGGAGGCGCTGCGGAACTGCTTGCCGTAGGCGGCATCGGTGTCCTCGTCCTCGTAGAAGCGATGCAGGTAGGAAGCGTGCGCCGGATCGATACCGACCTCCAGCGCCTGCAGCCAGTTGCAGTCGATCAGGCCTTTGAAGGCGAAAGCGTGGGTGCCGGGCGCGAGGAAGCAGTCGAAGTCGGGGAAGGCGGGAGCCTCACTGTCCCCTAGATAGGCAAAGACGATCCCGTTCTTCACGACGACGGGGTAGCTCTTCTGGCGGACGCGCTGGCAGAGCACCGAACCTTCGGGCTCGGCCGGTGTTTCGAGGCAGCGTCCGTCGACATCGAACAGCCAGCCGTGGAACAGGCAGCGCAGGCCACCATCTTCGAGGCGGCCGAAGGCGAGGTCGGCACCGCGGTGCGGGCAGTCCCGGTCGAGCAGGCCGTGGCGGCCACGCTCGTCGCGGAACAGCACGAAGTCCTGGCCCAGCACGCGCACCGCCTTCCTCTGGAAGTCCTTCGAGTCGACAATGCCGGGGGCGACCACGCGTGGACATTGCCGATTGGTCGGAAGCAGAGAGATTGCATGCTGCTGGGCACTGTCTTAATATTGCAAAGATCATGCAAAAATTGGCATCCCGCCTCCTCCTTGATGCGTCGGCACCGGCGACCAACGCCACGGCGACAACGTTGCTGCTGGCGGCATTGGCCATGGTCGCGACCGTTGTGACCTCGTCCGCGGGCTTTGTGTACGACGAGCCGTCCTACGTGAACTATGTGTCTCTGCTTCGATTGCATGGGTTGACGGAAGAGTTTCTGGATGCGCTGACCGGCGGCGCAGGGCCGCTGTATGCATTTGTCCATCTCACTCTCGAACCGCTGACGAATCTCAGTCCCGTCAGGATGCGGCTGGTCAATGTCGGCCTTCTGACCATCGTTGCCGGCATTCTCATGGTCTGGCTCAGGCGCCAGAACCAGCCCGACTATCTTTTGGCGAGTTGCACCATCCTGGTGGTGCCCATGACATGGGTGCTGGCCGGAATGGCGCTCACGTCCATGCCATCATTGGTCTTCACCACGCTTAGTCTCTACGGGGTTCTGCGGGGCGTGGAAGCCCTTGAGAAGGGAGCGCCGGCACTGGGTCGACCGGTGCTGGGCTGGTTTATCGCCAGCGGCATCTTCCTGGGCGTCGCCGTGTGGGGCCGGCAGCCAGGCCTCGTATTGGTAGCCGTCCCCGTGCTGCTGGCATTGCTGGACCGGAGATTGCGGATTCCAGCATTGGCGTTCGTGGCGATCGTCGTGCTCATTGCGGCGCCGCTTGTCGTCGCGTGGGAAGGATTCACGCCGCCGAACGAGGAAGCGGAGGAAGGCCTGTCGCTCCGCCACGGGCTGTCTTCGCTCGGCTATGCCGGTCTTTGTTTTTTCCTGCTGGTGCCGCGACTGGAGTGGCTTTCCTGGAGGCCCCTCGTCGCCACGGCTGGGGCGCTCGCCGCCGTCAATGCCGCGCTCGGGATTGTCGCCATCTGCCCGTTCGCGTCGCGCCTGGACGATTTTCTGTCCGACTTCGGCATGGCTTCCTGCGCCCGCCTCTGTTCGGATCGTCGTTGGTTTTCTGCGCGGTCATGTTTCTTGGTTGGATTCTCCGGATCGCCTGGCACGGTCGTCGCGACCTGAAGCAGGTGACGATCCACGCGGGCCTCTTGTGTGTCGTCCTGTCACCGGCTTTGATCGCGAACTACTATTCAAGCAGATATACGGCGATGGCTTTGCCGTACCTGGTCCTTGCCGCGCAGCCGTGGCGGACATGGGGTTGGAACACGAGCGCGGCGACCCTCGCGGGGTGCGCCGCCGGATTGTTGTCGCTGCTTGGCTATTTTCGGGAGGCCTGAGCGGCAGGATTAGCCAGTGGCGCAGGCGCGGGGGCCTAATTATGGTGCCGCGCATGACAATCCTGCATGACATGCCGGGGCCGACCTCCCGGGTCTTCTTCTCGCAGCGCCTGCGTCTTCACTATGTCGACTGGGGCAACCCCGAGGCGCCGCCGCTGCTGCTGGTCCATGGTGGGCGTGACCATTGCCGCAACTGGGACTGGGTGGCCCAGGCGCTGCGCAAGGACTGGCATGTGATCTGTCCGGACCTGCGCGGCCATGGCGATAGCCAGTGGTCGCCTGACGGCAACTATTCCATGGCGGCCTACATCTATGATCTGGCCCAGCTCATCCACCAGCAGGCGCTGGCGCCGGTGACGATCGTCGCTCATTCGCTGGGCGGCAACATCTGCCTGCGCTATGCCGGCATCTACCCCGAGAAAGTGCGCCGGCTGGTGGCGATCGAAGGGCTGGGGCCTTCACCCAAGGTGATTGCCGAGCGCACGAAATCCATGGCCGAGCGCATGCGCGACTGGGTCGAGGAGCAGCGCAAGCTGTCGGCCCGCGGCCCGCGCAAGTATCCAACCATCGAGGACGCCTTCAGGCGCATGCAGGAGGAGAACAAGCATCTCTCGGCCGAGCAGGCACGACACCTGACGCAGCAGGGCGTCAACCAGAACGAGGACGGCACCTACAGCTGGAAGTTCGACAACTACGTCCGTGCCTGGGCGCCCTACGACATGAGCTACGCCGACATCGAGACGCTGTGGACGCAGATCACCTGCCCGACCTTGCTGGTCTACGGCAAGGAAAGCTGGGCCTCCAACCCGGAGAAGGATGGCCGGATCGCGCACTTCAAGAGCGCCAGGGTGGTCGAGTTCGACAACGCCGGACATTGGGTGCACCACGACCGCCTCAACGATTTCGTCGAAACAACACGGGCCTTCATTGCCTAGAGCGCCGCGTCCCGCTGAGAGAATAGAAGCATTGCTGGCTGAAATCCGTGCCTGCACGGTTTGCGCATCTGCGCTGGAGGCAGGCCCGCGTCCCGTCGTCCAGTTCAGCAGCACCTCCCGCCTGCTCATCATCGGCCAGGCTCCAGGCGCGCGTGTCCATGCCAGTGGCGTGCCGTGGCAGGACGACAGTGGCAACCGGTTGCGGGAGTGGACGGGGATCGGCGAGCGCGACTTCTACGATCCGGCAAAGGTCGCGCTGATGCCCATGGGCCTATGCTATCCGGGAACGGGCGCGAGCGGGGATCTGCCGCCGCGTCCGGAGTGCGCGCCGCTGTGGCACGCGCGCGTCCTTGGCGCGCTCAAGGATGTACGCCTGACCTTGCTTGTCGGCAGCCATGCCCAGGCGAAGTATCTGGAAAGACGAGGGAAGAAGTCGACGCTTACCGAGGCGGTCAAGGATTTCAAGGTGTATGGCCCGTCGTTTTTTCCGTTGCCGCATCCCTCCTGGCGCAGTGGAATCTGGATGCAGCGCAATCCGTGGTTCGAGGCGGATGTTCTTCCCGCGCTGCGCCCGATCGTACGCAAGGCGTTGTTGGACAGGAGATTGAAATGAGGGCGGCGATCTTCCGCGGCGGCAACATCGTCGTCGACACCCTGCCGGAACCCGAACCGGGTATTGGACAAGTCCTGGTGAAGACGCTGGCCTGCGGCATCTGCGGCTCCGACCTGCATGCCGCCAAGCATGCCCATCGCATGGTCGCCGTGGCCAAGCGCACGCCGGGTCGCGTGCCGATGGATCTCACGCGCGACATCGTGTTCGGCCATGAGTTCTGCTGCGAAGTGCTCGACTACGGGCCGCACCGAGCATGCCGCGCTCACCGAACCGCTGGCCGTCGGCGTCCACGCGGTCGAGAAGGCGGCGCTCACCGGCGCTGAGGCGCCGCTGGTCGTGGGGTGCGGTCCGGTCGGGCTTGCGGTGATCGCGGCGCTGCGTCTGAAAGGCGCGCGGCCGATCGTGGCGGCGGACTTCTCGCCCAAGCGGCGCGAACTCGCCGTGAAGATGGGTGCCGACATCGTCGTCGATCCGGCCCACGAGTCAGCCTACGCGAAGCTGGCGGTCGGAAAGCGCGCGGTGATCTTCGAGTGCGTCGGCGTACCGGGCCTGATCCAGCAGGTCTTCGAGCAGGCGCCGCGCGACGCGCGCATCATCGTGGCCGGTGTGTGCATGGAGCCCGATACGATCGAGCCAATGTTCGCCATCTTCAAGGAGTTGAGTCTGCAGTTCGTCCTGGCCTATACGCCGGAAGAATTTTCCCGATCGCTCCACCTGCTGGCCGAGGGCAAGGTCGACGCCGGGGCGTTGATCACCTCAAAAGTCGGGCTGGATGGTGTAAAGGAGGCATTCGAGGCGCTTGCCAATCCTGAGAGACATACCAAGATTCTTGTCGAGCCGTGGCGCTAAGGGAGGAAATGAAATGAAGTTCTACAATTCTGTCGGCCCCAACCCACGCATGGTCCGCATGTTCATGGCCGAGAAGGGCTTCGACGTGCCCAAGGTCGAGGTCGACCTGCGCGGCGGCGAGAACCGCAAGGAACCCTATCTCAAGGTCAATCCGTCTGGCCAATGCCCCGCGCTCGAACTCGACGACGGCACCGTCCTGGCCGAGATCACGGCGATTTGCGAGTACGTCGACGAAATCAAGAAGGACACGCCGTCGCTGATCGGCGATACGCCCGAGGAACGTGCCAAGACGCGGATGTGGGTCCGCCGCATCGACCTCAACATCGTCGAGCCCGGCGCCAACGGATTCCGCTTCGCCGAAGGCCTGAAGATGTTCCAGAGTCGCATTCGCTGCATGCCGCAGGCGGCGGACGACCTCAAGGCCGCGGCTCGCGAGAAGCTGATCTGGCTGGACGGGCTGCTGGGAAGCAAGCCTTTCATCGCCGGCAACAAGCTGACGCTTGCCGATATCTTCCTGTTCGCCTTCGTCGATTTCATGGGCAATGTCGGCCAGCCGCTCAGCCCGGACTGCAAGAATCTCACGGCCTGGTTTGGCCGCATGAAGGCGCGTCCCAGCGCCGCCGTCTGACCCGAAGGAAGCCAACGATGCGTCGTCTGATCGCTCTGCTTGCTCTTGCCACCGCCTCGGTCCTCGGATCGCAGGCCTTCGCCCAGGCACCGATGTCACCGGTCATGCAGGGCCTGTTCCTGCTGACCGACTATCCAGCCCAGACAGTGCGGGCGGGCGAAATCGCGACCATCCGGGTCAAGATGCAGAACTCGGGTCTGGCTCCCGAGCCGATGGCGCTCACGCTGTCGGGCGTGCCCGCGGGCTGGAAGATCGACATCCTGGGCGGTGGCCAACCTGTCGCCTCGGCGATGCCGGGGCAGAACGAGAGCGTGGCCCTGCAGCTTCGGGTCGAAGTGCCCAAGGACGCCAAGCCGGGGTCGCAGCAGGTGATGCTGAGCGCCAAGGGAAGCCGACTGCAATCGGCCGAGCTTCCGCTCACTCTGACGGTGGGGACCGAGACGCCGGCGAAGCTCAGCCTGAAGTCGCGGCTGCCGTCGCTGCGTGGGACGCCGCGCTCGTCATTTGAGTATTCAGTGACGGTCGGCAACGACAGCGGCAAGGACCTCACCGTGGCCCTGTCCGCACAGGGGCCGGCCAACTTCCAGACCACCTTCACGGAAGGTTTTGGCTCGAACGAGATCAGCTCGATTCCCATCGAAGCCGGCCAGACCAAGGACATCAAGGTCAAGGTGACGCCGCCGCGCGACGTCAAGGCCGGCGATTATCCGGTCCTGGTCAAGGTCGCGGCCGAGGGTGCTACCGCCGAGCTGCGAGTGACCCTGCAGATCAGCGGGCAGGGCAAGCTCGCTCTCTCGACCACGGGGGGGCGCCTCTCGGGCGAAGCCGAGATCGGCAAGACCTCGACCTATACGCTGGTGCTGACCAACGATGGCACCGCGGCGGTTGACGAGATCGAGATGACCGGGACCGTGCCTACCAGCTGGAAGGTCGAGTTCAACCCCAGGACGATCGCGACGCTGGCGCCCAACGAGAAGAAGGAAGTCCAGGTCCTGGTGACGCCGGCCGACAAGGCGATCGCCGGCGACTACGTCGCCCAGTTCCGCGCAGGCGC
Organism: Alphaproteobacteria bacterium; assembly: GCA_010032545.1. GTDB lineage: Bacteria > Pseudomonadota > Alphaproteobacteria > Reyranellales > Reyranellaceae > Reyranella. Next base: position 6,274 of record RGPT01000016.1, read on the forward strand.
ACGCGGCGAGTCGAGTTCCGCCGACTTCCGCATCACTGTCACGACCTCGACGCTCTGGGGCATGGTGGGAATCGGCATCATAGCCGTGGCGCTGCTCGTGCTGCTGGGTGCCGTCGCACGCTTTGGCCGTCGGTAGACTGCACGCGATGACCGACAACGTCATAGAAGTCCGCGGACTGCTGAAGCTCTATGGCACGACCCGCGCGGTCGATGCCATCGATCTCGACATTCGACGTGGCGAGATCTTCGGTCTGCTGGGGCCGAACGGCGCCGGCAAGACGACGACCATCCTGATGCTGCTGGGCCTCACCGAGACCAGCGGCGGCACGGTAGACGTTCTGGGCTTCGACCCGGTGCGCCAGCCGCTCCAGGTCAAGCGCCGCGTCGGCTACCTGCCCGATGCCGTGGGCTTTTATGACCATCTGACGGCTCGCGAGAACCTGCGCTACACGGCACGCCTGCTCGCCATCCCGCGCCGCGATGCCGAGAAGCGGATCAGCGACGCCATGGAAAGCGTTCAGCTGGCCGACGTGCTCGACAAGCGCGTCTCGACCTTTTCGCGCGGCATGCGCCAGCGCCTGGGCATCGCCGAGATCGTGATGAAGAAGGCCGAGGTCGCCATCCTCGACGAGCCGACCTCCGGATTGGATCCACACGCCACCTTTGAGTTGCTGCAGATGATCCGCGGCCTCAAGAAGGCGGGGGTGGCCGTGCTGATCTCCTCGCACCTGCTTGACCGTGTGCAGAGCGTTTGCGATCGCGTGGCGTTGTTCAATCGAGGCAAGATCGCGCTGATGGGCACCGTGGTCGAGCTTGCCAACAAGGTCCTGGGCGCCGGCCATCCGATCCTCGTCGAAGCCCACGGCATCGACGTCGCCGGCGCGCTGCGTGGCGTCGAGGGCGTGCAGTCGGTCGTCGCCGAAGGGGAGGGCGGCTGGCGGGTCGTTGCTGATCGCGACGTGCGCGCTGCCGTGGCCCAGCGCATCGTGTCGTCGGGCGGCTCGCTCACCCGGCTGGACGACCTGCAGCCCAGCCTGGAAGAGGTCTATACGCGCTACTTCGAGGAGGAACGCCATGCCGCGTAGCGCCGCCCGCGAAGGTTCGCCCTTCACCGGCCTTGGCCCGGTGTTCCTGAAGGAATTTGCCGATCATCTGTCGAGCGCCCGCATGATGGTGCTGATGCTGTTCGTGATCGCCTTCGGCGCCTTTCCGGTGGCCTCGTCGCTCCAGCAATTGCGGACCGTCACCGAATCCGATGCCTACTTGTTCCTTCGCATCTTCACCACGGCGCCGGACCGCGTGCCGATTTCTTTCGTGTTCGCATTGAATTTCATCATCCCGGTCATGGCGATCGGCCTCGGCTTCGATGCGGTGAACAGCGAGTTCAACCGCCGCACGCTCTCGCGCGTACTCTCGCAGCCGATCTATCGCGACGCACTTCTGCTCGGCAAATTCCTGGGTGGCCTCGCCACGCTGGCCGTTGTGCTCACGGCGCTGTGGCTGATCGTGTTCGGGGCAGGGCTGCTGCTTCTGGGGATCCCGCCGCGTGGCGTCGAGGTGGCGCGCGGCGCCTGCTTCCTGGTGGCGGCGATCGCCTATGGCGGGGTGTGGCTGGCCGCCTCGCTGCTGTTTTCGGTAATCTTCCGCTCGACAGCGACCTCTGCGCTCTGTGCGCTGGGACTGTGGCTGTTCTTCTTCCTGTTGTGGCCGATGATCGCCGAGGCGGTCACCATCGCCTTCGCGCCGGCGCAGATCCGCAGTGCCGAGGAGTTTCTCGCGGTCGAGCAGGTCGGGCTCGTGCTTTCCCGCTTCTCGCCGGGGGCCTTGTTCAGCGAGGCCGTCATCGGGCTGCTCAATCCCGAGACCCGGACCTTTGGCAGCATGCTGCCGGCCCAGATGCGCGGTGTCATTCCGGGTGCGCCGCTACCGCTTGACCAGAGCCTGATCCTGATCTGGCCGCAGATGACCGGGCTGATCGCCGGCATGATCGTGGTGTTTGCCGCCGCCTACGTGATCTTCCAGCGCGAGGAAGTGCGCGCCTGAAGGATTTCACCCTCCCGGCGACGATGAACAACGCGCGCTGGTGCGACGCGGTCTGCCGCGCGCATGGAAATCCCGGACGCTTTCTGCTGCACAGTTGGGTCAATGCCCAGCCGGTTCCACGCTTCTATCCCAATGTCGTGACCCTGCAGCCCGGCAAGGTGGTGCTGGCCGAGCAGCGCGAGACCATCGACATCCTACTGAAGTCGAACCTGCCCGGCCGCTGGTCGGTGAAGGACAGCTTCCGCACGCTCGATCTCTCGCGCGAGGGCTTCGAGGTGCTTCTCGAGGCGCGCTGGATCCGGAACGTCATGCCCCTGGCCGACCCGTCTTCGGACATCGTCTGGCAGCGCGAGACCACGGGAGCGGCAGGCCTGCCGTTCGACGATCCCGACTTTGCGATGTTCACGGGACGTCGCGGCTTCCGGGTCGTGGCCGGTGGCATGTTCTACCGCGCCGAAGGGGTCGTGGGATTGTCCAACGTGGTTGCCGATGCCGCCGATGCGCGCACGGTGTGGCGGGCGCTGGCCCTTCTGGCGGCCCAGACTTTTCCGCGGCTGCCGCTGGTCGGCTACGAATCGGGTGACGAGCTGAACGCTGCGCGCGATGCAGGCTTCGAGGTCGGCGACAAGCTCCGCATCTGGGTCAAGTCGAAGGAGTGAGGCCGCAGGCCGTCAGCGCCGCCATCATGTGCGCTGGGGGCGGGGCGGTGACGACCACGGGCGGCTTGTTGCTCGACATCGCCAGCACGATTGCGCGCGAATGCAGATGCAGTTGCTGGCCAGGTTCGGGGTGGCCGTAGAAGCGGTCGCCGATCACCGGGCAACCGGCATCGGCACAATGGACGCGGATCTGATGCGTGCGACCCGTCTCCGGTTTCAGTTCCAGCCAGGTCATACCCGGCGCGCGACCGAGCGTGCGATAGCGCGTCACGGCGGCCTGGCCTTTGTCCGACACCTTCACGGTCCAGCCGCTTTTGCTGTTGAGCTTCAGCAGCTTCTTGTCGAATACGCCTTCCTCGTCCGGCGGCGCTCCTTGCACGACGGCCCAGTAGGTCTTCTCGGTCGTGTGGCCGGAGAAGAGCCGGCCGAGCTTGGTCAGCGCCTTGGGATGGCGACCGAGCACGAGCACTCCCGAAGTATCGGCATCGAGCCGGTGGGCGAGCGCCGGCGGACGCGGCAGGCCGAAGCGCAGGGCGTCGAAACACTCTTCCAGATTGGGCGCGCGGCTCGGGCCGGCATGGACGGCGAGTCCGGCCGGCTTGTCGATCACCAGGATCAGCCCGTCGCGATGAAGCACGCGAGCCTGGATTTCCTCGGGCGTGAGCGGCGGCGGCCGCTTCACAGTTGGGGCCAGCGCGACAGCCAGTCTTCGGACGCCTCGTATAGGGCGGCGGCGTGCAACACCGAGGCATCGTCGCGGAACTGACCCACGATCTGCAGGCCGATCGGCAGACCTTCGGAATCGTAGCCGCTGCACAACGTCAGCGCCGGATGGCCGGTGATGTTGAACGGCATGGTGTAGGGGAACCAGTTGCTCCGGAGCTCGCCTGCCTCAACGCCGTCGATGTCGATCGGGTCGAACAGGTCCTGATCGATGGGGAGTGCCGTGCGTGCGAGCGTCGGCGTCACCAGGTAGTCGGCGCTCTCGAACCAGCCCTGCACCATGCGGAAAATCTCGGTGCGCTGGAACTGCGCGCGCTGGTAGTCGGCACCGCTCCAGTCGGCCGCCTGGGCGACCTGGCGCACCAGCGACGGCGTCATGCGGTTGCCGTCGCGGCGGATCATGTCGTCGAAGCGTGCCTTCCAGGTCGTGTGGTTGATGACCTTCCACACCGGCGCCATGTCCGGCAACTTGGCGTCGAGCTCGACCAGTTCGGCGCCCAGCTCCCTCAATCTGCCCAGCGCCCGTTCGAAAGAGGCGCGGACGTCATGCGCCACGGCCGTATTGCCGAGCGTCGCGCTGAAGAGGATCCGCTTGCCCTTGAGTGTTCCCTCCGCGCGCGCGGCCGTGATGTAGTCCTGTGGCGCAAGGCCGATCGACCATGGATCGGAAGGATGGGGACCGGCCATGGCCTGGAGCATCAGCGCCGTGTCCATCACCGTGCGCGTCATCGGCGTCACATAGGTGTAGTTGCCGAAGGCGTCGGCCACCTGGCTGTGCGGGATGCCCGAAGTTCGCTCGGCGCTCCAGGCGTTGCGCGTGCGGCCAAACAGCGGTGCGTCGGTCAGGGCCTTATGGCCGTACTCGGGTGTCGTGGTCTTGCCGAACAGGATCGCGCCTGCAGACTTCATGCGGGCCGCCGCGACCGCGTCCTCCTTGGGGACATTGTTCTCGTACAGGAGGGAGCCGAAGGTCGTGCGCACGCCGGCGGTATTGACAAGGTCCTTGGCGGCAAAGGGGATGCCGTGCAGCACCCCGAGCGGCTTGCCATCCATCACCGCCTGCTCGGCAAGCATCGCCGCCGCGAGCGCCTGCTCACCGGCAATCGTGATGAAACAGTTCAGGACAGGTTGCAGTTTTTCGGCCCGCGCCAACACAGCCTTGGTCAGTTCGACCGGAGAGACATCCTTCGCCGCGATCCGTGCGCGCAGGTCGGAGGCGGAGAGGCGGGTAAGGTCGTCGCTCATCGCAGCAACCCTCGCGCCGCCAGATTGCGCATCAGCGCTGTCAGGCCGAAAGTCCAGGGTGGGACCTTGTCGCAATGGTTCACCCGGTTGGTGAGCGTGCCGAGCTTGGGCGAGCGGATGGAAACGACGTCGCCCACCATGTGCGTGAATCCCGTGCCACCCGGCGTGCGCGGTTCGGTCGGTGCGAACAGGGTGCCGGTCATCAGCGCCATGCCGTCGGGGTATTGATGCGTCTTCATGGCCTGGGCCACGAGGTCGGTCGGGTCGCGGCTGATCTTCGACAGATCGCTGGTGCCACGCAGGCGGAACTGGTCGGGGCCGGTCACTTCCAGCTCGACCTTGGCCTGGCGGACGTCGTCCAGGGAGAATGTACGATCGAACAGGCGGACGAAGGGGCCGAGCGCGCACGAAGCAGTGTTGTCCTTGGCGATGCCGAGCAGCAGGGCGCTGCGTCCTTCGATGTCGCGCAGGTTGACGTCGTTGCCGAGCGTGGCGCCCACGATCGCGCCTTTGGCGTTCACGATCAGCGTTACTTCCGGCTCCGGATTGTTCCAGTCCGAGTCCGGTCGGATGCCGATCTCGGCGCCGTAGCCGACCGCTGCCATCGGCGGCGCCTTGGTGAAGATCTCGGCATAGGGGCCGATGCCGACTTCGAGGTAAGGCGACCAGGCGCCGCGCGCCATCAGCGACTTCTTGAGCGCCTCGGCTTCGGCCGAGCCCGGCTTGATGGTGGTGACGTCGGCGCCGATGATCGAATTGAGCTCGCCGCGCACCGTCTCGGCCCGTGCCGGATCGCCCTTGGCATGTTCCTCGATCAGCCGCTCGAGCAGGCTGACGGCAAAGGTGACTCCGGCCGCCTTGATCGCCTGCAGGTCGACCGGCGCCAGCAGACCGGAGACGATTTCCTCCAGCGAACCGATGCGTTCGCCCTTGGCCCCGGCAAGCGCTACGGGATCGTCTGCGTTGCAGAGGTCGGCCATCGTGGCTGCGACAACCGTGATATCGAAGACCCCGTCCGACCGCACCGAAACGACGCTCGGGCCTGCATTTGGGCCATTTCTCCAAACCCGGCCGACCAGGCTTCCGGCGGTGCCGTCTTCGGGAAGAATCTCGCTCGACAAACCTGCCACTGGACGTCTCCGGCGCTTCGTTGCAGAAAAGGCGCGCCACTTCCACGCTATTCCCTAAGGGGGGAAATCAAATCATGGCCGCTCAGCGGATCAAAGGTGTTCTTTCACCCGTCGTCACACCCTTCAAGCGCGATCTGTCGCCCGATGTCGGCCGATTCATCGCCCACTGCAAGTGGCTGCTGAGCCAGGATTGCGGGCTTGCCGTGTTCGGCACGAATTCAGAGGCCAATTCGATGTCGGCTGACGAGCGCATGGGCCTGCTCGAAGCCGCCGTTTCGGCCGGCGTGCCGACGGCGCGCATGATGCCAGGCACGGGCGCCTGCTCGATCAACGAGGCGGCCAAGGTGAGCGCGCATGCGACCAAGCTCGGCGTGTCGGGCGTTCTGATGCTGCCGCCCTTCTACTACAAGGGCGTTCCGGAGGAGGGGCTGTTCCGCTTCTTCTCGGAGGTGGTGCAGCGCGTCGGTGACGACCGGCTGCGCGTCTATCTCTATCATATCCCGCCCGTGTCGGCGGTGCCGATCACGCACAAGCTGGTCGAGCGCCTGATGAAGGCCTATCCGAAGCAGATCGCCGGCATGAAGGATTCGTCCGACGACTGGCCGCATACCAAGAGCATGATCGACGCCTTCGCCAAGGACGGCTTCGATGTCTTCTCCGGCAACGAAAAGCCTTTGATCGAGAACGTCAAGTCGGGCGGCGCGGGGTGCATCAGCGCCACGGCCAATATCAACCCGGGCAAGATCGCCGAGACCTACAAGAAGTACGCGACGCCCGAGGGCGAGAAGCTGCAGGCCTGGATCAACGAGGTGCGCGGCGTCATGCAGGGCTACGTGATGATCCCCGGTCTGAAGTATTGCATCGCGCACTACGGCGCCGACCCCGCCTGGGGCCCGGTCCGTCCGCCACTGGTCGAGATCGACGAGAAGGTCGGCCGCGAGATGATCGCCAAGCTCGACGGGCTGGGTTTCACCATGCCTGGGCTCAAGCAGGCGATGGCGGTCGCGGCAGAGTGACGGCAGCCGCATTGACAGCGATGAGGCGGTAGTCTTATAAAATGAACATGCGCACGACCCTGATCCAGAACGGTTGGTATTTTACGCCCCTTACATAGGCGGTGCGAAGGGTCATGACTCAACGAAGCCGCCGCATCCCGGCGGCTTCTGTGTTTCTGGAATAGGCCTCCGGGCCGCGGCGGAGCCGCAAACCGGAGGACGATATGTCGATCATCGAAGCAGAGTTGGAACCGCCGGCGCCGCCGTTGCACATCCGTGTGCGGCTGGCCGGACCACGCGATCTCGAAGACCTTTGCGATCTGCTGGACGACCGAGAACATGCACGCGAGCAGGTGCTGACCTGGCTTGAAACACCCGGCATGACCCTACTGGTCGCGCAGAGCGAGGTGGGGGTGCTGGGCGTGGCCGTTCTCGTGACGCGGCTGGTGCCGCTGCAAGGAGCGGGTGCGCATAAGGTCATCGAGGTCGACAATCTCGTGGTCCGCGCCGACCATCGCGGCCGTCGTATCGGCCGGCGCCTGCTTGCCGCCGCCGTCGAATGGTCGCGCCAGCGTCGCGCCGTCCAGGTCGAGGCCATCGTCGGTGACGTCAATCGCGGTGGCCGGCGATTCTACGAGAGCTTCGGCTTCGCTTCGGTCAACGATCGGCTGGTCCTGGCGGCATAATGTCGACCGACGTGCGCCAGGCGACCCTGCACGACTACCGGGCGCTCTGCGCCCTGTTCGAAGAGCTGGACGAATTCCACCGCCGGGCGCGGCCGGACTTCTTCCGGCCGTTCGAGGGGCCGGCGCGGAACTGGGCCCAGGTTGGGCAGTGGCTGGCTGGTCCCGACTCGACGATACTGGTGGCCGAGGATGGAGCCGAGGTGATCGGCCTCGTATTGCTGCTGCCGCGGCTGCCGTCGACGTTCGCCGGCGCTGTGCCGCGCAGGGTCGTGGTGATCGACTACCTTGTGGTACGCGCCGACCGCCGCGACCGGCGGATCGGCCGGAAGCTGGTGACGGCCTCGATGGAATGGGCCCGCGGGCAGGGCGCAAGTCATGTCGAACTGGGGGGCCACGCCATCAATCGTCAAGCGCTCAGATTTTACGAGCGTATTGGCTTCGATGTGTCCGTGCATTGGCTGAGCCAGGCCACTTAGTCGGAAAGTGCCTTGTTTCGGCTGCAATGGGTTGGTCGCCCTGACAGGGCGCCACACACTCTTGGCGGCGATACACATCGCTTTTGCGCGCGTTTGGGCTATTCCGCGTCCATCGAGCGGTCCGTGCCGGCGGCGCGAGCAATCGCTTCGCAGGGCGCGCGATGTGGTATGGTGTTTCTCTTGCACATCCCCGTGCCGGACAAATGTGCAGGAGTGGCCCGTGGCAAAGCATGGTGCGAAGCAACAAGCGATCGTCGCCAAGGGACCGGCTCCCTTGAAGCAGACGATGGCCAAGCCGATCGCGGGCTACACGGACCCGAACGACCTTCGTACGTTGATGACCAACGCCAAGCGGCTTGGGCGCGATGACATCTGGCGGGAAGCGTTTCAGCGCCTGTGCTCGCTCGAAGGCGCGGCCCAGACCGAGCCGCTACACCGTGATTTCTACCAGACGCTGGCAGGATACGAGCACCTGCTGAGCCAGAAGAACGGCCGCGCCACGCGGGCCAGCCGGACGCGCCTCAAGCTCAAGAGCAAGGGCGTCGTGCAGTGCCTGGAAGACTGGGTCACCAGCAAGACACCGACAGAGGGCTACGAGTTGCTGATGGCACACCGTATGCCCGAGATGACGGGCGAGCGGCTGGTGCTGAAGTATCCGGAGCAGTTCTCGGCCGCTGCGAACGATGCCGCCAAGGCGCGGCTGGCGACGGCCGAACCCGCGGCCGCCTAGCACGCATTCCTTGCTCCGAGGCGCCGGCGGTATCCGCAACGCGCTGCCCGACGTCTTTGCCGTCGAATCGCGGATCGGCGACCTGGCGGCGCTGCTCGAGGCTTAGTGGCCTCCACCCGCTGTGCGAGAGGTCGAAACGGCCGGGAGATCTCGTGAGATTTCAGCAGGCGAGGAACGTGGTAGCCTGAGGCACATTCCTGGGGAGGAATCGATGGCCTACGATCTTGTGATCAAGAACGGCACCGTGGTCGATGGCACCGGCAAGAAGCGGTACCAGGCCGATGTCGCGATTCAGGACGGCAAGGTTGCCGACATCGGCAAGGTGACGGAGGGCGCCAGGCGCACCATCGACGCGCACGGGTTGGTGGTGGCGCCGGGCTTTGTCGATCCGCATACCCACTACGATGCGCAGATCTGTTGGGACGGTGCGGTCACGCCATCGTCGTGGCATGGCGTCACCTCCGTGGTGATGGGCAATTGCGGCGTCGGCATCGCGCCCTGCAAGCCCGAGACACGCGAGATCGCCATGAAGGACCTCGTCAACGTCGAGGGCATTCCTTTCGACGTGCTGAACAAGGGCATCACCTGGGATTGGGAGACTTTTCCCGAATTCATGGACGCCGCTGCCGCGCGCAAGCCATCGCTCAACCTGGCCTTCATCGCGCCGCTCACGCCCTTTCGCCACTACGTCATGGGCGAGGCGTCGATGGATCGCGCCGCCACGGCAGAAGAAACCGCGAAGATCGCTTCGCTCATCGGCGAGGCGGTGGATGCCGGCGCCCTGGGCTTCTCCTCGACGACACTCAACCAGCACATGGGATTCGAGGGCAAGCCGCTTGCCTGCCGCAACGCCAGCCGTGAGGAGCTGAAGGCTTACGCCAATCAGCTCAAAGTACGTGGTAAGGGCGCCATCGAGATCGCGCTCACCCGCCAGGTCGGTGTCCTGGAGCAGGACCAGTGCGAGCTGCTCGACTTCCTGCTCGAGGAGAGCGGCCGCCCGGTGACCTTTATCGCGCTGTTCGACCGCGACGACATTCCCGAGGCGGTACGCGACACGCTGCGCCGTGCGGCGCCGATGATCGCCAAGGGCGCGCGGCCGCAGACCTCGCCGCTGCCGCTCACGCGCGAGTGCAACATGGACAACCCCTTCGCTTTCGCGGCCTTCCCGGCGTGGAAGCGGGTGTTCGCCGATACCTCGAAGGAAGCGCAGAAGAAGGTCTATGCCGATCCCGCGTTTCGCGCGCAGTTCCGCGCCGACCTCAAGAATCCGACCGGCTTCAGCGACTGGCGCCGCGTCGTCGTCCACGACGTGCGCAATCCGGCTTTAAAGCACCTGGAGCGCAAGTCGATTGCGCAGATCGGCGAACTGCAGGGCAAGGACGGGGTCGACGCCTTCCTCGACACAGTGCTGGCCGACGACCTCGACGTCGAGCTCACCATTTCCTCGTGGAACACGCGTGAGGATCGCATGCGCGAGCTCCTTAACAATCCGTCGATCCTGATGGCGCTGGGCGATGGCGGCGCGCATGTCGACATGCTGTGCGATGCCGGTTACCCGACCTATCTGCTCGGCACCTGGGTGCGCGAGAAGGAAGCGATCACGCTGGAGGAAGGGGTGCGCAAACTCACTTCCGATCCTGCCGACCTGTTCGGCCTCAAAGATCGCGGCCGCCTTGCCAAGGGCGTACCGGCCGACGTGGCGATCTTCGATCCGGCGGCGATCGGCTCGTCCAACCACGGCGAACGTCGCTTTGACCTGCCGGGTGGCGCCAAGCGCATCGTGATGCCATCGCGCGGCGTCGAATACACTGTCGTCAACGGCGCAATCACCTGGGAGCAGGGCCGTCTGACCGACGCCAAGGCGGGGAAGGTGTTGCGGGGCTGAGCGGCGGCAACGCCAGCATCGGCGGCGACGTGGAGAAATTCTGTTAGGCTGGTGCCACGCTGGCCAAGGGGTTGCCGGAGGATATTCGCCATGACCGACACCATGACCCTGTCGCAGCGCGCCGACGCTCTCGAAGAGAAGATGGCACGCGACCTCGACTACATCGTCGTGAAGTCGCGCCTTCACAGCTGGGCCGAAGGTGACATGAGCTCGCCGGGCAGTGTGGTACCGCAGCTGAAAGCCAATCCCAACGCGCGGGTGCTGATGAGCGACGATCCTCGCCTGCCGGCGATGCCGGAGAAGCCGACGCTGGTCGATTTCTTCAAGTATCGCTTCGGCCCCTCGGCGCACCTGCTGCAGAGCGCGCGGCATGCGGTCAGGAACGGGCTGCCGGAGAAGATGGTGCTGGCCTGCCTGTTGCACGATATCGCCGGTGTGGGCTTCATCCGCGGCGACCACGGCTATTGGGGCGCCCAGCTCGTCGAGCCCTACGTCGACGAGGAGGTCACCTGGGCGATCCGCGCCCACCAGGTGCTGCGCTTCTATGCCGACGAATCGGTCGGTTACGCCTATCCCGAGTCCTATGTGACGCTCTTCGGTGCCGACTATCAGACCGACCCGTACATCGAGGAAGACTACAAGCGGATGAAGAACCACAAGTGGTACATGTCGGGCCGCATGATCACGGTGAACGACATCTACTCGTTCGATCCCAACGTGCATGTCGATCTGGAGGAGTTCACCGACGTCATCGGGCGCAACTTCCGTCAGCCCAGCCAAGGTCTCGGATTCGATAACAGCCCGGTCGCCCACATGTGGCGGGCGATGATCCGGCCGGCGAAGTACCTTTAGGCAATGCCGGCTCTTTCTCCCCGAATCCACGAGGCGCCCGACGATCTGCTCGCCGCCATCGACTACTGCTACGAGCAGGGCTGGACCGACGGCCTGCCGGTCGTGCCGCCTGAAGTCAATCGGGTCAAGACCATGCTGGCGGCCGACATCCGGCCGGCGGAGACGACGATCTCGCATCATCCGGCGACGGGCCTCGACCTCTCGCTGCACGCTGCGGCGGTCAATGCGGTAATGGCGGGCTGCCTGCCCGAACATTTTCCGGTGCTGGTCGCGGCCTTCGAGGCCATGGACCGTGCGGACTTCAATTTTCACGGCTCGACCGCCAGCACAGGCGGTTCGGCGCCGTTGCTGGTCGTGAGCGGTCCGTATGCCGACGAGATCGGTATGAACGCCGACGTAAACCTGTTCGGGCCCGGCAATCGCGCCAATGCGACAATCGGACGGGCCGTGCGGTTGATCCTGCGTAACGTCTTCCAGATGATCCCCGGCATCTCCGACAAATCGACCCAGGGCAACCCGGGCAAGTACAGCTTCTGCATTGCCGAGCGCGCGCGCGGCAATCCGTGGCCGCTGCTTTGCGAGGCACAAGGCTACGCCAAAGGAACGTCCAGCGTCACCGCTTTCGCCGGCGGTGGCTTCTGCAACGTCGAGAACCACGGCGGCAAGACGCCGGAGCAGATCCTGGGCTCGGTCGCCGACGCCATGGCCAACTACGGCTGCATCACGCTCGGTCAGAGCGTCGTGATCCTGGCACCTGAGCACATGGGCATCGTGGGCGGTGCCGGCTGGACGCGCGAACAGGCACAGAATTTCCTCTTCACGCATGCCAAGCGTTCGGTCCAGGGCATGGAAAGCGTCGGCAAGTACCGCGACCGGGAGTACGACGCCCAGCACGGCGACGGCGCGTCGGCGCTGCTCGAGCCGGGGTTCGTGCACCGCGGCCTCTCGCCCGACGACATCCTGATCACGATGGGCGGCGGTGATGCCGGCGGCCACTCCTGCTTTATTCCGTCATGGAGCCGCGGCCGTGGTTCGATCATGCAGCATGCCGCCATCAGGAGGAGTTGAACGAATGCAGCTCTACGCTCCGACCTCGACCACGCCGAAACGCAAGGCCTTTCGCGCGCCGGTCCTGGCCAGCATCGACGGCCTCAGGCTCGGCATCCTGGAGAACGGCAAGCTCAACGCCGAGGAGATGCTGAACGAGGTGGCCCAACTCTTTGTCCAGCGCAACGGCTGTACCATCCGCACGCTTGCCTCGAAGAGGAACGCGAGCGCGCCGGCGCCGGCCAACACCCTGGTCAAGGTCGCCCAGGAGGTCGACTTTCTGCTCACCGGCCTCGGGGATTGAGGATCCTGCTCAACGTGCAGTCTGCACGACGGCATCACCTTCGAACAACTCGGCAAGCGGGCGGTGGTGCTCTGCACGACACCGTTCGAAGTGACAGCGCGCAACATCGCCCGCGTGCTGGGCCTGCCCAGCTATCCCTTTCTCACGGTTCAGCATCCGATCGGCAGTTGCACCCTGCCGGAACTCAAGGAACGTGCCGAGATCGCCTATCGGCAGGCCTTGCCCATCCTGCTGCAGTCCTGAGTCAACGTCAGACAAGAGAGCACCCATGCCCGACCTGTTCGAAACGATGGAATCGTGCCGCGCCATGCGGCGCCTCAAACCCGATCCGGTGCCCGACGACCTGATCGCAAAGATCCTGCGTGCCGGCAGCTGTGCACCCAATGGGGGCAACACCCAGAAATGGCGCTTCCTCGTCGTCAAGGACAGGAAGATCAAGGAGGCGGTGGCTGTCTGGTACAAGAAGGCTTTCGACGAGGTGATCGGTCCGCGCTACCTCACCAGCGAGCCGCCGCCGGGGGTGACCAAGGAACGCTACCTCCGCCAGCATGCCGCCGTGGAATACCTCACCGATCATTTTGCCGAGGCGCCGGTCTGGATCGTGGCTTGCCTGGAAGACGGCCCGACCCCCAACCGCATGGCCGGCTCTTCGATCTATCCGGCGGTCCAGAACATGGTGCTGGCGACGCGGGCTCTCGGCCTCGGGACCACGCTCACCACGCGGCACATGCTGTTCGAGAAGGAAGCCGACGCCGCCCTCGGCCTGCCGCCTGGCGTGCACTCCTACGCCATCCTTCCGATCGGCTATCCCATGGGAAAGTTCGGCCCGGTCGGCCGTGGTCCGCTCCACGAGATCGTTTATCAGGACCGCTGGGGCGAGCCCTACAAAGGCGTGTAGGTGTGACGGGGCGGGCCGTCAGCGTTTGGCGTCCGCCAGATCATGACCGGCGGCTTGTCCATCGGCAGGTCCAGAAGAAGCAGAGACTGCGGCCGGCGCGTGCAACGGGGCGCAGACCTCAGGCAGGCGGCACTTCGAACAACCCGAGTGCTCAGTCGAGCTCGAAGACCAGGTAGCAGCCCACACCGGTCCAGGTGGCGATGCTGAGCAGCATGCAGAGAACGAACACGTAGGTGACCGTCGGGCCTCGCGTGTTCAGCGGCTTGTCCGGCGCCAGGGCGGCAAGGAGCTCGACGAAGATCCAGAAGGGAAATGCCAGCAGGCGCGGGATGAGTGCCTCGCGGCGAAAAGTGTCACGATACTGGGCAGCGCGCTGGTGACCCGGTGGCAGCGGTTGCACCTGCGGCTTCTCGAGCACATCCGACCACGTCACCGACTGGAGTCGCAGGAGCTCATTCGCTTTGCGGATCGCGGCGAGTGCCTCGGCGTCGTGCTGGCTGTCGGTCATTCTCAACAGCTTGGCAAGGAGGGTCTTGTCGATCGTCACCGAGGGGCTCGCGCTTTCTGCAAGGTTACGCCGGTTCCTTGTCGCGTGCCTTCCACATATTCGTGAAGGCTGGACGGGCCTGGCAGGCTGCGAGCCAGGCTTTTACACGCGGGGCGGCTTCGAACAGCTCCGGCGCAGGCTGGGCGTAGCGCACGATCTCGGCGGCGTTGATATCGGCGACGGTGAAGCGCCCGCCGACCAGGAAGCCGGTCTTGGCAAGGGCGCTGTCGAGCACGGCGAAGGGGGCTCTTAGCGCTGCAACCGCGGCATCGGCGATTGCTGGATCCTTCACGCCGCCCGGTGCACCGCCGAGGCGGTGATAGATGATCAGCAGGGAATGCGGCTCGACCTCGGTCGCCGCCCACAGAGCCCACATGCCCATCTCGCCGTCCTCGGCGACGGTCGCCGGGGCGAGGGGGCCGCCGTACTTCTTGGCGAGGTAGAGGTTGATGGCGAGCGACTCGTGCAGCACCAGGCCGTCGTCGTCGATCGACGGTACGTGGCCGTTGGGATTGACCTTCAGGAATTCAGGCGAACGGGTATTGAGTGGTGCGTCAGGCGCCTTGGCGTCTGGCAGGCGATAGTGCTGGATCACCGGTACATGCCTGAAGGGCAGGCCGAGTTCGTTGGCCAGCCAGATGTTGCGCGAGGCGCGCGAACGGTAGACGCCATAGATCGTGAGCATTCACTTTCCTACTGCGTCCTAGTAGCATCCTGTTTCGACCTTGTATATCGTACATAGGGCTTTTCGTGCCAGCGGCACAACGCGTTCGAAGGGCGCATGCGGGGAAGCGGAGTTTTGTTTTTCGACATCCGGCGACTCCCCGGTCGATCCCCGCGGAGGGACGAAAAACACAGCCTATCAAGGCTTTGAAGGCGTTGGCGTGACTCCCGGATCGATGCTGCGGAGGTGACTCATGAAAACCAAGGCGAAACTCGAGGCCGTCAAGGACGCGAGCCACCTCTACGAGGTCGAGCGCCGCGCCCGGCATGCCGAACGGCCGGGGTTCCGGATCAGCGAACTGCAGCTTTCGCCGAAACAGACGGTGCCGTGGCACTTCCACACCAACATCAGCGACACTTTCTATGTGCTGGCCGGGCAGATGCGGCTCTTCCTGCAGGACCCCAAGGAAGAAGTGCGGCTGGGCGTTGGAGAGAGCTTCGTCGCCAGGGCCGGCCGGCCGCATCTGGTGACCAATGCCGGCTCGGGATCGCTCACATTCCTGATCCTGCAGGGTGTCGGCGAATACGACTACGTCCCGCTGGTCTGACGCCTAGCTGATCGGTGGTGCCGCCGCGCCGACGAACTGCGCGCGCAGCTCGCGCTTCAGCACCTTGCCGGTGGCGTTGCGCGGCAGAACGTCGACGAAGGAGACCGACTGCGGCACCTTGAATTTGGCGAGGCGTGCGAGGCAGTGGCGGATCACGTCGCCTTCCTCCAATACCTGGTCGGTCTTTCGCACGATGATGGCCATGCCGACTTCGCCCCAACGCTCGCTCGGCACGCCGATAATGGCGGCGTCTGCCACCTGCGGCAGCTGGAACAGCACGTTCTCGACCTCGGCCGGATAGACGTTCTCGCCGCCCGAGATGTACATGTCCTTCCAGCGGTCGACGATATAGACGAAGCCTTCCTCGTCCTGCCGGGCGGCGTCGCCGGTGTGCAGCCAGCCGTCGGTGAAGGAACTCTTGGTCGCCTCGGGCTTGTTCCAGTAGCCGGGGGTGATGTTGGGACCCTTGATGAGAAGCTCGCCGATGCCGCCTTGCGCGACGTCGCCCCCCTTGTCGTCGACGATGCGGATGGCGGTATGCATCAGGGCCTTGCCAGCGGAGCCCAGCTTGCGGATGGAGTCGGTAGCGTCGAGCATCGTGCCGGCCGGGCTGGTCTCGGTCATGCCCCAGCCCTGGACGAGCGGCACGCCGCGTCCGGTCCAGGTCTCGAGAATCGACAAGGCGCAGGGTGCGCCGCCGACGCCAGCGACCCGCAGCCGCGAGAGATCTGCGTCGCCGAACCTGGGATGCTGCATCATGAACTGGTACGGCGCGGGCACCGCGAAAAAGTGGGTGATTCCAAACGACGGGTCGGAGATGTAGTCGAGTGCCTGGCCCGGATCGAAGGTGCGCATAAGCAGGATGGTGCCGCCAGCGTGCAGCACGGGGTTGGCGTAGCAGTTGAGGCCGCCGGTATGGAAGAGCGGCAGGACCACAAGCTGAACGGTTTCGGGCGTGATGAGGGCCGGGATGCCGAGGTTGACGCAGTTCCAGAAGACCATGCCGTGGGTAATGATCGCGCCCTTCGGGTGGCCCGTGGTGCCGGACGTGTACATCACCATGGCGATGTCGTCGTGGCTGAGAGCCACCGGTGCCGGAGCGGGCGGCGCCGCGGCGAGCGCCTGTTCGTAGGCGCTCAAGGCCTGGTCGTGATCGATCTCGAGCCGGTGCTTCGAAAGCGCGGCGGCCTGCTGGGCGAAGGCCTTGTCGTGGATCAGCAGCCGGGGTGTCGAATCGCCCAGGATGTATTCAAGCTCAGGCACGGTGAGCCGCCAGTTGAGCGGCAGCATGATCGCCCCTAGCCGCCCGCAGGCGAACTGGAGTTCGAAGTATTCGGCACAATTGGGGGCGAGCAGGGCGACGCGATCGCCGCGGGCGATGCCCATGGCTGCCAGCGTCGCAGCCAGCCGATCGGTGCGGCGGTCGAGGTCGGCGTAGGTGAATTTACGCGCTGTCTGCAGATCGTGGACGGCGAGCGTCGTGGGGCGCCGGCCGGCGTGATGGGCGATCCAGTCGTAGTGGGGGGCAATGCCTGTCATCGGGAGCCTGGTCGATTTCGGTGATGCTACGGTCGGGTCTGTTCGCGCGACAAGAGGGTTCATGCTAAAGAAAGTGGCATGAACGACATGACCCCGCCTGTTCAGGATCGCGCCCCTCCGACCTTCAATCCGCTCGATCCTGCCTTCATCGCCGACCCCTATCCCTTCTATCGGGATCTGCGCGAGGCCGCACCGGTGTTCAAGACGCCGCAGGGATTCTGGCTGATCAGCCGCTACGAGGACGTCGCCTTCTCGCTCCGCGACCGCCGCTTCGGCAAGGATTTCGCGGGCAACATGGTGCGCCGCTACGGCACCGACCGGATGGACGAGCCGGCCATTGCCAGCCTCGCCAACACCATGCTGGTCCAGGATCCGCCCGATCACACGCGGCTTCGCGGCTTGGTGACAAAAGCCTTCACCGCCCGCCGCGTTGCCGACATGCGGCAGCGTATCCGGGCTTTGGTCGACGAACAGATCGACCGCGTTGCCGACAAGGGCGCCATGGACGTGATGCGCGATCTCGCGCACCGCCTGCCGGTGATCGTGATCTGCGACATGCTGGGCATACCCGAGGAGCATCGTGCGCCATTCCTTGCCGGCAGCAACGTCAACGGCCGCATCCTCGAGCCGGTGCCGATGACCCGTGAGGAACTCGACCAGGCCAACATGAACACGAAGATGGCCAGTCTCTATTTCAAGCAGCTTTGCGACCTGCGCCGGCGGGAACCCAAGGACGACCTCACGACCGAACTGGTCCGAGCCGAGGAGGCAGGCGACAAGCTCACGGCCGCGGAACTGGAAGCCAACATCGGCCTGCTTTTCGGCGCCGGCCACGAAACCACGACCAACCTGATCGGCAACGGCTTGCTGGCGCTGCATCGCCAGCCCGATCAATGGGAAAGGCTGAAGGCCGATCCCTCGCTGATCCCCAACGCCATCGACGAATTGCTGCGCTACGACTCCTCGGTACAGATCACCGGCCGGGTGACCAACACCGACGTTGTCGTCGGTGGCGTGATGCTGCCCGCTAACGAAAGCATCGTGATGCTGTTGGGGGCGGCCAACCGTGACCCGGCCCAGTATCCCGACCCCGATTTGCTGGACGTCGGTCGCCAGAACATCCGGCCGCTGTCGTTCGGCGGCGGAATCCATCATTGCCTTGGCGCCCAGCTCGCACGCCTCGAGGCCGAACTGGTCTTCACCGCTCTGATCGAGCGCCTTCCCGGTCTGCGGCTTCCCGAGAAGGACGCGCCGGCATGGCGGCGAAGCTTCACGCTGCGCGGCCTCAGCAAGCTGCCGGCGGTGTGGAACTAGGCATGGCGGCGCGATGGCAGGGTGAGGGCAGCCAGCACCAGGGTAAGCGGCCCTACCAGGAAGACAGCTGGGCGCTGCCGTCGCGAGCAGGCTCGCCGTCGATGCGGTTGTCCATGCGATCGAGCAGGGCGGTGGCCTGGCTGACGGTCTGCAGGCCGCCAACGAGGCGGTGCGGCAGGGCACCGAGAGCAAACCTGACCTCGACGGCATGGGCGCGACGGTGGTTGCGGCGCAGGTACGAGGCGACGAGGTTCGCTGGATCAGCGTCGGTGACTCGCCGTTCTATCTCGTGACCCAAGGCAAGCTTGAGCGGCTGAACGCCGACCACTCGATGGCGCCGCAGATCGACGCCTTGGTGGAGCGTGGCATGCTTACGGCGGAGGAGGCCGAACATCACCCCGGCCGCCACACCCTGCGCGAGGCGGTGATGGGCGATCCTCTCACCCTGATCGACAAGGGCAGCCGGCGGCTCGGTGCCGGCGACAGGTTGTTGCTGTGCAGTGACGGCGTGCAGACGCTTACAGTCGAACAGATCACGGCTCAGTCGGAACGACCGGCGAGTGCCTTGGTCGAGGCGGTACTGGCTGTGGCCAAGGATCATCAGGACAACGTCACCGTCGTCAAGCTGGAGCGCAGCGCATGAGCGGGAGCGTTGTTGTAATCGAAGTGACGCGGGGGCCCGTTGTCGAAAGCCGGCACGAGGGCATCGCGGCCGTGGTGAAATCCGACGGGACGGTCGTTGCGTCCTGGGGCGACATCGACGCGCCTATCCTGCCGCGCTCCGCCAACAAGCCGATCCAGGCCATGGCCTTTGTCGAGAGCGGTGCCGTCGAGCGCTTCGGATTGGGCGACGAGCACATCGCGCTGTCCTGTGCTTCGCATAGCGGCGAGCCACGCCACGTCGAGACCGTGCGCGCCTGGCTGGCAAGCGTCGGCCTGGGCGAGGGCGATCTGGAATGCGGTACCCATGCGCCTCGCCTGCCGCAGACCGTCGAAGCGCTGATCCGCGCGAATGCCGTACCGACGGCCGCCTTCAACAACTGCTCGGGCAAGCACAGCGGTTTCTTGACGACAGCCGTTCAGTACGGCGAGCCGACCAACGGCTACATCAAGTACGATCACCCGGTGCAGCGCCGGCTTCGCGACGTCATGAGCGACCTCTGCGGCGCCGATGCACACGCCTTCCCGCACGGAACCGACGGTTGTGGCATCCCGACGCTCGCCACACCGCTCAAAAGCCTGGCGCGGGCGATGGCCAGCATGGCCGACCCGTCGCGTCTGTCGAACAAGCACGCTGAGGCCGCGATCCGCATCCGGGCGGCCATGAACGCCGAGCCCTTCATGGTTGCCGGCAGCGGCCGGTTTTGCACACGGATCAACGGAGCTCTGCCCGGCGTGGTTCAGGTCAAGACCGGGGCGGAGGGCGTGTTCTGCGCCATGCTGCCGACGTTGGGCCTCGGCGTTGCCCTGAAGATGTGGGACGGCGCCGGGCGCGCTTCCGAGGTCGCAATGGGCGCGCTTCTCGAGCATCTCGGCGTCCTGCCCGCGGACCAACGCGACGAAATCGTACATCCTGCGATCAAGAACGTCGTCGGCCTGCTGGTCGGCGAAGTGAGGCCGGCCAAGAGCTGGCTCGGCTGAGTACCGCGTGACCGTAACGCTCAATATCGTCGAAATCGGCGCGCGCGTTCGAGCCGGCACTCGCGGGCCTGCCGAATGAACGGCGCCGGGCGGACTTCGTCGTACGCCGCCAGGGCCGGCGAGCGGTTGCGGGTTTTCATGAGCGCGCAAGCACCCAAGTCGTGGACGTCGAGGAGTGCTTCGTCGTCACGCACAAGCTCGTTGGCCTGTTGCCTCCTCTGCGCGCGGCGCTGGCCGGTCTCCTTCCTGAGGGCGCCTCGGCCGATGCAATTGTGAACGATACCGACGCTGGCCTCGACGTGCTGGTGAGGCCGCACAAGCGCTTCGCGCTGTCATTCGAGGCCAATCAAAGGCTTGTCGCCTTTGCAGAAGGCGCCGACCTCGCGCGCCTGAGCTGGGGTGACCGGGCGACGGCGGAACCGCTGGTCACGCGCCGCCAGCCACGCCTTGTCTTCGGCGATGTGAGCCTTGAGCCGCCGCCTGGCGCCTTCCTGCAGGCGACCCGGCGCGCCGAGCAGGCGATGCGCGATGCGGTGGCGTCATGGATCGGTGATGCGAAGCGGGTGGCTGACCTGTTTGCGGGTCTCGGAACGCTGACGGTCGGCCGGCCGTGGCGTGCAACGCTCTATGAAAGCGACAAGCCATCGGTGGCGGCCGTCGAGGCCGCGGGTCGACGCCTGGGCAGCGGAAAGCTGACCGCAATCCACCGGGATCTGTTTCGCAATCCGTTGATGGCGGCGGACCTCGACGTCTTCGATGCCGTGGTGCTGGATCCGCCGCGCGCCGGGGCTGCGGCGCAATCCGTCGAGCTCGCGCGCTCGAAGGTGCCACGGATCGTCTATGGGTCCTGCGACCCAGGCAGTTTTGCCCGCGACGCACACACGCTTCTGGAGGGGGGCTATCGTCTGGAGAAACTATTGCCGGTCGATCAGTTCCTGTGGTCGCCGCATGTCGAGTTGATTGCGCTTTTCGGCCGCGCGCCGCTAAGGTCGTCGCGGGCATGACGTCGGGAGACAAGCAATGATGTTCGATCTCAAAGGCAAGGTCGCCGTGGTGACCGGTGGCAGCCGCGGTATCGGCCGCTCGATCTGCGAGCAGATGGCCGCACACGGCGCGAAAGTCGTCGTCTCCAGCCGCAAGCTGCCGGCCTGCGAGGAAGTCGTGAAAGGCATCAAGGCGCGGGGTGGCGAGGCAACGGCAGTCGCGGCCAGCATTTCCGAGAAGGCCCAGCTCGAGAACCTGGTCGCCGAGGCCCGCAAGGCCTATGGCAAGATCGACATCATGGTCTGCAATGCCGCCTCGAATCCCTACTTCGGACCGCTCACCGGGCTGAAGGAGGAGGTGTTCCAGAAGATCATGCAGAACAACGTGATGTCGAACCTCTGGCTGATGAACATGGTCGGGCCGGAGATGGCGGAACGCAAGGATGGCGCCTTCATCATCGTTTCATCGATCGGTGCGCTTGTCGGATCGGCGCATATCGCCGCCTACAACATGTCGAAGGCTGCCGACCTGTCGTTGGTCAAGTCGCTTGCGATGGAGTGGGGTAAGCACAACATCCGCGTCAATGCCATCGCGCCCGGCCTGATCCAGACCGACTTCGCGAAGGCCCTTTGGGATAATCCGCAAATTCGAAGCGCCCAGGAGAGCAAAGCGGCGCTGAAGCGGATCGGGCAGCCCGACGACATCGGTGGCGTCGCGGTCTTTCTGGCATCGAAAGCCGGCGCCTTCGTCTGCGGGCAATGCATCATCGCCGACGGTGGCGTGATCGGATCCGGCGCCGAATAGTCCGCGCATGCCTGCCGCTCACCCGGTGCTGGAACGGTTGGCGCCGCTGCTCCCGGAGTTCGAGCGGCGCGCCGAGGAGATCGAACAAACCCGCCAGTTGCCGCCTGACGTCTCTCGCGCGCTGATCGGAGCGGGAGTCTTCAAGCTCTGCGTGCCGGAAATCCTCGGCGGCTACGAGGCCCACCCGCTGATCCTGCTGCGGGCCATCGAGGCGGCAGCGCGCGCCGATGGCTCGGTCGGCTGGAACGTGATGATCGGCGCCACGTCCGGCATGACGGCGGCTTACCTGGCACCCGAAGCGGCGAGGACGATCCACGGTGCACCGGATGCGGTGACTGGCGGCATCTTCGCCCCGCGCGGCAAGGCCGAGCGCGAGGGTGACGGCTGGCGTGTCACCGGCACCTGGCAGTGGGCGTCGGGCAACAGTCACGTGCAGTGGATGAAGGGCGGCTGCGTTGCCTGGGAGAGCGGCAGACCGCGCCTGATCCGTGACGGCGTGCCGGAGGTTCTGACGGTCTATTTCCCGCGCGACAAGATCACCTTCGCGGACAATTGGCACACGTCGGGCCTTTGCGGCACGGGATCGTGCGACATGAGCGTGGAGGGACTGTTCGTCCCGGAGGCCCATGCGGTTTCGCTGACGCGCGACAAACCACGGATCGATTCGCCGCTCTATCGCTTCCCGGTGTTCGGCCTGCTCGCCATGGGATGCGGCGCCGTGGCGCTCGGAATCGCGCGCGGCGCCATCGACGACGTGGTGACGCTGGCCGGAGCGAAGATCCCGACGCTCAGCCGTCGGCCTCTGGCCGACCGGACCGGTACACAGTCGGACGTCGCCAAGGCCGAAGCCGCCGTGCGCAGCGCACGGTCGTTCCTGGTCGAAGCGGTCGAAGAGGCCTGGCGCGACGCCCAACGCGGCGGCGACATCGCAATCGAGCGGCGCATGGCGCTGAGGCTCGCCTCGACGCACGCCACCGAAGCGTCGGTGCGGGCGGTCGACCTCTGCTATACTGTTGCAGGCGGTACGGCGGTCTATCGCAGCAGTCCGTTGCAGCGGCGCTTTCGCGATGTGCACGTCATCACGCAGCACATGATGGTGGCACCGCCGAGCTACGAGGTCGCCGGCCGCGTGGTGCTTGGCCTGCCGACCGACCCGTCGATGCTCTGACGGTCAGACAGCCACGTCGAGTTCGCACCAAACCGGGACATGATCGGACGGCTCGGGCTTGCCGCGCTCGGCCTTGTCGATGCCGACGGCCGTGAGCCGGTCGGCGGCCTGCGGCGACAGCAGCAGGTGATCGATCCTGAGGCCGTTGCCCTTTTGCCAGGCGCCGGCCTGATAATCCCAGAAGGTGTAGCACTCGCCGTCGGCATTAAGGGCCCTGACCGCGTCCGTCAGGCCGAGGTTGAGCAGCCTGCGCAGTGCCGCCCGGGACTCGGGCTGGCAGAGGGCGTCTCCCGCGAAGGCCTTCGGATCGTAAACGTCGATTTCGGTGGGGCAGACGTTGTAGTCACCGGCCAGGACAAACATCTCCTCGCGGGAGAGAAGTTCGCGGGCATGTCCCAACAGCCGGTCCATCCACGCGAGCTTGTAGGTGAACTTTTCCGTGCCGATCGGGTTGCCGTTGGGAAGGTAGATGCCGCCCACGGTCAGGGGCCCGCGCGGCGTCGACACGCGACCTTCGATGTAGCGGGCGGGCTCGTCGTCGACATGCCCCGGTAGAGCGCGGGCCGTCACATCGAACGGGTGCAGGGAGAGAAGGGCGACGCCGTTGAAACCCTTCTGGCCCACGATCGCCATCTTGTAGCCGGCGGCCTCGACCTCCAGCTTGGGAAACTGCGGTTCCTGGGCCTTGATCTCCTGGAGGACAACCAGGTCAGGCTTGGCGCGTTCCAGCCACGACACCAGGTTTTCGGTCCGCTTGCGGACAGAATTGACGTTCCAGGTCGCGATCTTCATCGCGGCCGGATCAAACGCTGAAGGAGTTGCCGCAGCCGCAAGACGATGTGGCGTTAGGGTTCTTCACCTGGAACGAGGCGCCGACCATTTCCTCGACATAGTCGAGCTGGCTGCCCTTGAGCAGTTCCAGCGAGGTGCTGTCGACCAGCACGGCGGCACCGTCGCGCTCGATGACGAGGTCATCGTCGCCACGGGCATCTTCGAAGGAGAAATTGTATTGGAAGCCCGAGCAGCCGCCGCCCAGTACTGCCACCCGCATCATAACGGGCTTGGGTTCCTTGGAGGCCAGAAAGGCGATCCTCTTGGCGGCGCTCTCGGTGACGGCAAAGGTCGTGTCGGTCATATACACAAGATGTGGTTGGAAGGGCTGTTCGTCAATGCAACGATTGTCCCCATATAATTTGCGGACTAGCCCCTAGGGAGCGGTCACCGGGTCGCGTTCACGCGCCCGAACCCGCTCGCGATGCAGGATATAGAGACCGGAGCCCATCACCAGGGGAAGCCCGAACCAGACCGTCCAGGAGGGTTCCTCCTTGAACCAGAGATAGCCGAACAGTACGGCGAGCACGATCGAGGCGTAGTCGAAGGGCGCCAGGACGGCGGCCGGCGCCAGCCGCCAGGCACGGGTGATGAGGATCTGCGCCACGCCGCCCAGCAGGCCGAGCAGGATCAGCCAGACCCAATCCATCGGCGTTGGCCATTTCCATTCGGGGATCGCGCCGATCATTGATACCGCGCTCGCCGCCAGCGAAAACCAGAAAAGAGACACGACATCGTGGTCGTGGCGGCTCAGCAGGCGGACAAGAATCGTCGACAGCGCGTAGCAGAAGGTTGCAGCCAGGACGATCAGCGAGATGGCATGGAACTCGATGCCCCAGGGATCGAGCATGATCAGCACGCCGGCGAAGCCGACCGCGACGGCGCTCCAGCGCCGCCAGCCCACCGCCTCGCCCAGCAGCGGCACGGACAGCGCCACCATGAACAACGGCGCGGCGAACGAGATCGCGTAGGCATCGACCAGGGGCATGCGCGGGAAGACATAGAAGAAGCCCAGCAGGCTACCGAAACCGACGCATACGCGGGCGGCCTGCAGCCAGGGCCGATTGGCGCGCACGATCTTGAGGCCGCCGGCGCGCCAGATCAGCACGGCAACCGGCACCATGGCGATGGCGCTGCGAAACAGCATGAGCTGAAACGCGCCGTAAGTGCCGCCGAGTGCCTTCACCATGGCGTCCATGGTGCAGAACAGCACCAAAGCGCTCAGCTTGAGATAGATACCGTGCAGGACGGCGTGTTTGTGCGGGGCAGACAAGGTGCGCCATATGGCTTGGCGAACGCTGCCCCGTAAAGAGACAATGCCCAGCGATTTGCGGCGCCTGTCAAGGCCACGACAGCGTCACGGCCATACGCGGACCGGTCGTCGGTGGCTTCAGGGTCGTGAAAATCTCATGGGCAATTGGTTGGACTGGCTTGGGTCTGGCACGTTGGGTTGAAGGTTTGCGGTGGAAGCGAAGGAGGTGGGGCCGGTGGTCCCGGAGGAGGCGTTGGCGCTACCGGAGTCGTTGAAACCGGTGTCGGAGGCGGCGGCGCGGGCGGCGTCGGCGGCGCCGACTCAGGCGTCGGTGGCGGGGTCAGCACGCTGATCAGCAAAGAAATCAATTGAGGGCTCGGGGGATTGGGCCCCGACATGATCTGCGCCACGAGCTGGTTGAGGTTTCCGACATTGACCAAGGCAGGTCCAGCCTGCGCCTGCGCCGGCCCTATTGCAAGATTGGGCGGCGGCGCTCCCGGTGCCGGCGGTGGGGCAAGGCCGGCCAGTGCATTCGTGCCCGGCGCCGGGCCGACCGCTTGAACCGGCCCCGCGCCCTGCAATGGGCCGGCTCCCTGCAGCGGACCCGCTCCCTGCAGCGGACCCGCTCCCTGCAACGGACCTGCACCCTGAAGCGGCCCCGCCGCCTGCAACGGCCCCGCCGCCTGCAACGGCCCGGCTGCCTGCAGCGGCCCGGCTGCCTGCAGCGGACCACTACCCTGTTGCGGACCGGCCGCCTGTTGTGGCCCGCCTGCCTGTTGTGGCCCGCCGGCGGGCGCTGTCGGAGCGGTGGCCGTCTTCAACTGGGCTTGCTGCGTGGCAGGAACGGCCGCCAAGGCGGCTGCCGGCGCGATCGCCGAGTTGGCACGGCTCAAACCGGAGTTTGCAAACGCAGCCCCAATCGCGGCCGAGGACGGCGCGCCACCGCCGCCGCCGCCGGTATTTCCCGGACCGCCGCCGGTTTGGTTTCCGGCTCCGGCGGTCTGCTGGAAGGAATTGTTGTTGCCGGGGCCACCTGGCGAGACCGGTGCGGGCGGCGTCGGTGGCGTGTTGCCGCCGGATGCCTGGGTACTCGTTCCCGGTTGCGTCAAGGTTGTCGTGCCGCCCGGGGTGGTCACGGTGAGAGACTGGCCAAACAGGAGGTTCGCGGTCGTCGCGCCGTTGTTGGCCACGGCAAAAGTGGCAATGCCACCTCGAATGCCCATGGTCGCCGACGGCGTCTTGATCGTGACTTCGGCGTTCTTGCTGATTGCGCCACCGACAAAACGAAAGACGCCGCGCGAGGCATTCAATGCCAGTTCGCCGGTCTTGCGTTCCGGGTCGTAGACGAACTTGTCGATCGTGAGCACGCTGTTCGGTCCGACCGTCAGGGACGATCCGTCCAGGAAGACGATGTGCGCCTTGTCACTCGTGCCGGTCGTGATGCGTTCGTTGGGCTGCACGTCGTTGCCGACATGTAGAATCCGCTCCGTCCCCGCAGGCGGCAGTCCTTTGGGCTGGCCGTCGACGACTGAGGTCACGCCCACACGCGCCCACGATGGCGACGCTGCGAGCAGCACGATCACTACACCCGTCAGAATTCGGGTGCTAAGGGTCGCCATCATCATCCTCTCAGTCGATCGCTTCACTTCGATCTTCCCTCAAAACTACAGCTCCCCCCGCCGCGCCACGGTCGTCGGCGGTCAGGGGCGCTTGATCTCCTTGATGTACTCGGCTGCGCGTGCCTTGGCGGCCGTCGAGGCGCGTGCCGAGGTACGAACTTCATCGAGATAGGAACGCGCGGCTTCGAAGGATCCCAGCCGGAAATACAGGACGCCCAGCTCGAGCTTCACGTCAGGTTGATCGCCGTCGATCAGCAGCAACCGGTCGAGGGCTGAAATCGCGCCTTCGAGATCACCGACCTTGACGGCGATTTCGGCGAAACCCACCAGGGTGGCAGGGTCGGCGGGCTTGCGGAGGGTCTCCTGAAAGGCAGCGTCGTAAAGCACACGCATCGCATCCGTCACGGCGACAGGTGCTGGTGCCTGGCTCTGGGCAGACAAAGGCTGCGCGCCCGCGCCGACCTCACAAAAGAGGGGCAGGATCGCCAGCAACCCAACAGCTCGCCACGGACCCTTGCGCGTCATTCACCATTCCTTCGTCAGGCAAGCCCGAGTAATACCAACCGTCTGAACCGATGACTCTTATGTGATTTGCGCTGGAGGTCGGGGCTCGATTCTTTGAAGCGACAGCGTCGTTTAGGAGGTCGAGATGTCG
>RGPT01000151.1 GCA_010032545.1 Alphaproteobacteria bacterium
GGAAGTGGGCGAACTGCGCTCGGGTTCGGGGCGGCGTGCGCTGGCGCTCCTGCAGACCGAGGCCGCGCGCGGTGCCGGCGCCTTGACCGCCGACGGGGTCCGCATCGTCCCCGTAATCCCGCCCTGGATGCGTCTCGGCTGATTTCTTTTGCGAGGCCTTGATTTTTTCCTACTGAATCCGATCTTTCCGATCTGCTCTATTGATCGTCCGATCGATCTCGATTGCGCCCCGAACACCGCGGAAAACTGCGCGAAAAATGTCGCGTTTCGTTTCCCATTCCCTCCAGAAACAAGGCGTGGAGAATCAATGGCTTGAGGTAGAATTCGCTGCGCAAGATAGGAAGACCAAAAGCCGCCTGCCCGCATTGTGGCCGAATTTGGACATCGTCAGAAGTTCGCCTATTGTACACGTGATATGCGAATTTTCTGGATAGTCGCTGCTTTCATCGGCGTGGTTGCCGCGATCCCGGCAGCCGCCCAGCAACCCTCATTGCCGTCCGAGCAGACGCGCGCGGCGTACGATGCCGCCTTTCAGGAAACGCTCAAGAATCCCACCGATCCGGCTACCTTGATCCGGTACGCCGACCTCGCGGTCCAGGTCGGCGACATAGAGGCGGCGATCTCGGCTCTGGAGCGGTTGCTGCTGATCGAGGGTGACCAGCCCAAGGTGAAGCTGGAACTGGGCGTGCTCTATTTCCGCCTCGGCTCCTACGAGGCGGCCCGGACCTATCTCGAGAGCGCCCGCGGATCGGGCGCGGCCTCGCCGGAAACCAAGGAGCGGGCCGCCCAATATCTCAAGGAAGTCGACAGCAAGGTCAGCCGGTCGCAGTTCTCGGGCGATGTCCTGGTCGGCCTGGGCTACTCCAGCAACGCCAACAGTGCCGCGGGCGGCGTCACCCAGACGTTCGGCGCCACGACGGTGACGACGCCCAACATCTCCCAGCAGCCCGACTTTAATGTCGTCGGGGCCGCCACGATCCGGCATCGCTACGACCTCAACCGCCAGGACAACGGCGCCCTCGAAAGCGAACTGTCTCTCTACACCTCGCGCCAGTTTCAGGTGACCCAGGCCAACATCACGCTGCTGGAGTTCACCACCGGGCCACGCACGTCGCCCTTCGAGGACGGCTCGCTCAACGACCTGACCGTGCGGCCGATGATCACCGGCCGCTACATCGCAATCCAGGACCAGGCCTACTACTGGGCATGGGGCTCGGGCCTCGAGGCGGCAACGCCGCTGGGCTCGCAGACCAACGGAACGCTCAGCGTGTTCGGCCGCCGGCGTGAGTATCTGAATAGCCCGACCGTACCCACCAACAACCAGAGTTCGGGCAACGAAGGCGTGGGGGTCCTCGACCTGCGCGTGGAACTCACCTCCTCCATGACGATGTCGATCGGGGGAAACTTCACACGGTTTGTGGCGGGGGTTCAGGCCCAGAGCTATACGGAGTTCGGCTTCGGCGGATCCCTTGAGGTGCGTTTTGCCGATCCGCTGGGCTTCAATGGGCGCAACTGGAGCATCGTTGCCAGCGCTTCCATGGCCCAGGCCGCCTACGACGCGCCCGACCCCCTCATCAATCCAATTGTCCTCAGGACGCAAAACGACCTCAATCTCGGCCTTATTTTGACCATCCCCCTCGACAACAGTTTGGACCTGATCGGCCAGGCCAACTTCACGCAAAGAACGGCCTCGCTTAGTACCTACGCGTATGAAGCGTTCACCACACTCGTCGGCATCGGCTGGCGGTTCTAGGCCCGGAGACAATCATGCGGCCCCTTAGCAAATCCATCCTCGCCGCGGCGGTCGCCGCGGGCCTTGCCGCAGCACCGGCGGCGGCCCGGGTGGGCGTCACCTCGGTGGCCGACGGCGAGCCGCTCGGCCAGCCGCCGGCCGAGGCCGAACGCATCCTGCGGGTCGGCATCGACGTGCAGGCGAGCGAACGGGTCACGACCAAGGCCAACGACCGCGCCCACGTCGTGTTCCTCGACGGCACCGCGCTCACGGTCGGCCCCAACAGCGTGCTGGTGATCGACAAGTATGTCTACGATCCCAATCGCAAGACCGGCGACATGGCGCTCAGCACCACCAAGGGCGTGTTCCGCTTCGTCGGCGGCTCGATCAGCAAGAACAGCGAAGTCGTGGTGACGACACCCAGCGCCACAATCGGCATCCGCGGCGGTATCGCCACCATCGAGGTGGCCGACGGCGGCTCCACCCGGGCGACCTTCATCTATGGCGACTCGCTTCGCGTGACCAACCAGGGCGTCACGCAGACGGCGACCCGCAACGGTTCGCAGATCACCGCCTCGGCCGGCGAAAAGCCGACACCGCCCGCCATCCTTCCGCCAGGGCGCATGCCCGCCACCCAGCCGTTCGAGCGGACAGCCAGCCCCGCGCCGGCCGGCACGGCCCCCCGGAACGTGATCGCAGACGCACAGCAGCAGGTGCAACAGCAGGCCGTGCAGCAGCAGTTCCTGCAACAACAAGCCATACAGCAACAGCCCGCCACGGCGCCGGCAACACCGGCCACGACTCCGCTGGCAACGCAGGTCACGCCGGTGACAACGACCGCGCCCATCCGGCCAACACTGGCCTCGATCGACACCGCCCTCGATCAATCGGGCCTCACCAGGAACAACTCGCGCGTCGCACCGGGCCAGATGCAGATTGCCTCGCGCTTCGATCCGAGAGGTCCGGCACAGCGCGGTTCGGGCCCGGAAGGTCAGAGCACTCCGCCACCGCGCCAGCCGACGAAAGCTGGACCGCCGGGTGGGCCACAAGGCCCGCCGAAGCCGCCGGCATCCATCGCCAAGCCACAGCAAACCAACGCGATCAGAGCTGCCGTGGCACCCCAGGGCAACATTGGGAAGGTCCAGACCAATGTAAATCGGGGCAACCAGAAGTAGGCGCACCTCTAGCCGCCCCGACCCACCGGGCCTAAGGTCTCCTCGCACAAGGCTGCGAGGAGATCGCCCGTGAGACTGATCAATCCCAATCCCTTCACCACACGGCCGGAGATCGTCGGCACCTTCGGCGTGGTCACCTCGACGCACTGGATCGCCACCGCGGTCGGCATGGGCATCCTCGAGAAGGGCGGCAATGCCTTCGACGCCGCCGTCGCCACCGCCTTCACCCTGCAGGTGGTCGAGCCGCATCTCTGCGGCCCCGGCGGCGACGTGCCGCTCATCCTGCACGACGTGAAGCGCGGCAGGACCGAGGTGGTCTGCGGCCAGGGCTCCATGCCGGCCGGCGCCACCATCGGCCACTACAAGGGCCTCGGCCTCGACCTCATCCCCGGAACCGGCCTGCTGGCGGCCTGCATCCCCGGCACCTTCGACGCCTACATGCTGGTCCTGCGCGACTACGGCACCATGCGGCTTGCCGACGTGCTCTCGCCCGCCATCGGCTACTGGCTGAACGGCCATCCCATCGTCGAGCGCGCCACGGCAACGATCGCCACGGTGGCCGAGCAGTTCCGCACCCACTGGAAGACCTCGGCCGAGGTCTTTCTGCCGGGCGGCAACGTGCCCAGGCCCGCGTCGCTGTTCCGCAATGTCACGCTGGGCAACACCTATGCCCGTCTCCTCAAGGAGGCCGAAGCGGGCGGTGGCGGCCGCGAGGCCGAGATCGAGCGCGCCCGCAAGGCGTGGCGCCAGGGCTTCGTCGCCGAGGCGATCGACCGCTTCTGCCGGACGCAGGAGGTGATGGACGTGTCGGGCAAGCCCAACAAGGGTGTCCTGACAGGTCAGGACATGGCGGCGTGGCAGGCCACGGTCGAGGCGCCGCTCGCCTACGACTACGGCCGATACACGGTTTGCAAGGCGGGCCCCTGGACGCAGGGCCCGGTAGTGCTGCAGCAGCTCGCCCTGCTCAAGGGCTACGACCTCGACGGCATGGACCCGACCAGCCCTGACTTCATCCATCTGGTGGTCGAGGCGAGCAAGCTCGCCTATGCCGACCGCGAGTCCTTCTACGGCGACCCCGCCTTCGTCGACGTGCCGATGCAGACGCTGCTCTCGGATGCCTACAACGCCGACCGCCGCAAGCTGATCGATCCGGCGCATGCCTCGCTCGAGCAGCGGCCGGGCAAGGTCGACGGCTACGGCGGCGTGGTGAAGCTGCGGCGCGCCGACAGCGTCCGCCTGGGCGTGGCCTCGAGCGGCGCCGGCGAACCCACCGTCGGACGTGTCGGCCAGACGACCGGCGACACCGTGCACTTCGACATCGTCGACCGCGACGGCAACATGATCTCGGCCACGCCGTCGGGCGGCTGGCTGCAGAGTTCGCCCGTCATTCCAGAACTCGGCTTCCCGCTCGGCACGCGCGGCCAAATGTTCTGGCTCGAGGAAGGCCTGCCGGGCTCGCTGGCGCCCGGCAAGCGGCCACGCTCCACCCTCACCCCGACCCTCGCCCACCGCGACGGCCAGCCCTACATGGCCTGGGGCTCGCCCGGCGGTGACCAGCAGGACCAGTGGATCACCCAGCTCTTCCTGCGCCATGTCCACTGCGACATGAATCTGCAGGAGGCCATCGATGCGCCGGCATGGCACAGCGAGCACTTCCCCTCTTCCTTCTGGCCGCGCACGGCGCGTCCCGGCGTGCTGGTCTTGGAGGGCCGCATCCCCTCGGAAACGGCCCAGGAATTGCGTCGCCGCGGCCATGAAGTCGAGATCAACGACGAGTGGTCGGAAGGCCGCCTCACCGCAGCCACGCGCGACGATCCCTGGCGCAAGGCTGCGGCCAACCCGCGCGGCATGCAGGGCTATGCCGCCGGGCGCTAGAACGGGTCTTGGATGTGGGCGCGAGAGCGGCCGCTTCGGCTTCGAGCGGAGCTGGGCGGCCGAGCGCACATGAACGACACGCTGCTGGAGCTGCGCGGTCTCGCCGTCGACTTCGCGACCGACGACGGCACGGTCCATGCCGTCGATGGCATCGACCTCGCGCTCGCGCGTGGCCGCACGCTCGGGCTGGTGGGCGAGTCGGGTTGCGGCAAGAGCGTGACGTCGCTTGCCATCATGGGGTTGCTGCCCAAGGAGAACTCGACGGTGCGCGGCGAGGTGTGGTTCGAGGGCCGCAACCTCCTGACGCTCGACGCCAATGCGCTACGCGATCTGCGCGGGGCGCGCCTGGCGATGATCTTCCAGGAGCCGATGACCTCGCTCAACCCCTCCTACACGATCGGCAACCAGATCATCGAGGCGATCCGGCGCCATCAGGGACTCGACGCTGCGGCAGCGCGCGCGCGCGCCATCGAAATGCTGAAGCTGGTGCGAATCCCCAGCCCCGAGAAGCGGGTCGACGACTATCCACACAAGCTCTCGGGCGGCATGCGCCAGCGCGCCATGATCGCGATGGCGCTGGCCTGCGGGCCGCAGCTCCTGATCGCCGACGAGCCGACGACGGCGCTCGACGTCACCATCCAGGCGCAGATCCTCGACCTGATGCGCGGCCTGCGCCGCGACACCGGTACGGCCATCGTGCTGATCACCCACGATCTCGGCGTGGTGGCCGAGATGGCAGACGATGTCGCCGTCATGTACGCCGGCCAGATCGTCGAGCGGGCCGCTGTGCGCGACCTCTTCGCCCGGCCGGAGCATCCCTACACCGTGGGCCTGCTGGGCTCGATCCCGCGGCTCGACGAGAAGCGCGACCGCCTGCCTTCGATCGAGGGCCGTGTGCCCGACATGACCGCCCCGCCCGAAGGTTGCCGCTTCGCCGCGCGCTGCCCCTTCGTGGAGCCCGACTGCCGCACGACCGCGCCGATTCTGGTCGAAGTGGCGCCAGGCCATCACACGCGTTGCCGGCGCGCGCCGCTGTCGCAGGTGGCTGCATGAACACGCCGCTTCTGGAGGTTGCCGGCCTCGCCAAGCACTTCCCGGTGCGGCGCGGTGCCTTCGGCCTCGTCTCCGGCCATGTCCGCGCCGTCGACGGCGTCGACTTCCATCTCGATGCCGGCGAGACGCTTGCCATCGTGGGGGAATCGGGCTGCGGCAAGTCGACGGTCGGCCGCCTCGTGCTGCGCCTGCTCGAACCCACCGCCGGCCAGGTGCGTTTCGAGGGCGAAGACCTGCTGGCGCTCTCGGAGACCGAGATGCGCACGCGGCGCCAGCGCCTGCAGGTGATCTTCCAGGATCCCTACGCCTCGCTCAACCCACGCATGACGGTGGGCGCCATGCTGGCGGAGCCTCTGATGCTGCACCGCCTGGCCGCCACCGAGCCAGAGCGGCGCGCGCGCGTCGGCGAGTTGCTGGAACTGGTTGGGCTGCGCCCCGAGCATGCCCGGCGCTATCCCCACGAGTTCTCCGGTGGCCAGCGCCAGCGGCTGGCGATCGCCCGCGCGCTGGCCGTCGAGCCGAAGCTGATTGTCGCCGACGAGGCCGTCTCGGCGCTCGACGTCTCGATCCAGGCACAGGTCATCAACCTGATGCAGTCGCTGCAGAAGCGCTTCGGCCTCGCCTATATCTTCATCAGCCACGATCTCGCGGTCGTGAAGCACATCGCCGACCGGATCGCGGTAATGTACCTCGGCAAGATCGTGGAGACGGCGACGACCGACGACCTCTTCCGCAACCCGCGCCATCCCTACACGCGTGCACTGCTGGCGGCCGTGCCGCAGCCGGATCCGACAGTGGTGCGCGAGCGCGCACTGCTGGAAGGCGACCTGCCAAGCGCCATGAATCCGCCTTCGGGCTGCCTCTTCCACACACGCTGCCCCTTCGTGCGGGAGTGCTGCCGCCGCGACGTGCCGACGCTATCGGACGACGGCCCTCCGGGTTCGACGGCGGTACATGCCACGGCCTGCCCGTACTGGCGGGAGTTCCCGCCCGCATCGGCCCTCGCCGAAAGCACTGTCCAAGACCAAGACCGTGTCCGACTTGCACGCTTGCAGGCGGCATTCGTATCCCAGACGGAGGCTCCATGAAGAAGACCATCGGCCTGTTGGCTCTTTCCTTCGCCCTTACCGCCGCCATGGCCGGCGGCGCGTCGGCGCAAAGCAACCTGCGTATCGGCCTCGCCGAGGATCCCGACGTACTCGATCCCAGCCTGGCGCGGACCTATGTCGGACGCATCGTCTTCGCCTCGATCTGCGACAAGCTGTTCGACATCGACGAGAAACTCGCCATCGTGCCGCAGCTCGCGCTCAGCCACGACACCTCGGCCGACGGCAAGACCGTCACCATCAAGCTGAGACCGGGCGTGAAGTTCCACGACGGCGAGGCCTTCGACGCGACCGCCGCGAAATACAGCCTCGACCGTCACCTCACCATCAAAGGCTCGTTCCGCAAGCCCGAGATCGCGTCGATCGACAGAGTCGATGTTGTCGACCCGATGACGATCAATCTCGTTCTCAAGGAACCGTTCTCGCCGCTGCTCGCCCAGCTCACCGACCGTGCCGGCATGATGGTCTCGCCCAAGGCTGCCGAAGCCGCCGGCGACAAGTTCGGCCTGAAGCCGGTCTGCGCCGGCCCGTACAAGTTCGTCGAGCGCGTCCAGCAGGACCGCATCGTGGTCGAGAAGTTCGCCGACTACTGGAACAAGGACAACGTCTTCATCGACAAGATCACCTACCTGCCGATCGTCGACGGCACGGTGCGCCTCGCCAATCTCAGGTCGGGCGGCCTCGATCTGATCGAGCGCGTGCTCGCCACCGACATCAAGACGGTGACCGCCAACCCCAAGCTCAAGCTGATCAGCGCAATCGAGCTCGGCTATCAGGGCATCACCATGAACCTGGCGAACGGGACCAAGGCCAACACGCCATTCGCCAAGGATGCCCGGGTGCGCCGTGCCTTCGAGCTGTCGATCGACCGCGAAGCCCTGAACCAGGTCGTCTTCAACGGCGAGTTCGTGCCGGGCAACCAGTGGATCAACCCGACCAACTTCTACTATCAGCAGGCCTTCCCGGTCCCCAAGCGCGACGTGGCCAAGGCCAAGGCGCTGCTCAAGGAAGCAGGCGTCACCGGCCCTCTTACGCTCGATTTCATGGTACCCAACGGGCCGGAGACGCGAGCGGTTGCCGAGGTGGTGCAGTCGATGGCGGCCGAGGCCGGATTCGACCTGAAGATCCGCATCACCGAGTTCGCGACCTCGCTCAAGCAGGCCGAGGACGGCGACTTCCAGCTCTACCTCATCGGCTGGAGCGGCCGCAGCGACCCCGACGGCAACTCCTTCTCCTTTCAGACCTGCGGTTCTCCCCAGAACAACGCAAAGTTCTGCGACAAGGATGTCGATGCGGCGCACCAGGAAGCGAGGGCCAAGAGCATTCCGGCCGAGCGCAAGAAGGCCTACGAGAAGGTGGCGACCAAGTTCCTGACCGAAGGTTCGATCCTCTACATCTATCATCGCCGCGTGCTGGTAGCGCTGTCCGACAAGGTCGATGGCTACAAGCAGATGCCCGATGGCCTGGTGCGCGTGGTCGGCGTCAAGCTGAAGTAGGACCTTGCTTAACTTCCTCACCCAGCGGCTGCTGCAGATCATCCCGACGCTCATTCTGGTGTCGATGCTGATCTTCGGCCTGCAGCAGCTTCTGCCGGGCGATCCGGCACTGATCATGGCGGGCGAGGAGCGCGACCCCAAGGTGCTCCTCGCAGCCATGGCGCTGCTCATCGCCATCGGCATCGGCATCCCTGCCGGCATCGTCTCGGCAGTGAAGAAGGACACGGCCTGGGACTACGGCGCGAACCTGTTCGCCCTGTGGGGGCTCAGCACGCCCAATTTCTGGCTGGGCATCCTGATGATCTTCCTGTTCTCGGTGACGCTGGGCTGGTTGCCTGCCTCGGGTTACGTGCGGATGGGGGAGAACTGGCAGGCGAGTCTCGCCACCACGATCATGCCGGCCTTCGTGCTGGGAAATGCCCTTGCCGCCGTCCTGATGCGCCACACGCGCAGC
Source organism: Alphaproteobacteria bacterium (assembly GCA_010032545.1). Taxonomy (GTDB): domain Bacteria; phylum Pseudomonadota; class Alphaproteobacteria; order Reyranellales; family Reyranellaceae; genus Reyranella. The sequence continues at coordinate 8,892 of RGPT01000151.1, forward strand.
GCCATGTTGCAGGCGATGGGTGCCGACTATGTCCGCACCGCCCGCGCCAAGGGGCTTCACGAGGGCCGAGTGGTGCTGAAGCACGCGCTGCGCAACGCCATGACTCCGGTCATTACGCTGCTGGCGCTCGATTTCGGCACGTTGCTCTCCGGTGCCGTGCTGACCGAGCAGATCTTCACCATTCCGGGCTTCGGTAAATTGATCGTCGATTCCGTCTTCAACCGCGACTATGCCGTCGTCCAGGGCGTCGTGCTGGTCACGGCCACGGTCTATATCTCGCTCAACCTGCTGGCCGATGTCGCGTATGTGCTGGTCAATCCCAGGCTGCGGGGCTGAAGAACATGACAGACGCCGCCCTCGACACCATCGCCGTCACCAGCGACAGCCGCGAGGAAAATCCCTGGGCGCGCGCCTGGCGACGGCTGAAGCGTCGCAAGGGCGCCATGGTGGGCCTCGTCGTCGTGGTGCTGTTCGTCTTGGTGGCCATGTTCGCGCCGCTGATCGCACCCTACGATCCCACGGCCACGAGCTGGAGCGCGGTACGAAAGGCGCCGAGCTGGGCGCATTGGTTGGGCACCGACGAAGTCGGCCGCGACGTGCTGAGCCGCGTCATCTTCGGCGCGCGCGCGTCGCTCAGCGCCGGGCTGGTCTCGGTCGGTATCGCCGTCGGCGTGGGCGTGCCCGTCGGGCTGCTGGCAGGCTACGCCGGCGGCTGGATCGACGGGGTGATCTCGCGCATGGTCGACGCGATGCTGGCCATCCCGTTCCTGATCCTGGCAATCACGCTGGCGGCATTCCTCGGCCCCAGCCTCTCCAACGCCATGATCGCCATCGGCGTCACCGCGACGCCGGTATTCGTGCGCCTCACGCGCGGCCAGACGCTGGCCGCAAAGGTCGAAGACTATGTCGAGGCTGCGCGGGCCGTCGGCAATCCGCGCCTGCGCATTGCGCTCCGCCATATCCTGCCCAACATCGTTTCGCCGCTCCTGGTACAGGCGTCGCTGGCGATCGCCAGCGCCATCATCGCCGAGGCGGCGCTCTCGTTCCTGGGACTCGGACAGCAGCCGCCGGCGCCGTCGTGGGGCAGCATGCTGAACTCGGCCCAGCGCTTCATTGCCCAGGCGCCCTGGATGGCATTCTGGCCGGGCTTCGCGATCTTCCTGGCGGTCCTGTCGTTCAACCTGCTGGGCGACGGCCTGCGCGACGCGCTCGACCCGAAGCACCGGTAGCGGACGTTCCAATCATGCTTTTGCTGGGGGCGCGCCCCCAG
>RGPT01000152.1 GCA_010032545.1 Alphaproteobacteria bacterium
TCGGGATCGAGCGTCTTCACGTCGATCCTGCGAATGCCGACGTCGTGTGTGGCATCGACCAGCAGTGCCGAGCCCTTGGCTCGCGCCGCCCGGGCGATGCGCGGCATGTCGAGCGCGCCGCCGTCGGACCAGTGCACCGAGGAGATCGAAACCAGCGCCAGCGGCGCCGCACCCGTGCGCTCGATCGCCTCCAGCACGGCCGATGTCCAGTCGCCATCGGCCGGCTGCTTCACCTGCTCGACGCCGAAGCCACCCGCTTCGGCGCGGCTCATCCACTCCAGCACCGGCGAGGTATGGTCGTCCTGCAGCACCAGCACACGACTGCCGCGCGGAATCGCCAGCACCTTGCCCGCCGTCGCGACGCCGTAGCCGACCGAGGGGATCAGCGCCACGTCGGCGGCGTCGGCGCCGATCAGGGCGGCGGCGGCCTTGCGCGTGCGCTCGTACTGCTGCGACTGGAAGCCGGCCTCGAGTTTCCACGGCTGGCCCTTGCGGCCGATCGCGGCGCGTCCGGCCTCTTGCACCGCCAGCGGCAACGGGCTCCAGGAAGCGGCATTCAGGAAGCAGACATCGCGCGGGATGTCGAAGAGCGCGCGTTGGGAGGGCAGCATGTTGCAAGACTCCGTCAACCGTTGAGGCGGCGAGACTAGCGCGCTCCGGCGTCGATACCGCCAATAAAAAAGGTATAGGCTGACCCGATGCGCCACTTCCCGCCGCGCCGGCTGATCTGCCTCACCGAGGAAACGGTCGAGACGCTCTATATGCTGGGCGAGCAGGATCGCATCGTCGGCGTCTCCGGCTATGCCGTGCGGCCGCCGGAAGTGCGGCAGAAGCCGCGGGTCGGCGCCTTCACCTCGGCCCGTCTCGACAAGATCCTGGCCCTGAAGCCTGACCTGGTTCTGGCCTTTTCCGACCTGCAGGCCGACATCGTGAGCGATCTCGCCAAGGCGGGCGTGGCGGTGCACCTGTTCAATCAGCGCGACCTCGCCGGCATCTTCGCCATGATCCGCACTGTCGGCGCCCTGATCGGCGAGAGCGGGAAAGCCGAGGCGCTGGCGCAGCGCCTCGAGGCACGCGTGGCGGCCGTGGCACACGAGACCAGGGACGCGACACGCCGGCCCAGAGTCTACTTCGAGGAATGGAACGATCCGATGATCTCGGCCATCGGCTGGGTTTCGCAACTGATCGACGTCGCCGGTGGCACGGATGTGTTTTCGCACCTGCGCGACGCGCCGGGCGCCCGCGAGCGCATCGTGGCGTCGGAAGCGGTGATCGCTGCCCGGCCCGACGTGATCCTGGCCTCGTGGTGCGGCAAGAAGGTCGTGCCGCGCCAGATCGCCGAACGACCGGGCTGGACTGCCGTGCCGGCTGTCGCCAACGGTCGCATCGTCGAGATCAAGTCGACGCTGATCCTGCAACCCGGTCCCGCGGCGCTGACCGACGGGCTCGATGCCATCAGGGCGGCTCTGGATGTCTCGCGCGCCTGATTACCTGCCACATCGTTGAGAGCCCCGCGGGCCGCGGCCACCTTGAGCCCATCAGCCCAAGGAGGGATCGATGAGCTTCCAGTCCCGCGAACGCCTCACCATCGAGCCGGATTTTCTCACGACGTCGGCTGCGGCCGTGGCGGCATCTCCGCCGTCGTTCCGACAGCGCCTCGCCGTCACCATCGCGGTGTGGCGCGAGCGCACGGTCGCCCGGCGTTGTCTGGCCCGGATGGATGCGCGCAGCCTCCGCGACGCCGGCATTTCACCGGCTGCCGCTGCCTTCGAGGCGGGCAGGCCGTTCTGGCGGCGCATGGGCGGCCTGCGTTAGCCGCAGCGCGGCGCTACCACATCGTCTTGGCGGCGCGGCCCGACCATTCGCGGTCGTAGGTCTCGCCGCCGACGCGATCCTGGCTCAGCGCCGCCAGGATCTGGCCGGCGCTGGGCAGGCTCTTGGGGTCGACATGGCGCGCCGGGTTCCACAGGTCGGAGCGGACCAGGGCGCGGGCGCACTGGAAGTAGACGGCATCGACCGTCAGCACCATCACCGAGCGTGGCGCCTTGTCCTCGACGGCGAAGGAGTCGAGCAGCGCGGGCTCGACGCTGAGATGGGCGCGGCCGTTGACCCGGAGCGTGTTGCCCACGCCCGGGATCAGGAACAGGAGCGCCACGCGCGGATCGCGCACGATGTTGCGCAGCGAATCGATACGGTTGTTGCCGCGCCGGTCGGGCAGCATCAGCGTCTTGTCGTCGTGGATGCGGACGAACCCCGGCCGGTCGCCGCGCGGCGAGCAGTCGAGCCCCTCCGGCCCCGAGGTCGCGAGCGACGCGAACGGCGAGGCCTCGATATAGGCGCGATACTGCGGCGTGATCCGCGCCACTTCCTTGACGGTCGAGGTCTCGCCGGGCTGGCCGTAGAGCGCTTCGAGATCGGCGATTGTGGTGACGGCGTGTGGGGTGATCGTGTCGGCCATGGTCGTACTCACGAACTCCAGCGGGCGGGAGAGCTGCCCAGCGGCTCGGCCGGGCGGGCGTAGAAGGCGGGCGTCTCGCTCAACTGGACGATCGGGCGGAGATGGTTCAAGCGGCCGAACGGGCCGACGCTCTCGGTGATGAGGCTGGCCAGTTCGTCGTCGCCGAGCTCGGCCGCGCCTTTGCTGCCATCGACGGTGCCGAGGCTCGCGATCCAGTGCGCGACCTGGACCAGCGAGACGCGGACCAGCCATGAGCCGCCCTGTTCGGTGCGTCGCGCGAGGCCCACCATGGCGCCGAGCGCCCCAAGATAGCCCGCGATGTAGTCGTTGGCCTGCACCGGCATGTTGCGCGGCTTTTCCAGCGTGCCTTGCGTCGCGGCAAGACCGGTGACGTTCTGCACGATCGAGTCGAAGCCGCGGCGCTGCGACCACGGACCTTCGTGGCCGTAGGCCGAGATGCTGACACAGACGATGCCGGGGCGCAGCTCGGCCAGCCGTTCCGGCGCGAAGCCGCGCGCGGCCAGCGTGCCTGGCCGATAGCCTTGCGTGAAGACATCGGCCTCGCGCACCAGGCCGGTCAACGTCTCGACCCCGGCCGGCTCACGCAGATCGATCCAGGCGCAACGCTTGCCGTGCCCGGTGTCCATCAGAAGTTCGGTCTGGTAGGGCAGGTGAGGGGCCGCGATGTGCAGCACGTCGGCGCCGTTCTCCGCCAGCACGCGGCCGCTGGTCGGCCCCGCCAGCACGCGGGTGAGATCCAGCACGCGGACCCCGCTCAACGGCCGGTCGCCTTTTGGCAGAGCTCGAGGCGGCGCCTCGCCGATCTTGATCATGTCGATCAGCGGCAGCTTGGCGACGGCTATTCCGTGCGGGTGGGCGTTCCATTCGTCGCGGCTGCGCACCAGGCCACCGACGCAGTTTCCAGCGGCGATCGCTTCCTCGATCGCGAGCCCGTCCCATTTGGCCACCGCTTCGGCGAGCGCCTCGCGCGTTTCGGCCTGGGCGCCCGCAATACGCAGCGCGCCGGCACGATGGTGCGGGTGGTTGGTGTGCAGAAACATGGTCCGGCCGTCGCGCGTCGGATAGTGGCCGGCCAGCGGGTCCCACGACACCGGCTTCTCGCCGTTGCGGCGGACATAGGTATTGGAGCGCAGCGAGGCCGCGGCGGCGCGGAGGTCAACGCTCACCGCCTGGGGTTTGCCGGTGCGCAGCCGCCAGAGATCGGAAACTGCAAGACCGACGGCACCCAGCGCGGCGGCCCCCGCCTGGCTGATCCGCCATGGCGTCGCGAACACGGGATCGCTGCCGCCGGCAAGCGTGAGCCGATCGTCGGCGCGCTTGCGGCGGCCGAGCTGGCCCAGAACGTCGTGGACCAGCGCGTCGCTCACTTGTCCGCCCTCATTTGTCTGCCCACTTGTTCGGCATGATCCGCGTCAGAAGCGCCATCAGCGCATCGGGGCAGGTGATGTGGGGGTTGTGGCTGGAGTCGAGTTCGTAGGACTTCCAGCCGGCCTCGGTCTTGGCGCGTTCGCTGAACTGGCGAAACACGTCGCCCGGCCCGTTGCGGGTGGCATAGATATAGTGCCGCGGTGGCAGCGGTTCCTTCGAGGTGAGTTCGATCTTCTGTTCGAAGGTCCGGATCGGTTGCGGGCGACGGCGCGGACTGGCCCAGGCCACGTCCTCGGGAGCGGTGTCGGGCGGCATCGGATTGACAGGAAGCCGCCAGCCATCGCCGTCCTTGGCAGCGCCGGCACGCATGTTGCCCTCGGCCTTGGGGCCCACAAGATCGAACAGGCTTTGGCCATCCTTGGGGGCGAAGGCGTCGATATAGACCACGCGGGCGATGCGCCCCGGCGCCTTGTCGACGACGCCGGTCGCGACCATCCCGCCATAGGAGTGGCCGAGCAGGGTGACGTCGGTCAGGTCCTCGATTTCCAGCACGGCCAGCACATCCTGGACGTGGGTCGACAGATCGACCTCGGGGCAGGCGAGGTGGGCGCGCTCGCCGAGCCCGGTATAGGTCGGCGAGAAGAATTCGTGGCCGGCGGCTTTGAAGAGCGGGCGCATCTTTTTCCATGCCCAGGCCGCGGACCAGGCGCCATGCGCCAGAACGATCGTTGCCATTGTTCGGAACTCCCTACAAAAAACTACGCTGGAATCGGTCCTTTGAAGACGAAGAAGGCCCCGGCACAGATCAGGGCGAAGCCCACGACATGGTTGAGCGTCACCCGTTCGCCAAGATAGAGGACCGAGAAGGCGGCGAACACGGCGAGCGTGATCACCTCCTGCATGGTTTTAAGCTCAGCCGCGGAATAGACCGTGTGCCCCCAACGGTTGGCGGGCACTGCGAAACAGTATTCGATGAAGGCGATGCCCCAGCTTGCCACCACCACCAGCCACAGCGGCCTGTCGGTGAACTTCAGATGCCCGTACCAGGCAAACGTCATGAAAACGTTGGAGATCAACAACAGGACGATGGGTGAGATGGTGGGAGGCAGCCAGGTCATCGATTATCTTACTCTGGTTTGATTCCGAGCTTCTTGATCAGCGGCACCACCGTCCTATCCTCGGCGTCGAACATCGCCGCGGTCTCCTGCGGCGTGGTCGGATAGGCCTCGGCGGTGAGGTCGGCAAAGCGCTTCACGACGGCCGGGTCTTTCAGGACCTTGACCATCGCCTCGTTGAGCTTGGCCACCACCTCGGGCGGCATCTTGGCCGGACCGAACAGGCCGGTGAAGGTGCTGAAGGTGAAGTTCTCGAGTCCCTTCACGCCCGACTCCTTGATCGTCGGCACGTCGGGCAGCTCGGGCAGGCGCTTGTCCGACGAGATGGCAATGGCGCGCAGCTTGCCGCTCTTGATATGGCCGATGGCGGCGTTGACCTGGTCGACCTGGGCCGTCACCTGGCCTGCGATCACGTCGATGCTGGCGGCGCCCGACCCTTTGTAGTGGATCAGCGTGTATTTCGTGCCGGTCGCATCGCCGATCAGCTCGAGCGCCAGGTGGTTGGTGGTGCCGATTCCGGAATCGGCCACCGCGAATTTGCCGTCCTTACCCAGCGCGATGAAGTCGGCCATGGTCTTGATCGGCGAACTCGGGGTCACGAGCAGGACGGCCGGCACGCGCTGAATATGGCTGATCGGCGTGAAGGCCGTGCGCCAATCGTAGGGTGCGTTGCCGTAGATGGCGGGGACGGCGACCAGTGAATTGGCCGTGACCAGCAGGGTGTAGCCGTCGGGAGCGGCGCGGGCGACGATGTCGCTGCCGATCATGCCGCTGGCGCCGGCCTTGTTCTCGACCAGCACGGTGACGCCCAGCACGTCCTTCAGCTTGTCGGCGATGATGCGCGAGGTGACGTCGATGTTCCCGCCCGGCGCATAGGGGGCCATGATCCTGATCGGCTTGTCCGGGAATTGTGCAAATGCCGGCCCCGAGGCGAGAGCCAAGCCGACAAGGCCCGCGAGAATCGTCTTCAACCGCATGAGTTCCTCCTGTTTTCTTTGTAGCGAGCCTAGAAGAACGCCCATTGCGGCGCAAAGAATCGATGCATACGATATGAGTAATAAATTCGGGGGAGGCTGGAAAATGTCGAAAGTTCGTCTGGCGGTGGCGCTCGCCGCCGCGGTGGCGCTGAGCACGGGTGCCCAAGCGCAGGATCTGCCCAAGCAGAGCTTCAAGGTTGTCGGCAGCTTCGGCAATCTCAGCAACTGGCAGAAGGTCGAGAAGCCGTTCTGGTCCGAGCAGGTGACCAAGGATTCCAACGGCCAGATCACCGCCACGGCGCAATCGACCACCGAGCTCAATCTCAAGGGCACCGAGGTGATGCGGCTGCTGAAGCTCGGCCTGTTCGATTTCGCGCACGCGCTGCCGATCTATGTCGCCGAGGACGCCGCCCTCGAGGGCATCGACATCGCGGGCGTCGCCAAGGACATGCCGACGGCGCGCAAGATCACCGAAGTCTGGGGCCCGCAGATCGACAAGACGATGGGGTCGAAGTACGGCGCCAAGATCCTGAACTGGTACACCTTCCCGACCCAAATGATCTGGTGCGGGCCACAGATCAAGAGCGTTGCCGACCTCAAGGGCAAGAAGATCCGCGTGCAGGGCGTCAGCCAGGGCGACCTGGTCGAGGGCCTGGGCGCGACCGCCGTTACCCTCCCGTTCGGCGAGGTCGTGCCGGCGCTGCAGCGCGGCACCGTCGATTGCGGCATCACCGGCACCATGCCGGCCTACAAGGCGGGTTGGCACGAAGTCGTGAGCACCGTGCTCGAGATGCCGGTCGGCTTCACCATCATCTACACCGCCGTGAGCGAAGCCTCATGGAACAAGATGAACCCCGCAACCAAGGCCTTCTTCACCAAGGAGATGGCGGCGTTCGGCGACCGCGGCTGGAAGATCATCGGCGATGAAGTCGACATGGGCCTGATCTGCGTCAGCGGCGAGGGTGGCACCTGCAGCGAGGGCAAGCCCGGCAAGGTCGTGCGCATCAAGCCGAGCGAGGCTGACGTCAAGGCGCGCGAGGCGGCGCTGAACGACGTCGTGCTGAAGCGCGCGTTCAATCCTCCGGCGGCCGTAGCGCCGATTGCCCGCTGGGCGGCCATCGCCAGCGGCTGGGCCCTGATGGCGCTTTCGATCGCCACGGTGGTCGAAATCGTCGGTCGCAAGCTGTTCGGCTTCACGCTGGGCGGCGTCGACGAGATCAGCGGCTATGTCCTGGCGGCGACCAGCGCGGTTGGTTTCTGCTGGGCGTTCGTGACCCGCTCGCACATGCGGATCACGCTGCTCTTCCCCTACGTTCCGCCGATCGTCCGCACCCTGCTCAACCTGCTGGCGGTGGTGAGCTTGGCCGCCATGGCAATCTTCTGCGCCTGGCGCGGCTGGAACGAACTTGCGGCGAACTTCGAGAGCGGCAAGCCGGCCAACACGCCGTTGCAGACGCCGCTCTGGATTCCGCAGGCCTTCTGGTTTGCCGGCCTGCTGCTGTTTGCGCTGACCGCCGGAGCGGCGGCGGCGCATGCCTGCGGCCTCGTGTTCCGCAACCGTGGCCTGCTGGACCGGCTCTATGGGCCGGCCTCGCTCGAGGAGGAAGTGCTCACCGAGGTGAGCCAGCTGCAGACACGGCTCGCCGACGAGGAGGAGTCTGCGCGATGATGGGTGTGGGCGCGACCGCGATCGGCTTCGCCGTGATGCTTGGCCTGATGGCGCTTGGCCTTCACATCGCCACGGTCATGTTCGCGGTGGGAGCGCTGGGGGCGGCGATCTATTTCGGCATGCCGGCGATCAATGCGCTGGGTGTCGTCTATTTCGAATCGATGAACGATTCGCTGCTGATGGCCTTGCCGCTGTTCATCCTGCTGGGCGAGATCCTGGTGCGCTGCGGCTCGACCGACAAGATGTACCAGTCGCTGTCCGACTGGCTCAATCCGCTGCCGGGCGGGCTGCTGCATACCAACGTCGTCTCCTCGGCCCTGTTCTCGGCAGTGTCGGGCTCCTCGGTCGCGACTGCCGCCACCATCGCCACGGTGGCGCTGCCGTCGTTCCGCACGCGCAAGTACAATACGCCGCTGGTCCTGGGCTCGATCGCCGCTGGCGGGTCGCTGGGCAACCTCATTCCGCCCGGCATCGCCTTCATCATCTACGGCGTGCTGACCGACACCTCGGTGGCCCGACTCTATGCCGCTGGCGTGATCCCGGGAGCGATCCTCACCGTGATGTTCATGCTGTGCATCGTGCTGCTGGCGCTGCGCAATCCGTCGATCGCCCCGCGCGAGGTGGTGACCGATTCCCTGATGGTCCGCATCGGGCGTCTGAGCGGTCTGGTGACGCCCTCGGTGATCTTCATCATCATCATGGGTTCGATCTATCTCGGCTGGGCCACGCCCACCGAGGCCGCGGCGCTGGCCGTGGTCATCTCGCTGCCGATCGCGGCCATGTACCGTCGGCTCAGCATCAAGATGCTGCACGAGGCGTTCCTGTCGACGATCAACCTGACGGCGCTCAGCATGCTGATCCTGGCCGGCGCCTTCGCCATGAATTTCGTGCTGGGCCTGCTCGGCGCCACCAATGCGCTGACCGCCTACGTGGCCAGCCTCAACCTCGATGCCGTCACGCTGATCTGGGTGCTGTTCGTCTTCTACGTGATCCTCGGCACCTTCTTCGAGACGCTGCCGATGATGGTCGGCACGCTGCCGCTGGTGTTCCCGCTGATCAAGGCGGCAGGCATCGATCCCGTCTGGTTCGGCGTGTTCCTGGTGCTGATGTGCGAGATCAGCCTGATCAGCCCACCGGTCGGCATGACGCTCTATGTCATCCAGGCAGTGCGGGGCGAGGGCTCGATCTCCGACGTGTTCCGCGGCACGGTGCCGTTCTTCATCACCATGCTGCTGATGACCGTGATCCTGATCTACTGGCAGGACATGGCGCTCTGGCTGCCCCGGATCGCCTTCGATTAGCTGAACGGCGGACGGTGCTGTGCCCAGGGGCGCGCCTGCTCGAGCAATGCGCCCAGCCGCAGCACGTCGGTCTCGCTCGCCCACTTGCCGATGATCTGCACCGAGGTCGGCAGCCCATCCGTGCCGAAGCCCGACGGCACGGCCATCGCCGGATGGCCGGTCAGGTTGAACGGATACTGATATGACGTCCAACCCTGCCGCGTGATGCCGCATTTCACGCCGTCGACCACGACCTCGTCGTTGGCCGCGTCGTGCCCGATATCGAGCGCGGTGCGTGAATTGGTCGGGCTCACCAGGAAGTCGTAGCGCTCGAACAGCGACTGGATTCTGCGGAACAGGACCGTGCGCGCGAACTGGGCGTTACGGAAGTCGGCGAGGGTGAACTTGGCCCCGCGGTCCATGAAGGCAAGCGTCACCGGGTCCATCTGGTTCTGCCACTTGGGCAGGTACTGGGCGCAGGTCACCGCGAAGCCGGCCTGATAGAGCACGCGGCCCTCGTACTCGATCCAGTCGATCTTGTCGGTGACCTGCTCGACCTCGGCACCCATGTCGCGCCAGGCGTCGAGCGCCTGCAGGGTGTTGGAGCGCACGTCGGCGGCGAGGCGCGGATTGGCCATCAGCTCGATGTAGCCGATGCGCACGCCCGAGAGATCCTCGCCAGCGAGCTTGGGCGACATCGGCCGCGGCGTGGCGCCGAGGCTCCAGGGGTCCCTGGAGGACGGCCCCGCGAGGACGTCGTGCATGATGGCGGCGTCGGTGACGGTGCGGGCGAGGGGGCCCGCGAAGATGTTGTTGCCGAAGGCATCGCGCGAGGTGTCGTAGGGCACGATGCCGAGCGTGGCCTTGAGCCCGACCAGGCCCGAGCAGGAGGCAGGACCGCGCGTCGAGCCCGCGCCGTCGGTGGCGAGCGACAGCGGGCCGAGACCGGCCGCCACGGCGGATGCGCCGCCGCCACTGGAGCCGCCCGGCGTGCGGTCGAGGTTCCAGGGATTGCGCGTGGCGCCAAACGACGGCCCGTCGGTCAGCCCCTTGACGCCGAACTCCGGGCTGTTTGCCTTGCCGACGATGATGGCGCCGGCCGCCTTGAGGCGCGCCACGGTGATGTCGTCGGACGCG
>RGPT01000153.1 GCA_010032545.1 Alphaproteobacteria bacterium
CATGGCGGTGGCGGCCAGAAGCGCGCGGGCGCGTCTTGCCACGGTGGGTCGCGTGGGGTGCGGCGCTTTCAAGGGCACCGGCGTGCGCGGCGCATAAAGCATCTCGTCGGGCAGGTTGGCCGCCACCGCCATGGCCGAACCGGGCTGGCCCACGACGTAGCCCTCGGCCACGAGCTGATCGAGCGCCAGCACCACCGTGCCGCGGGCGCAGTCGAGATCCTGCGACAGCAGGCGCGACGACGGCAGGCGCGTGCCGGGCTTCAGCCGGCCTTCGAGGATGGCACGCCGCACCTGCTCGCCGATCTGGCGGTGCAGCGGCAGGGCGCTCGCGGGATCGAGCGTGATGCCGAGGGGCGATGCGCGGCGTGGACGAACTGGTCTAGTCACTTTCCCCAAAACCGGCCCTTTCACCTGATCCGTATCCCGACGATTGTCGACCGGCAAGCAACCCCGTCCCTGGTGCGCCCAATGTCTCCTCCCGATTCAGTCGATCCCGCCGCGAGCTATCCCGTCACCAACGTGAACAAGGTGAAGCGCGTCCACGACCGCGGCCGCTACGACAAGGAGACCATCCACGCGATCCTGGATGCAGCCCTCGTCTGCCACATCGCCTATGTGATCGACGGCCGCCCCTACTGCACGCCGACCGGCTTCTGGCGCGAGGGCAGCCACCTCTACTGGCACGGCTCCTCGGCGAGCCGCATGATCCGCACCCAGAAGGAAGGCGTCGACGTCTGCCTCACCGTCACGCATCTCGACTCGCTGGTGATGGCGCGCTCCGGCTTCCACCATTCGGTGAACTATCGCGCCGTCATGGCCTTCGGAAAGGCGCATGTGATCGACGACCCGGAAGAGAAGCTGAAGCTGATGGACCGCTTCATCGACCGCATCTACCCCGGCCGCTCAAAGCTGATCCGCCAGCCGAACACGCAGGAGTTCAAGGCGACCACCATGATCGGCATGGAGATCGAGACCGCGTCGGGCAAGATCCGCAACACGCACGTCGCCGACGAAGAAGAGGATTACGAGGGCGTGCCGGCCTGGTCGGCGCTGTATCCGATCACCCAGGTGCTTGGCGAGCCGTCCGACTGCCCGCGCCAGCTTCCCGGCCTCACGCGGCCGGACGAGATGTCAGACTTCGAGCCGGGCAGCCGCTTCGACGAGCTGATGACGAAGAGTTACCGGCGGACGTTTGGGGACTAGGGCAGGTCTTTGCCGGCGCGCGTCACTCGTTGCGTGCCAGCCTTCTCCGCGTCAACTCGAGCGCAGACCGGCGCGCTTCGACGGGCGGCGGGCCGGCGCGGATCGCGTTGGCGGCGCTTTGCGGAGTGGCGCCTTTCGACGTGGCAGCCGATGTTCGGCGACAAGCGTTAGCTTCACTCCCAAAGCGCGCAACACGGCGCTCACCGTTTCGAAGCGGGGATGCGCGCCCGAACCTAAAGCCTTGTAGAGACTCTCCCGGCCAAGGCCCGCCTGCCTCGCGATGCGTGCCATTCCCCGCGCTTTGGCAACGTCGCCCAAGGCAGCAAGGAAGACGTCGGCATTGGGATCTTCGGCGGCGGCCGTCAGGTACTCGGCGATCACGGCGTCGTTGTCGAGATAGTCGGCGACATCGAAGGGAGCATAGGCGTCTTTCATTTCTTCAGCTCCTTGATGTCGCGTGCCAGCACCAGTGCGCGGGCAATGTCCTTCTTCTGCGCCGACTTGTCGCCGCCGGCGAGCAGCACGTAAATGGTCGCGTCCCGGCGCATGAAGTAGATGCGGTAGCCCGGCCCCACGTCGATTCGCATCTCCGAAACCCCGCTTCCGACAGGCTTGCAGTCGCCGAAGTTCCCCATCGTCGCGCTGCGCAGCCGGGCCAGGATTCTGGCCTTGCCTCTGTCGTCCCTCAACGCCGACAGCCATCCATCGAAGAGAGGGGTCCGAACGAAGACGATCATCGCCATGAAATGTATCCGACTGGATACAGTCAGACAAGGGCGCAAGACCGGGCGAATCGGCGTGTCGGGTCCTCACCCTCAGGAGGCGCGGAGCGCCGTCCCGATCGGGCGGAGCAACCTCCCGTCCATTGGTGGGCACACGCGCTGCGTCTGCAGCTCATCCTTCGAGACGCACGCCTTCGGCGTGCTCCTCAGGATGACGTCCAGTTTCTAGTTTACGGCTCGTCAGCCTAGCCGAACGCCTCTTCCCAGGAGCCGCGCGTCGATGCCTTGGAATACTCGGTCGAGCGGTTCTCGAAGAAGTTGGTGTGCTCGATGGCGCCCAGCATCTGGTCCATCCACGGCAGCGGGTTCTTCGCGTCCTGGCGGTAGATCGGCTGCAGGGTGAGCTGCTGCAGGCGGCGGTCGGCGATGAAGCGGATGTAGCGCTTCACGTCGGTGGCGGTCATGCCCTCGATGCCGCCCATCTCGAAGGCGAGATCGACGAAGGCGTCCTCGTGGTCGACGATGGTCGAGCAGGCGACATAGAGCTCGCGCTGCAGCGCCTCGGTCCAGACCTCGGGGTTCTCCTGGATGAAGGTGCGGAACAGGCGGATGATCGAATTGCAGTGCAGCGTCTCGTCGCGCACCGACCACGTCACGATCTGGCCCATGCCCTTCATCTTGTTGAAGCGCGGGAAGTTCATCAGCATGGCGAAGCTGGCGAAGAGCTGCAGGCCCTCGGTGAAGGCGCCGAACACGGCGAGCGTCTTGGCAATGTCGGCCTTCGAGTCGACGTTGAAGCCCTGCATGTAGTCGTACTTGTCCTTCATCTCCTTGACGGTGAGGAAGACCGAGTACTCCGTTTCCGGCATGCCGATGGTGTCGAGCAGGTGGCTGTAGGCGGCGATATGGACCGTCTCCATCGCCGAGAAGGCGGCCAGCATCATCTGCACTTCCGTGGGTTTGAAGACCCGCGAATAGTGCTTCATGTAGCAGTTGTTCACCTCGACATCGGCCTGGGTGAAGAAGCGGAAGATCTGCGTCAGCAGGTTGCGCTCGGTGTCGGTCAGCCGGTTGCGCCAGTCCTTCACATCGTCGGCCAGCGGCACTTCCTCCGGCAGCCAGTGGATGCGCTGCTGCGTCAGCCAGGCGTCGTAGGCCCAGGGATAGTGGAAGGGCTTGTAGATCGGCTTGGAGTCGAGAAGGGACATGGGATTGGACCGGTCAGGCGGTGAAGCGAAAAAACCCCCGTCGCGCCCGGCAACTGCGGCCGGCGCGACGAGGGTTACGCGAGGCTACTGGCAGCTAAGGCACTCTTCGTAGTCGTTGGTCTGCGCGATGCCGGGCTGGGAGATCTTGTTGCCGACGAACGGCAGCGGCGCATCGGCGCCCTCCTCCCGCGTCGGCGTTCCCATCGCGTGATCGCCCAGCTGGTCGGCCATGGCATCGCCCGAGACAGCCTCGGCGCGCTGGATGGAGAGCGAGCGGCAGTAGTAGAGGCTCTTCACGCCGCGCTTCCACGCCATCATGTGGATCTGGTGCAGGTCGCGCTTGTGCACGTCGGCCGGCAGGAAGATGTTGAGCGACTGGCTCTGACAGATGTAGGGCGTGCGGTCGGCGGCGTGCTCGACCAGCCAGCGCTGGTCGATCTCGAAGGCGGTCTTGAAGACGGCCTTCTCGTGGTCGTCGAGGCAGTCGAGATCCTTCACCGAACCCTGGCTGGTGGTGATGGTGGTCCAGGTGTCCTCGTCGTTGCGGCCCTTCTGCTCGAGGATCTTCTCGAGGTACGGGTTGCGCACCACGAACGAGCCCGAGAGGGTCTTGTGGTTGTAGACGTTGGCCGCCGACGGCTCGATGCCGGGCGAGGCGCCGCCGCAGATGATCGAGATCGACGCGGTGGGCGCGATCGCCAGCTTGTTGGAGAAGCGGTCCTCGAAGCCGAAGTCGGCGGCATCGGGGCAGGCGCCGCGCTCGCGGCCGAGCGCCTTGGAGGCGTCGTCGCACTGGCCGCGGATGTGCTTGAACATCTTCTTGTTCCACACCTTGGCCATCACCGATTCGAGCGGGATGTTGTTCAGCTGCAGGAACGAGTGGAAGCCCATGACGCCGAGGCCGACCGATCGCTCGCGCATGGCGGCGTAGGTGGCGCGGGAGAAGTCGGAGCCCGCGGTGTCGATGAAGCTCTGCAGCACATTGTCGAGGAAACGCATCACGTCCTCGATGAAGGTCGGATGCTCGTGCCACTCGAGATAGGTCTCGAGATTGAGCGAGCTCAGGCAGCACACGGCGGTGCGCTGCTTGCCGTGGTGGTCGATGCCGGTCGGCAGCGTGATCTCGCTGCACAGGTTCGAGGTCTTGACCTCGAGGCCGGCCAGCTTGTGATGCTCGGGCCGGGCGTTGTTCACGTGGTCGACGAAGACCAGGTAGGGCTCGCCGGTCTCGATGCGCGCCGTCAGGATGCGGATCCAGAGCGCGCGGGCCGAGACCTTGCGCTGGACCGCGCCGTCCTTGGGGCTGACCAGCGCCCACTCCTCGTCGTTCTCGACCGCGCGCATGAAGGCGTCGGAGATGAGAAGACCGTGGTGGAGGTTGAGCGCCTTGCGGTTGGGATCGCCGCCGGTGGGGCGACGGATCTCGATGAATTCCTCGATCTCGGGATGGTTGACCGGCAGGTAGCAGGCGGCCGAGCCGCGGCGCAGCGAGCCCTGGCTGATGGCGAGCGTCAGCGAGTCCATCACGCGGATGAACGGCACCACGCCCGAGGTCTTGCCGTTCATGCCGACCTTTTCGCCGATCGAACGAAGGTTGCCCCAGTAGGAACCGATGCCGCCGCCACGCGCCGCCAGCCACACGTTCTCGTTCCACAGGCCCACGATGCCTTCGAGCGAATCGTTGGCCTCGTTCAGGAAGCAGGAGATCGGCAGGCCGCGGCTGGTGCCGCCGTTGCTGAGCACGGGCGTCGCCGGCATGAACCAGAGATTGCTGATATAGTCGTAGATGCGCTGGGCGTGGCTTTCGTCGTCGGCATAGGCCGTGGCGACGCGGGCGAACATGTCCTGGTAGCTTTCGCCGGGCAGGAGATAGCGGTCGGTCAGAGTGGCCTTGCCGAAGACGGTCAGTCGGGCATCCCGAGAGGAGTCGGTAACAACCCGGGCACCGTTGCGAATTTGAACAACATCAAACACTTGTGGCCCCCATTTTCTTTTTGTCCACAGGTGTGGATAGAACACTCTGTGGAAGATACCTACATCTTGGGAGGGTTTTCGCCACCCCCACTATCCATAGATGATACGGCACCTGTGCCGCCTGTCATCGCCAATTTTTTTCCCGGCGTGTGAATCTCAGGAATGGTCATATAACTATTTGTAAACAATAGAGAAAATCGTCTTTGAAATATTGTTTTTTTGACCGTGTGCGAACCTTCGCAGTTGCAGCATCCGATGAGAACAAAACGCGCTTTGCCACGGATTCCGTGGGCTACAAACAGAAACGTCAGCGAATCGGCTCGACCGCATCGGAGCAGGTCGCAAAACGCGAGACACGATAGGCACTTCTGGCGTCGCGGGTGATCGTCGTCAGATTGTCATGGAGCGGCGTAACATCCGAAGGTCGTCCAAGAGAGGAAACACAAGATATGGCCATCGCACCGGCGCCGCGGCTTTACGGCCTGGATGCCATCTCGGCCGCCGCGCTCCGGGCCGGTGGCGAGCCGGGCGCCCACTTCGCACGGCGGGTTTTCGGGCGGGTGGCCGACAAGGATCTGGCCGCGGCACCGGCCGAACAGCGCGCCGCAATCGCGCTCGCCCTGCTGGCCTTCGCCCGCCGCCGCCTGCCCGGAATCGCCAAGGTCCGGCTGTTCAATCCGACCGAAGAGGTCGATGGCTTCGAGAGCCGGCACAGCATCGTCCATGTCGTCAACGACGACATGCCGTTCCTGGTCGATTCGATCGCCAACGAGCTCAACCGCCGGGAGATCAACGTCCATCTGCTGGCCCATCCGGTGATGGGGGTGCGCCGCGACCTCGACGGCGACCTCCTCGACCTCAGCCCCGAGACCGGCGCCGAATCGGGTGAAAGAGGGAGCCGGCGCGAATCGATGATGCACATCGAGATCGATCGCCAGGCCGAGCCGGGCCAGCTCGACGAGATTGCCGCGGCGCTCGGCCGCGTGCTGGCCGAGGTCCGTGTCGCGGTCGACGACTGGCAACCGATGCGCCAGGCCTGCCTCGATGCCATCGCCGACCTCGCGCCCCGTCGTTCAACGCTGCAGGACGAATACAAGGATTTCCTGCAATGGCTGGAAGCCGGCCACTTCACCTTTCTCGGCCATCGCCGCTATCGGCATGTCGACGATCCCTCGCAGCCGGGCGGCGTGCGCTACGACGTGATGCCGGGCTCGGCGCTCGGCATCCTGCGCCGCGACGAGGCCCGGCTGTTCGATGCGGGACTGGGCGGAGGCGAGGCCATGGCCCGCTTCGCCCGTGGCGCCGACAACATCCTGATCGTGAAGGCCGACCGGCTGTCGCTGGTCCATCGCAGCGGGCCACTCGATTGCGTGATCGTCAAGACATGCGACGCCGACGGCAGGGTGACCGGCGAACGCCGTTTCGCCGGCCTGTTCACGTCGGCGGCCTACCATGCGATGGCGAGCGACGTGCCGCTGCTGCGCGGCCGGGTGGCAAATGTGCTGCGCCGCTCCGGCATCGACGCCAATGGCCACGACGGCAAGGCGCTGCTGGCGATTCTCGACTCCTACCCGCGCGACGAGCTGTTCCAGATCGACGAGGAAACGCTTTACGACCAGGCGCTGGGTATCCTGCAATTGCAGGAGCGCCGGCGCGTGGCGCTGTTCGCCCGCCGGGATGCCGTGGGCCGCTTCGCCGCCAACCTGGTCTTCGTGCCGCGCGAGCGCTTCGATGCGGCGCTGAGCGATCGCATCGCCGCGATCCTCGAGCAGGCATGGGACGGCAAGCTGACCACGATCGCAGGGTCCGCCAGCAGCGATTCGGCACTGGCCCAGGCGCTCTACACGGTGAAGCTCCGCCGCCCGGAGGCGCCGACGCCCGACCTCGCCGCACTGGAGCAGACACTGGTCGAGGCCGCCACGTCGTGGAGCGACCGGCTGCGCGCGGCACTGCAGGCCAAGCTCGGCGAAGCCGAGGGGCGCGCCGCGGCCCGGCGCTGGCGCGAGTGGTTCCCGCCCGCCTATCGCGAGACATTCGACGCGACGCAGGCCACGACCGACATCGAACTCCTGCAGGAGTTGCTGGCCGGCGCCGACTTCGGCGTGCAGGTCGGCCGGCGCGCGGGCCTGCCGGCACACCGTTTCGCCATCCGCCTGTTTCATCCGCGCAAGCCCATCGCGCTGTCCGATATCCTGCCTCTGGCCGAAAACCTCGGGCTCCGCGTGTTGAGCGAGGCGCCGTTCCTCCTGGAGGCATCGAACGGCGACGGGGGCAAGAACAGCGTGGCCGTGCAGGTGTTGCGCGTGGAGACGGCGGACAAGTCGGCCGTCGATCTCGCATCGGCCGGTCCGCGCTTCATCGAGACGATGGAGAAGCTGCGGTCGGGTGCGCTGGAAGACGACGGGCTCAATCGCCTGGTGCTGGGCGCCGGTCTTGCCTGGCGCGAGGTGGCGCTCTTGCGCGCCTACACCAAGTACCTGCGGCAGGCCGGTGTGCCCTTCAGCCAGGACTACATGGAGCGCACGCTGGCGGCCTATCCCGCCATTGCCCGCGGCCTCGTCGATCTCTTCCTTGCCCGCTTCGATCCGGCGCTGGGCGAGGCCTTGTCCGACATCCGCGTGGGTCGCAGCCAGGCGATCGAGGCCGCCCTCGCTACGGCGCTGGAAGGTGTCGCCACGCTCGACGAGGACCGCATCCTGCGGCGCTTTCGCAACGCCGTAGGCAGCACGCTGCGCACCAACTTCTGGCAGAGCACGGCCGATGGTGCCGCGAAGGACTGGATCTCTCTCAAGATCGACAGCCGGGCGATCGACGACCTGCCGGCACCCCGGCCGCTGGTGGAAGTCTTCGTCTACAGCCCGCGCATGGAAGGCATTCATCTGCGCGGCGGCAGGGTGGCGCGCGGCGGCATCCGGTGGTCCGATCGGCGCGAGGATTTCCGCACCGAAATCCTGAGCCTGATGAAGACCCAGATGGTGAAGAACGCCGTCATCGTGCCGGTTGGCTCCAAGGGCGGCTTCTATGTCAAGCAGCCGCCGGCGGGTGGCACGCGCGAGCAGATCCAGGCCGAGGGCATCGCCTGTTACCAGACGCTGATCCGCGGCCTGCTCGACCTCACCGACAACTACACCAAGGACGGCATAACGCCGCCAGCCCGGGTGGTGCGCCACGACGGCGACGATCCCTACCTCGTGGTCGCCGCCGACAAGGGTACGGCCACTTTCTCCGACATCGCCAACGCGCTGGCGGCCGACTACGGCTTCTGGCTCGATGACGCCTTCGCCTCGGGCGGCTCGGCCGGCTACGACCACAAGAAGATGGGCATTACCGCACGCGGCGCGTGGGAGTCGGTGAAGCGCCATTTCCGCGAGCTGGGACAGGATATCCAGACGACGCCCTTCACGGTGGCAGGCGTCGGCGACATGTCGGGCGACGTGTTCGGCAACGGCATGCTGCTGTCGCGCCACATCAGGCTGGTCGCAGCCTTCGACCACCGCCACATCTTCATCGATCCCGCACCCGATGCCGCTGCGAGCTGGGCGGAACGCAAGCGGCTGTTCGACCTGCCACGCTCGTCGTGGATGGACTACGACCGCGCGCTGCTGTCGGCGGGTGGTGGCCTCTACGACCGCGCCGCCAAGTCGATCGCGTTGTCGGTCGAAGCGCGGAGCGTACTGGGCATCGAGGCGTCCACGCTCACACCCGTCGACCTGATGCGCGCCATTTTGGCGGCACCCGTCGATCTGCTCTATTTCGGCGGCATCGGCACCTATGTGAAAGCCTCCAGCGAGAGCCACGCCGATGCCGGCGACCGCGCCACCGATGCGCTGCGCATCGACGCCACCGGCTTGCGCGCGCGCGTGATCGGCGAGGGGGCCAACCTCGGCTTCACCCAGCGCGGCCGGATCGAGGCAGCCCTGGCGGGACGGCGACTCAACACCGACGCGCTCGACAATTCGGCGGGCGTCGACACCTCCGACCACGAAGTGAACATCAAGATCGCGACCCGCGAGGCGATTGCCCGCGGCCTGCTGGGCGGCGCGGAGCGAAACGCGCTGCTGTTCTCGATGACCGACGAAGTGGCCGCCCTCGTGCTGCGCCACAACTACCAGCAAAGCCAGGCCATCAGCATCGCGGAAGCCCAGGCCGGCGAGGCACACGACCGGCTGGAGCGCTTCATGCGTGCGCTCGAGCGCGGCACGGACACAAAGGGTGGCCGGCTCGACCGCACCGTCGAATTCCTGCCCGATACGGCTGCGATGCGCGCGCGCGGACAGAACCGCCAGTACCTGACGCGCCCCGAACTCTCGGTGCTGCTGGCCTACGCCAAGATCGATCTCAACGACGAGATCCTGGCGTCCGACCTGCCCGACGATCCGCTGCTGGAGGCCGAACTGCTGCGCTACTTCCCGAACGCCTTGCAGGACAAGTACGAGCCCGCGGTCCGCGCCCACCGCCTCCGCCGGGAGATCGCGTCACTCCAGGTGGTGAACTCGCTGGTCAACCGCTGCGGGCCCACCTTCGTGCGCGACGTCGGCCAGCGCACCGGCGCGCCGGCCGCCGCCATCGCCCGCGCCTTCGCCGTGGTGCGCGATGCCTGGAAGCTGCGCGACCTGTGGAGCGACATCGAGGCGCTAGACAACGCGCTCAAGGCCGAGGCGCAGACGCGGATGCTGGTGGCCTCGCAGCGCTTCCTCGTGCGCGCCGTACAATGGACGCTTCGCCGCCTGCCGCAGCCGCTCGACACGATGGCGGCAACCGAGCAGCTGGGTGCGGCAGTGGCGGCACTGGGCGAGCTGCCGCCCGAGCTGATCGGCCCCTCGGAGAGCGCGGCCCTTTCCGAGCGTGCAGCC
>RGPT01000154.1 GCA_010032545.1 Alphaproteobacteria bacterium
GCGGCTGATGCTGGGCTTCAAGGGCCTGGCCTGGCGCGGCGTGGAAATCCCGCCGATCGCACCCAAGCCCAAACTGACTCCGCTCACCGGCGGCTACCGCCGCACACCGGTGCTGCAGGACGGCGCCGACGTCTGGTGCGACACCAATCTGATCGCCCGCGAGCTGGAGCGGCGCGTGCCCTCGCCCAGCCTCTACCCGGCCGAGACCAGGGGTGCCGACGAGGTGCTGACGCGCTGGGCCGAGCAGCAGTTCATGCGACCGACGGCGCTCTATGTCTCGGGCATCAACGCCGATCACATGCCGGCCGGCCTGCACGAGGACCGCGCCCGTCTGCATGGCCTGCCCGTGCCCTCGATCGAGGCGGTGCGGGCGGCCGCGCTGCGCAACCTTCATCTCGTGAAGCCGCAGATCAAATGGCTGGCGGATATTCTGGCCGATGGACGTCCTTATCTGCTGGGTGAGGTGCCCTGCATCGCCGACTTCGCGGCCTACCACGTCGTCTGGTTCTATCGCGGGCGGCATATCGATTGCCGCGCGGTGTTCGATCCCTACCCGAAGCTGCGCGCCTGGCGCGACCGCATGGCCGGGATCGGTCATGGCAAACGCACCGACATCGCAGCCGACGAGGCGCTCGCCGAAGCACGCGCCGCCGAGCCGGCGACGCCACGTCCCTCCCGGCCGCAGGAGGGCGACCCGACGCCCGGCGAGCGGGCCCGCGTCCGCCCGGCCGACAACGCCAGGGACTGGGTCGAGGGCGAGGTCCTGTTCATCGACGCCCAGGAGATCGCGCTGCTGCGGGAGGACCCGGAGGTCGGACGTATCGCGGTGCACTTCCCGCGTCTGGGCTACGATTGGCGCCGCGCCTGATCCCTGAAACGGCCGATCTCCAAGCCATCGATCGGCGTGTTGGTCGAGCCGGTCGCCACCAGCTCGGCCATCATGGCACCCGTCCCCGGCCCAAGCTGGAAGCCGTGGGTGGAAAAACCGAACTGGTGATAGACACCCTCGGACGTCGAACTCGGCCCGACCACCGGGATGCCGTCGGGCATGTAGGCCTCGATACCCGCCCAGGCGCGCACGATGGTGGCGGCGCGCATGGCGGGAAACAGCTCCCACACCGTGCGTGCGCTGATGGCAAGCTTGTCCCAGTCGAGCACCGTCTCGTTGCGATCGCGATCGGGCGTCGCGAGATGGCCGCCGCCGATCACGACAGTGCCGTTATCGAGCTGCTTGAAGGAGAGTTTTCGCCCCCGCAGGATCACCACGGGCTGAATGAACGGCGCCACGCGGCTGGTCACCATCAGCATCGGCGCTACAACGGTGAGCGGCGCCGGCTCGCCCAGCATGGCCGCAATCCGGTCGGCCCAGGCGCCCGCGGCGTTCACCACCTTGGGCGCCTCGATCGGTCCGGCGCTGGTTTCCACCCGCCAGTTGGCACCCGCACGCGCGAGGCCGGTGACCGTGACGCCTTCCAGCACTTCCGCACCCATTTCGATCGCGCGCCGGCGGAAGGCCTGGGTGGTGCGGAACGGGTCGGCGGCACCGTCGCGGCGCGAGACCACACCGCCCGGACAATGATCGGCCACCGCCGGTACCAGGCGTTTCAGCTCGGCGCGATCGATCAGCTCCTCGTGCGTGAAGCCGCGCAGGCGAAGATCATCTACACGAGCGCGAAAGCTCGCGAGTTCAGTCTCGTTCTCGGCCACCAGCACCGTGCCATGGCTCACGAAGCCGCAATCGTCGCCGACCAGTTCCTCGATGCGCTCCCACAGGCTCATCGAGGAAATCGACAGGGGAATCTCGGCGAGGTCGCGCGCGAGCTGGCGGACCCCTCCCGCGTTCACGCCCGAAGCATGGCGGCCGGCGTAATCCTTCTCCACCAGGATCGGCTTCAGCCCCCTAAGGGCCAGATGCAATGCAGTCGAGCAGCCATGAATGCCACCGCCGATCACCACGACGTCGGCCGTGCGCATCGCTCAGCGCTCCACGGCCTTGCGCTCGACTTCGGTGATCGGCAGCGAGGCCAGTTCGGAAAGCGTGATGGGCTTCACCGGCGGACGCAGCCGGTAATAGCCGACCTCGGCCGGCGTCGTGCCGCGCTGGGCCGCGATCAGCTCCGTGACGGTAAGGCCGCAGAGCCTGCCCTGGCACGGCCCCATGCCGCAGCGCAGGAAAGCCTTCATCTGGTTCGGCCCCTCGCAGCCGAGGTCGGCGGTATCGCGTACCTGTTTGGCGGTGACCTCCTCACAACGGCACACGATCGTATCGCCTTGGGGCTGACGGAACGAAACGGCAGGACGATTGAGGGCGTCGAGGAATGCCCGCCCCATCGCCTCACGTTGGAGATTCTGGCGGATGGTTTGCAGGTCGGGCACCGCGGCCTCCGGCTTTAGGGCACGGACGGCCGCGATGGCCGCGATGCGGCCGCGCTCGGCCGCCGCTGTACCGCCGGCGATGCCAGCACCGTCGCCGGCCACGGCGATACCCGCCACCGAGCTGTTGAAGTCTTCGTCCAGCACCGGCTCGAAGCAGAGCTGCCGCTCGTTCCACGCGTGGGCGACGCCCGCTGCGGTGGCGAGATTGACGTTGGGCACCACACCCCGATGCAGCAGCAGAAGATCGGCCGGCATCCGCCATTCGGCGTCGCCTGCGGCGAACACCACCTCACGCAGCTTGTCGTCGCCGACCGCTTCGAGGCGATCGACGCGAATCACGCGCACCCTGGCGCGGACTTCGCGCAACAGCCTCAGGCCCTTGGAAAAATATGGCGACAGAACGAAATCGGGCAGATGGCCGAGTGCGCGCAGCCAGTTGACCCGGGGCGTGGTGTCGAGGATCGCGTCGATCTTGCCGCCCGCGCGCAGGATCTGCGCCGCCAGCAGCCACAGGAGCGGGCCACCGCCCGCCATCACACTACGGCCACCCGGCACGAGGCCCTGCGCCTTGAGCAGAGTCTGCGCCCCACCCGCGCTCATCACGCCGGGCAGCGTCCAGCCGGGAATGGGAAACGGCCGCTCCAGCGAGCCCGTGGCGATGATCACCCGGCCGGCCTGGATCAGGCGCGCCTTACCGGCGATCGATACGCCCACCAGTCGCGATGGATCGAGGCTCCACACCGTGGCACCGGTGACGATCGAGGCACCGCTTGCACCGGCCTCGGCAGCAAGCTCGACACCCGCCCAGTAATCCTCGCCCAGAATCGCACGATCCTTGACGGGGCTGGAAGCGATAGCGCGGTAGATCTGGCCGCCGACGCCAGGATTCTCGTCGAACAGCACGGTCGAGAGACCGGCGCGGGCGGCGAGTGCCGCCGCAGCAAGCCCCGCCGGGCCACCACCGATCACGACGAGGTCGTAGGCTGGAGAGAGGTCGGAGGCATTCATCGCCCAGCCTCCCGCTTGCCGATCTGTGTCTCGACCGCCATGCCCTCGCGGACGGGCACGAGGCAACCCTGGCGGCTGCCGACGCCGTCGACCGAGACGAGACACTCGAAGCACACGCCCATCAGGCAATATGGTGCGCGCGGCGCACCGGTCACCGGCGTGGTGCGGCAATGGTCGATGTCGGCTGCGATCAACGCCGCTGCGACCGTATCGCCCGCACGGCACTCCACGCGCTTGCCATCGACAGTGATGGCGACCGCAGCACCTGCTTCAGCCAGCCGCTTGAACATGGAACCTCCGTGCGCTGAAGGGCGCGACCAGCGATTTTTCGAGCGCGCCACGGGCAATCATCGGCGCCACGGCGAGCGCGTGATTGGCGGCCAACGTGACACCGGAATGGCAACAGACGGTGAAGGCGCCGGGATGGGTCTCGGACTCGTCGTAGATCGGGAAGCCGTCCTGCGTCATGACGCGGATCGCGCTCCACGTCCGCACCACGTTTACATTGGCGAGCAGCGGGAACTGCCGCACCGCGCGCTCGGCCTCGGTGGCGCTGACGCCCAGCGTCAGTCCAGCAGGATCGATGCTTTCTTCCTTGGAGTCGCCGATCATCACCGTGCCCTCGTCGGTCTGGCGCAGCGTGACGACGGGATGATTGAGGAACGGTCGCAGTCGCTCGGTGACGACGATCTGGCCGCGCTCCGGTCGCATCGGCGCCTCCAGCCCGACCATGGGGGCAAGGCGCATGTTGGC
This sequence comes from Alphaproteobacteria bacterium, assembly GCA_010032545.1. Lineage (GTDB taxonomy): Bacteria > Pseudomonadota > Alphaproteobacteria > Reyranellales > Reyranellaceae > Reyranella. The sequence goes on from RGPT01000154.1 coordinate 4,138, forward strand.
GTTGCCGGCAGCCAGCGCCACCTTGCCCGCGCGAATCTCGCCCTGGACCGTGCCGAGGCGGAATTCGCCGCCGTCCTTGGTGATGGTCTCGACACGATGACTCGGCAGGTAGGTGACGCCCCGCGCCTTGATCGCGGTGTGCAAGGTGCGGAACAGGCGAAGCGAATTCACATGGCCGTCGAGCGGACAGAAGCTTCCTCCCACCACCTCGGGCCCGATGTCGGGCAGCATCTTGGCGACCTGGCTGCGCTCCATGATCTCGGTCTTGTAGTCGACGATGCCGGGCTGGTTGTGCAGGCGCTTCAGGATAGTGGCGCGCGCCTCCAGTTCCTTTTCCGAAAGCGCCAGATGAAAGCCGCCGGGCCGCTGGAAGGAGACATCGAGACCGGTCTCCTCCTTAAGGGTCTGCGCGAAGCCACCCCAGGCGTTGGAGGAGCGGATCGTCCAGCCGGCATACTCAGGCAGGCCGAGGCCCTTGCTCTGCACCCAGACGAGCGCAAAGTTGCCACGGCTCGCACGGACCGCGCGGTCGCCCTCGTCCAACACGACGACGCGACAACCCTCCCGCGCCAGGCCCCAGGCGGTGGCAACGCCGACCAGCCCGCCGCCCACCACAGCGACATCGTAATCGCTAGCGGCCATGATCGCCGCTCCTTCCCACCAGCAGCCGTTCCAGTCCGTAGGCCCGATCCATCACAATCAGCGCCGCCACCGTGATGGCGATCACACAAGCGGAGACCGACGTCACCAGCGGATCGATATTGTCCTGGATATAGAGGAACATGCGCACCGGCAGGGTTTCGGTTCCAGGGGCGGCGATGAACACGGTCATCGTCACCTCGTCGAAGGAATTGATGAAGGCGAGCGCCCAGCCGCTGGCGAGGCCGGGCAGCACCAGCGGCAAGGTGATGCGTTTCAGCACGACCCACTCCGAGGCCCCCAGCGACACCGCGGCGTGTTCGATGGCGCGGTCGAGGCCGATCGCCGAGGCCAGCGTGAGCCGGAGCGCGAATGGCAGCACGATCACGATGTGCGCCAGTACCAGGCCGACGAAGGTGCCGCCCAGTCCGATCTGGGTAAAGAAGCGCAGAAAGGCGATACCCAGCACGACGTGCGGGATCATCAATGGCGACATGAACAACGCCGTGATCGCTTCGCGGCCGCGGAAGCGGTAGCGCGCGATGGCGAGCGCTGCCGGCACCGAGAAGGCGACGGCGATGGCCGACGACAGTGCACCCAGCCAGAGACTCCGCCAAAAGGCCGAGATGAACTCGGGATAGCGGCCGATGGCATAGAACCAGCGCAGCGACCAGCGGTCGGTCGGAAAGGACAAGAACCCTTCCGGCGTGAAGGCGACCCAACAGACGACCAGAATCGGTGCCAGCATGAAGCTGACGAACAGCGCATGGAAAGCGAGCGCCAAGGGTCCGTTCTTGCTCATGAGGGCCGGCTCATCCGAACACCTGTGCATAGCGGCGTTCGACCAGTCGGCTGGCGCCGATCACGACCGCCACCAAGGCGATCAGCAGCAGCACAGCGACCGCCGCGCCCAGCGGCCAGTTGAGCGTGTTAAGGAATTCGTCGTAGGCCAGCGTCGAGGCCACCTTCAGTCGCCGCCCCCCGATGATCGCGGGCGTGGCGAAGGCGCTGGCGGCCAGCGCAAAAACGATGATGGCGCCCGAGAGGATGCCGGGCATCACCTGCGGCAGCACGATCATGGGCCAGCGCCACCACCATGCCGGTCTCGGTGAACATGAAGGGCAATGGCGTGGAAATGAGCCCCAAGGACATCAGCGCCTTGTTCACCAATCCAGAATGGCCGCCGAACAGCAGCGCCCACCCCAAGGTGCGCGCCACGACCGAAATCAGCAGGGGGCCCAGGATCACCAGCAGAAAGAGACCGCGCCAGGGACTCTTCATTCGATTCAGGATGTAGGCCTCGGGTGCGCCAAACACCGCCGTAATCAAGGTGACGAAGAAGGCAATGCGGAAGGTCCGCCAGAACATCTCGTGGAAATAGGAGTCGGTCAGCACTTCGTGCCAGTTCTTCAGCATGAATACCGGCTCGATGCCCTTGTACTGGCCCCAGTCGTGGAACGAGAGCAGCACCGTCATGGCCAGCGGCACGACCACCACCCCACCGAACAGCAGCAGCGCCGGCAGGCTGAGAAGATACGGCGCAGCTTTCATGGCGTGACACCCCACACGAGGTGCACCGCGGCACCCTCGGCTGGCATGACCTCGCCGGTATTCTGGCGGATCACCGTCACCAGGCCATCTCTGGTATCGACCTGATAGAGCCAGTGATTACCCTGAAAGATCCTGGTCCTGACCTTGCCGGCGAGCCCCGAGGCTCCGAAGGAGATCTTCTCCGGCCGTACGGTCGTTCCGTTTACCAGATTGGTCTTGCCCAGGAAGTTGGCGACGAAGGGCGTCGCCGGCCGCTCATAGACCTCATGTGGCGCGCCGACTTGCTCGGCGCGGCCCTGGTTCATCACCACGATGCGGTCGCTGAGCGCCATCGCCTCGGCCTGGTCGTGGGTTACAAGGATGGTCGTGGTGCCGACGGTGCGCTGGATCTGGCGCAGCTCGATCTGCATCTCCTCGCGCAGCTTTGCGTCGAGGTTCGAAAGCGGCTCGTCGAGCAGCAGGATGTTCGGTCGACTGCGGCAAAGCCTTGCATCTCAAGTCCGAACGCCACGTTTTCGGCCACGGTCATGTGAGGAAAGAGCGCGTAGCTCTGGAACACGATACCAAGACCGCGTTTGGCGGGCTTGATCGCCAGCAGATCGCGACCCTCTAGCTCGATGGCGCCCGACGAGGGATCGGCGAAACCCGCGATCATCTGCAAGGTCGTGGTCTTGCCGCAGCCCGAGGGGCCCAGCAGGGCGATGAACTCGCCCTTCTCGACCTCGAGGGAGAGTCCGTCGACGGCCAGATGCGTGCCGAACTTCTTCGTCAGCTTTTCGAGGGCCAGGAAGGCCATCAGGCCCCGACCTGCGTGCCGATACGCGCGGCGGCACCTTGATGCAGGCGATAGAAGGCGTCCTGTGGCTGGTCCATGTCGAGGATCTCGACATCGGGGACCCGCAGGAACAGCCCGCGCAGCACCCGGCCGATGCCGCCGTGCGCGAACACCGCCACGGGCCGCTCGGCCGCCAAGACCGCTATGTCCTCAAGCGCCGGCCGGGCGCGCTCGACCGCCATCGTATAGTTCTCGCCATTCGGCGGCTGGTAATGCCAACGATTGAGCCGCCGGGCAGCCATGGCGCCCGGCCATCCGGCCTCGATCTCGGCGCCATTCAGGCCATCCCATTCGCCCCAACTCATCTCGCGCAGGCGACGATCGAAGCATTGATCGTCGTGGGCGAGGCCCGCGGCTGCAGCGGCGATCGCCAGCGTCTCGCGGACGCGACCGAGCGGGCTCGCGCGCACGATGACGCCCGATGGTTCGTAGCCGGCCAACCGCAACTCCTGCGCCAGCCTCTCGCCCATGGCACGTGCCTGGGCACGGCCCGTGTCTGTCAGCGGCGAGTCGAGAAGCCCCTGGGCGCGCCGCTCGGCATTCCACGCCGTTTCGCCATGGCGAAAGAGGTAGATCGGATGGTGCACGCCGGATCAGCGCTCCACTTCGCGGTTCCAACGCTTGGTCCAGTCCTCGCGCTGGGCATTGATCGCGTCCCAATCGGGCGAGATGATCAGCTTGGCACGCTCGCCGACTGGGGCCATCTTGAGCTCCGGCATGTTGACGTCAACCTTGGTGTTGACTGGCCCGTTGCCCATCTCCTTGGAGAGAATCGTCTGCACCGGCGCCGACACCAGGGCCTTGATGAACTCGTTCGCCAGCGGATTGACCGAGGCCTTGGCCACAGGACAGGCCGACGCCAGCAGGATCGGCGCGCCTTCCTTGGGATAGATGAAATCGACCGGGAAGCCGGTGTTGGCGAAGGCCTGCACGCGGCCGGTGCCCCACACGGCAATCTGCGCCTGCCCCGACTGGAAGAGCTCGGTCATCTTGCCCGGCGACGGTTCGTAGACCAACACGTTGGGATTGATGTCGGCCTTCATCACCTTGAAGCCCGGCTCGATGTTCTTCTCGCCGCCGCCGTTCATCCGGGCGAACATCATCAACGTGTAGAGGCCATAAGTGTTGTTGATCGGCGGCATGACCAGCAGCTTCTTGAACTTGGGATCCTTGAGGTCGTTCCACGACGTCGGCGTGGCCCAACCCTTCTCCTTGAAGGTCTTGGTATTGATCATGAAGCCGGTGCCGGTCTGTCCGACGGCCACCGCCTTGTCATCCTTGAACAGCGCCGCGGGGTAGAGGTCGGCCTTGTCGAGGCCGTCGATCTTGCCGCAGAAGCCGAGCTGGATCGCCTGGTACATCGGGCCGTCGTCGACGATGGCCACGTCGATCACCTGGTTGCCCTTCTGTGCCTGCAGCTTGGCCAGCGTGTCGGTCGAATTGCCCGCGACATACTCAATCTTGACGCCGTGCTTGGCCTCGAACGCCGGGAACACGTCCTTGCGCAGTTGCTGCTCCCACGACCCGCCATAGCCCGCGACCGTCAATGTCTTCGGCTGTGCCAACGCCGGCATCGAGCCTGCCGCCATGACCAAGCCCATTACTGCGCCGAAGCGCGCCAGATGGCTCATTGCCCCCTCCGTTCTTGAATCTCTCTCAACCATGTTTTCCGCAAGCGACTATGGCGTCAAATCCGATTTTCTGCCGTTTTTCATAACAAGATGTTATATCAGGGCATGCGCGGCCTGAACCCACGCCAGATCGAGGCCTTCCGTGCCGTCGTACTGACCGGCGGCGTCGGCATGGCGGCCAAACTGATCAACGTCACCCAACCCGCCGTAAGCCGCATGATCCGAGACCTGCAACAGGATCTGGGTCTCGCACTGTTCGAGCGCCGCGGCACCGGCCTGGTGCCAACCAGCGAAGCACTGTCGCTCTACGCTGAAGTCGAGCGGGCGTTCGTCGGCCTCGACCGCATCGCCCAGATGGCGACCGAATTGCGCACGCGACGGGCCGGCTTCCTGCGCATCGCCGCCCTGCCCGCCCTCGCCAATGGGTTCCTGCCAAGTTTCGCCGGGCGCTTCCTGACAGAACGCCCCAAGCTCGATCTCGTGCACTCGACCGCGTCGCGCTTCCGCATCGATCGCGTCTTCGCCGACCATGGCGTCACGCGAATCATGCGCATCGAGACGCCGCTGTCGGAGATCGCCTGCTCGCTTGCTGGCTCCGGCGCAGGCGTGACGCTGTGCGATCCCTTCACCGCCAGCGAATACGCGACCCGGGGCATCGTCGTGCGTCCGTTCGAGCCCCGGATCGATTTCGAATTCGCGGCGCTTTACGCGACGCAGCGAACGCCGCCGCCCGTGGCACGACGAACACGTTCTTCGCCGGCGCGTGGCAGCGATACGGGTTCCACGAGGACGGCCTGCTCAGCGCCCACAACCTCAGCTCGCTGCTCCTCAACCGGGACCCCTGGCCGGCGGTGATGTAGCGCAAGCGAGACGCCTGCGCTACCCCGCATCCGCACGCCGCGCTCGCCCGTAACAGAAGAGTCGCCCACAGTCCCTTCCGCCCCGCTTGAACTCCTGCCTCTACGAGTGCCACGTCATGCACGCGCGCTTTGCGCCGCGGGAGCACCGCTTTGTCTACCGGATCTTCCTGTTCGCGATCGACCTCGACGAACTCGACACCCTCCACCGCCGCTTCGCCCTCTTCTCGGTCAACCGCCCCAACCTCTACTCCTTCCGCGAGGGGGATTTTTTGCCAACGAGCGAAACTCTCCATAACGCGCCGCCCG
>RGPT01000155.1 GCA_010032545.1 Alphaproteobacteria bacterium
CTGCTCGCCGCCGGACAGGGTGCCGCCGCGTTGCGCGCGCCGCTCGGACAGCCGCGGGAACATCGTGAACACCCGCTCAATGTCCTGCCGAAAATGCGCTGGATCGGCGAGCGTTGCACCCATCTGGAGGTTCTCGAGCACGCTCATGCGCGGAAAGATGCGGCGTCCCTCCGGCACCTGCGCCACACCACGCCGCACGATCTCGTGGGTCGGCAGGCCTGTGATGTCCTCGTTGTCGAGCCGGATGCTCCCTTCCCGCGCCCGCGGATTGCCGCAGATCGTCATCAGCAGGGTCGACTTGCCGGCGCCATTGGCGCCGATCAGCGTGACAATTTCGCCTTTTGCAACATCGAGATCGACGCCATGCAGGGCCTGGATAGCACCATAGAACGTCGCCACGCCCTTGACCGAGAGCATCGGAGGCTCAGCCATCGAGCGCCTCTTCGTCGGTGCCGAGATAGGCGCGGATCACCGCGGGGTCCCTCTGGATTTCTGCCGGCGCGCCTTCGGCGATCTTGCGGCCGTAATCAAGCACGACGATGTGGTTGGAGATGTTCATGACCACGCTCATGTCGTGCTCAATCAGCAACACGCCGGTCCCGTCGACGTCGCGGATGGACACCAGCAGCTGATTGAGCTCTGCCGATTCGCGCGGGTTGAGGCCGGCAGCCGGCTCGTCCAGGCACAGCAACCTGGGTTCGGTGCACATGGCGCGGGCGATCTCGAGCCGTCGCTGCGCGCCGTAAGGAAGCTCTCCGGCCAGTCGATCGGCATCGCCGACCAGGCCGATGCGTTCGAGCCAGGTGCGCGCCAATCCGATGGCGGCTTCTTCCGCCCGGGTGAAGCGACGCAAACCGAGGAGGCCATAAACACTCCAGCCCGAAGCCCGCATCAGCTTGTTGTGCTGCGCGACCATCAAGTTCTCCAGCACAGTCATGCCGGAGAACAGGCGGATGTTCTGGAAGGTCCGCGCCACCTTCGCGCGCTGGCCGATCTCATGGCCCAACATCCGCTCGAGAAGATACTTGCGCTCCCCACCGCTCAGCGTCAGGCGTCCGATCGTGGGTTTGTAGAACCCGGTGATGCAATTGAAGACCGTCGTCTTGCCCGCGCCGTTGGGCCCGATGATGGCGGTAATCTGGCGTGACTGCGCGGCAAACGATACATCGTCGACCGCCACCAGTCCGCCAAAGCGCATCGTCAGATGCTCGACCTCGATCAGCGGCTCACTCACGGGCCGGCCCCAGAGCCTGCGGGGTGCAATCGCACTGATGGCTCGCGGTCGGCGATCAGGCCGCGCGGGCGGAACACCATGATCAGCACCATGGCCAGACCAAATGCCAGCATGCGGTAGTTGCCGAGATCGCGGAACCATTCCGGCAGGCCGATCAGCAGCACTGCGGCCAGGACGACGCCGATCTGACTGCCCATCCCGCCCAGCACGACGATGGCGAGGATGATCGCCGATTCGATGAAAGCGAAGCTCTCGGGGCTGATGAATCGCTGCTTGGCGGCGAAGAACGAGCCGGCAAAGCCCGCGAACATCGCACCGATCGCGAAGGCCGTGAGCTTTGTGTTGGTCGGATTGATGCCGAGTGCCCGGCAGGCGGTCTCGTCCTCGCGCAGCGCTTCCCAGGCGCGGCCGACCGGCAGGCGCCGCATGCGCTGTGTGAAGAGGTTGGTGATCAACGCCAGCATCAGGATGATGTAGTAGAGGAAGATCAGGCGATGATTGCCGTCGAAGGTGATGCCCAGCATCTCCGACACGGTGCGCTTTCCGGCAGGCGCCGTCTCGGCGAATACCGCGCCGAACAGCGTCGGCCCGGGGATGGAGCCGATTCCGGCCGGACCGTTGGTGAAATCGACCCAGTTCAGGAGCACAAGCCGGATAATCTCGCCAAAGCCCAGCGTCACGATCGCCAGGTAGTCGCCGCGCAGCCGCAAGACGGGGAAACCGAGCACGATGCCGAACAGGGCGGCCATCATCCCGGCGAGCGGCAGCACGGTCCAGAAGCCCAGGCCATGCTGCGTGCTGAGCAGGGCATAGGCGTAGGCGCCGACGGCATAGAAGGCGACGTATCCAAGGTCGAGGAGGCCAGCGAGGCCCACCACGATATTGAGGCCCCAGCCCAGCATCACATAGGTCAGGATCAGAACGGCAAGGTCCATGGTCTTCTGGTCGGCCGCCGGCGTGAAGGGCAGAAGCACGGCTGCCGCGAGCAGCAGCCAGCCGAACCATTTCGCGCCAGCCTGTCCGAGCAAAACGCCGGAGGGCGTGCTCGCCGCTGCGGCAAGCGTGCCTCGCGCCCACGGCCAGATGCCACGGATCACCAGCATCACGCCGCCCAGCGCCACGAACCAATGCAGGAATCCCGAGGGCAATTGCAGCGGCGAAGCGCCAACCGCCATCATCGCGGCGCCGAGCGCCACAACGGGCCAGCGCAGGCCCGCCGCGGCCAGGGATAGCCCGATCCGTCCAACGAAGATGGCGCCGACCGCGACGGCGAGGTCCGCCAACTGGTAGTCGAAGCTGAGGCCGGTGCGCGATCCGACGTCGACGGTACGGAAGCCAACAATGAAAATGCCGAGTGCTGCGGCAACGAAGGCCGTGAGTGCCGCGTCCTTCAGTATCGAGGGGAGACGCACGCGCATTCCCTCAGACCTTCTCGATCTCCGGCTTGCCGAGCAACCCGGTCGGCCGGAAGATCAGAACGAGGACGAGGATGGCGAAGACGGCAACATCCTTGTATTCGCTCGAGAAATAGCCGGCCCAGAAGACCTCGATCAGGCCGATCAGCAGGCCACCCAGCATGGCGCCCGGCAGCGAGCCGATGCCGCCGAGAACGGCCGCGGTGAAGGCCTTGATGCCGGCCAGGAAGCCGATGAAGAAATCGATGACGCCGTAGTACATCAGGAACAACATGCCGGCGACCGCCGCCAGCGCGGCGCCCAGCACGAAGGTGAGCGAGATCGTGCGGTCGACGTTCACCCCCAGCAGCGCCGCCATCTTCATGTCCTGCTCGCAAGCGCGCTGCTGGCGGCCAAGCGACGTTCGCGCGATCAGCCAGGTGAAGCCCGCCATCAGCACGACCGTCACCACCACGATGATGATCTGCAGCCAGCTTACGCGGACGTCGAAGCCGTCGGCGCTGAACAAGCTGAATCCGCCCGACACGATCTGGCCGCCGGGTTTGGGCCGCGCGCCCTGCACGAGTTGCACATAATTCTGAAGGGCGATCGACACGCCGATGGCGGAAATCAGCGGCGCCAGGCGGAACGATCCCCGCAGGGGTCGATAGGCCGTTCGTTCGATAGCCCAGCCATAGACCGCGGAAAAGGCCATCGCCAACAGCAGCACCAGCAGGATCGCCACGGGTGCGGAGCCTATTCCAAGGAAGCTGCAGATCATGAATCCGATCAGCGAGATGAACGCGCCGATCATGAAGACTTCGCCGTGCGCAAAGTTGATCATGCCGATGATGCCGTAGACCATGGTGTAGCCGATGGCGATCAGCCCGTAGATGGCTCCCAGCGTGATGGCGTTGATCAACTGCTGCGAAAAATACGCCATGCCCTTGCGCCCCCCTGCCCTGCGATCCCCGACGGTTCCAACAAGACCTGAAGGCAACTGTAGCGGCCTTCCGGGGAAGATTGAAATGGGCGATCCCGAAACGATCCTTGTGCAAATCGCGGGCCGTGCCGCTTCGCCGACAATCGCAAACCGGTGTTCAAAGGCCGTTGGCGGTATAGAATGGCCTGATGGACAATCCTTCTTACGATATCGTCGTCATCGGCTCCGGCCCGGCCGGACTCACCGCGGCCACCGAAGCCGCCCGCGCCGGCTTGAAGTGCCTGTGCCTCGACAAACTCGCCCCGGGCGGTGTGCTGATCAATCTGAATGAACTGCACGACTTCGACGAAATCTTCACCGGCACCCAGATGGCGTCGCAGTTGACCGATGACGCCGTTGTCGCTGGCGTCGAAATCGGCTTCGGCGAGGTCGTCAAGCTTACCGGCAATAGCCCGTGGACCGTCGAGACCGCGGACGGCGAGCGCCACACCGCGCGCGCGGTCGTGATCGCCACCGGCCTCAACAAGGGCCGGCTCGGCCTTCCGAACGAGGACGAGTTCGAAGGCCGCGGCCTCTCCCATTGCGCGGCCTGCGACGGCCCGCTCTACGCCGGGCTCCCCGTGGTCGTCGCCGGCGCCGATGGCTGGGCTGCTTTCGAAGCACACGAACTGACCGGATTGGCGGGCAAGGTCACCGTGATCGGCAACCCACTTGCCGAGAAGCCCGCAGGCATCGACTTCATCGAAGGTCGTATCGTCGCATTGGCAGGCGACGACGGCCTGCAGTCCGTCACAGTCGAAGCCGGCACGACGCGGAACACCATTCCGGCCAGCGCTGTGTTCGTCTATGTCGGTCAATCTCCCGCTGCGGAATTCCTGCCGGATTCCCTTGCGCGCGACGCGTCAGGGCATATCGTGGTCGACGCAGATGGTCGGACATCGGCGCCAACGCTGTTCGCGGTGGGCGATGTCCGCGCCGGTGGCCGTCAGTACTTGTCCGACGCCATCGCCGACGGCCAGCGTGCAGCCCAGTCCATCGTCGCGACGCTGGGTAATACGAATTGAAGAGGAATGGTCATGCTTATCGTCAATCCGACTTTTGGTCTCGCGGCTGCCGCCGGCCCCACGGTGGCGCTTAAGCCGATCAACTGGGCGACCGACGCGATCGCGCTCATGTCCAACTCCAAGCCGAATGCGCGCGAGTTGCTCGAGGGCATGAAGGCCAAGCTCGGCGCCTTCCGCAACGTCGACAACATCGAGTTCCACGCCAAGAACAGCGCCAGCCAGGCCGCCCCCAAGGAACTCATCCAGGCGGTTGCCGGGAAGTATCGCGCGGCGCTCCTCGCGTTAGGGGATTGAGGGTCCTGTTCATCGTGGAGTTTCCACGACAGCATCGAACTCGAGAAACTCGGCATCACGGCCTACGTGATCGCCACCGAGACCTTCAAGCCGCTCGTGCTTGCCCAGGCGAAGGCCCGCAAGATCGAGCCTAAGCTAATCGTCGTGAAGCACCCTGTGGGTGGCCTCAACGCCGAGGAACTGCGCGAGCGCATCGAAACCGCGACCAAGGGCCTTCTCGAGGCGACGAAGAAATGACGGATATCGCCGACCAAGAAGTGATCGACATCGGGAATCTCGATGTCGAGGCCTTCAACGAGTTCGCCGCCGCACAGGGCTGGAGCGACGGCATGCCGCTCTATGTACCGACCGAGGAGAAGGTCGCGAAGTTCGTCGATACAGTGCGCGGTGACAACCGCCCCTACCCGCCCGTACCGCCGCGCCAGATCGTTCCGACCCTGCAGAGCCTGGCGGCCAATGCCGTCATGGCCGGCTGCAAACCCGAGTACTTCCCGGTGGTGACAGCGGCCCTGCGTGGCGTGCTCGACCCCGAGTACAATCTCCACGGCACGCTCGCCACCACCCACTCCTGCGCCCCGATGGTCATGGTGAGCGGCCCGATCCGCCTCGCGCTCGGCATAAACTGCGGGTCGAACTGTTTCGGCCAGGGCTGGCGCCCCAATGCGACGATCGGCCGGGCGCTTGGTCTGATGCTTCTCAACGTCGCCGGCGCGAAGCCAGGCGAGATGGACCGCTCAACCCAGGGAAATCCCGCCAAGTACACCTTCTGCTTCGGCGAGAACGAGGAAGAGAACCCCTGGCAGCCGTATCACGTGCAGCGCGGCTTCGCGCCGACCGATTCGGTGGTGACGGTGATGTCGGGCGAAGGTCCGCACAACCTCAACGACCATGGCAGCACCAGCGGCAACGGCCTGCTGACGACCTTCGCGGGCGGCATGGCGAACCCTGGCGCCAATACGATCTACGGCAAGGGCCCCATGTTCGTTATCATCGGGCCGGAGCATGCAGCGACGCTGAAGCGTGACGGCTTCACCATCGAGACCATCCGGGAGGAGCTGTGGAAGCGTTCGCGCGTCCATGTCTCGCGAATCTCGGAGGAGAACCAGGAGACCTACGTCACCACCGGCCACAAGCCGGACGGCGACTGGTTCGCCATTGGCCGCTCGCCCGAGGACATCCACATCACCGTGGCCGGCGGACCTGGCAAGCACTCGGCCTTCATCCCCTCGTTCGGTGGCACCACCGTCGCCTGCGTGCGCGTCGCCGTATGAGCGAATGGTGCGGCTGGCCGGTCGTCGAGGAATCGGCCGGCTGGGAGGCCGTGCAGCAGGTCCTGACCGACGCCGACCTGTCGGATGGCCTGCCGCTGGTGCCGCCGACCCGGCGACGCCTTGAGGCCATGATCGCCGGCGTAGCCGCCGGCACAGAAGCGGCGGACAGCATGCCGCCCCTGTTCGGCGATCTCACGGCTGAAGCCGTCGGCTATCAGTGTGTGATCGCGGGCTGCCGGCCCGCTGAACTGGCGGTGGTGCTTGCCGCCGCCCAGGCCACGCTCGATGCCGATTTCAATTTGCTGGGAATCGCGACGACAACCGGAACCGCTTGCGTTGCCCTCTGCGTCCACGGCCCGATCGCCCGCACGCTCGGCGTCAACGCCGGGACCAACTGCCTCGGCCCGGGCAATCGCGCCAACGCCAGCATCGGTCGGGCCCTGCAGCTGGTCATCCGCAACATCGGCGGGGCGCGGCCCGAAGTCGGTGACATGGCGACCATGGGCCAGCCCGGCAAGTACACCCTCTGCTTCGCCGAACGGACCGGGGGTCCCTTTCCGACGCTGACCGCGCGGCGCGGCCTCGGCGCCGACGTCAGCGCCGTCACGGTGATGGGAGTTTCCGGCACCGCCGAGATCCTGCCGGGCGACGGCGAAGGCTTCACCCCCGAGGCCATCCTTTCGCCGATCGCCACCGCGATGCGGGCGTCGATCGTGATGTCGAGCATGAGCCGGCGAAACGAGCGCGGCGAGCAGGTCTTCCTGCTGCCGCTCGAAATGGCGGAGAAGATCGCCCGCCACGACGGCTGGAACATCGGGCGGGTACAGCGCTACCTGTTCGACGAAGGCGATGGCGTCGCGCGGGCGCCCGAGGCCATCCATCCCATCCTGACCGGAGGGGCCGGGGTCAAGATGAGCTACCTGCCGATCTGGGGCGGCGGCTCGCAAACCGTCACACGGGCGCTTTAGGGATCACCCGACCAGGCGGAAGTCCCGGCTCAATTCCACTTGAGCGTCCTGCGCAGCGCACTCGCGAACAGCCACATGCCAAAGCCCCAGAACGCATAAACGATCGGCACGACGACCGGCGCCGGCATGCGCCAGCCACCGCCGACCGGCAGACCCTTGATCGGAAGCACGACGAACCAGTTGACCAACATGACCACGACGCCGGCGAAGAGAACCCAGCCCAACGGACCGCCGAGGGCGCCTGGCAGTCGCGGCACGATGAAAGCCGCGGCGATGCCCCACAGCCCGCCCCAGAATGCCAGCGACGCGATTGTCGGTACGCCGAGCGGCGGAAGCGGCTTCATGTTGTAGATCTGGACCTTCAGAAAACCGAGTTCGGTCGCAATGAAAAAGCCGAGCTGGTGAAAAACCAGCACGCTGAGCGCGTCGGCAAGGAAGCCAATAACGGCAGTGCGCATGATCCACTCTCCGAACTGGACGGCACTATAGCACCAACCGCCCGAGTTGGCGACGCTGGCTGTCCCTGATAAGACGCCACGGACAATGCGAGGAGAAGACATGGCCACCGCCGCAACACCGATCAAAAGCGCCGCCAAGGGCATCAGTTCCGACGCCAAGCCCTTCGACTGGGAGGATCCGTTCTTCCTCGACGACCAGCTCACCGAGGAAGAGATCGCCATCCGAGATGCCGCGCGCGACTACTGCCAGGACAAGCTCATGACGCGCGTGCTGGAGGCCAACCGGCACGAGAAATTCCACCGCGAGATCATGAACGAGATGGGCGCCCTCGGCCTGCTGGGCTCGACCTTGCCCGAGAAGTACGGCTGCGCCGGCGCCAACTACACGACCTACGGCCTGGTCGCCCGCGAAGTCGAGCAGGTCGATTCGGGTTACCGTTCGGCGATGAGCGTGCAGTCCTCCCTGGTCATGCACCCGATCTACGCCTACGGCACCGAAGAGCAGCGCATGAAGTACCTGCCCAAGCTCGCGACCGGCGAGTGGGTCGGCTGCTTCGGCCTCACGGAGCCCGATCACGGCTCCGATCCCGGCGGCATGAAGACCCGTGCCGTGACGGTGCCCGGCGGCTTCAAGGTGTCCGGCTCGAAAATGTGGATCACCAATTCGCCGATCGCCGATGTGCTGGTGATCTGGGCCAAGCTCGACGGCGGAGCGATCCGCGGCTTCGTTCTCGAGCGCGGCATGAAGGGCCTCGAGACGCCGAAGATCGAGGGCAAATTCAGCCTGCGCGCCTCGGTGACCGGCGGCATCATGATGGACGAGGTCATGGTGCCGGTGGAGAACATGCTGCCCAACGTCGCCGGCCTCGGCGGACCGTTCGGCTGCCTCAACAATGCCCGCTACGGCATTGCCTGGGGCGCCATGGGTGCCGCGGAGTTCTGCTGGAAGCAGGCCCGCAACTACACGCTCGACCGCAAGCAGTTCGGACGCCCGCTGGCCGCCAACCAGCTGATCCAGAAGAAGCTGGCGGACATGCAGACCGAGATCGCGCTCGGCCTGCAGGCCTGCCTGCGCGTCGGCCGCCTCAAGGATGCGGGTCACGCCCAACCTGAGATGATCTCCCTGATCAAGCGCAACAACTGCGGCAAGGCGCTCGACATCGCCCGCGTCGCCCGCGACATGCACGGCGGCAACGGCGTGTCGGACGAGTATCACGTGATCCGCCACGTCATGAACCTCGAGGCCGTGAACACGTACGAGGGTACCCACGACGTACACGCGCTGATCCTCGGCCGCGCCATGACCGGCATCCAGGCCTTCTCGTCCGGAGCATAACCGGCGTGGACCTGCCGCCCCCCGGCGACATTGCGATCGTCGCCGCCGGGGCGCTGGCCGCGGGCTTCGTCAATGGGTTGAGCGGCACCGGCTACGCACTGGTGGCATTGGGCTTCTGGCTGCAGGCGATGTCGCCACTCACCGCCGCCCCCCTCACCGCACTTTGCGGCGTCGCCGGCCACGTGCAATCCCTGCCGACGATCTGGAAAGGCGTTCGCTGGCCACGCCTGTGGCCGATGCTTCTAACCGGCATTGTCGGCGTGCCGATCGGCACGCTGCTGCTGGAGCATGTGCGGCCGAGCCCCCTGAAGATCGGCGTCGGCATATTGCTGATCTTCTACAGCTCCTGGATGGCCTTCGTGCGCCGCCCGCCTATCGTCACCGGAGGCGGTCGCATCGCCGACGCGGCCGTGGGCTTTACGGGTGGCGTGATGGGCGGCATGGCGAGCCTCAGCGGGCCGGCGCCCGCGATCTGGGCGCAGCTGCGCGGTTTCGGCAAGAACGAACAGCGTGGCGTCAATCAGCCCTTCAACATGAGCATCCTGCTGCTTGCCTTCGTCTCAGCAGCGATTGCTGGCCTTCTCGACAGGACTTTTCTGGTCTGGGCGGCCATCTGCCTGCCTACCACCCTGATCGGCGCCCGCATCGGCCTCGCGCTTTTCGGCCGTGTGAACGATGTACAGTTCCGACGCATCATCCTGGCACTGCTGGGATTGTCGGGCGCCACCTTGATCGTCTCAAGCCTGCGCTAGCAGGCCAGCCGATCGGGCGTGAGGTTCTCTATTGGCGGACCAACGCGCGAACCTTCACCGGATAGGGAAAGCGTTCGGAGCCGAGTCTCTTGTGGGTGCCGATCACGGCAGCGTCTCTCATACCAACCGTCTGAACCGATGACTCTTATGTGATTTGCGCTGGAGGTCGGGGCTCGATTCTTTGAAGCGACAGCGTCGTTTAGGAGGTCGAGATGT
>RGPT01000156.1 GCA_010032545.1 Alphaproteobacteria bacterium
CCCGGTCGTTGAGGTGCAGCGCCAGCACGATGCCCGTGAGCGCCGAGCCGACATCGCGCGCGCCGCGCGACAGGACCCCGATGGGGCCGAGCGAGTCGAGCGACACCGTCTCGCCCAGCAGCAGGCCGAACGGCATGCAACCGGTGTGACGGACGCAGCTGTCGAGCAGGCGCCCCGCCTGCTCGATCGCGATCGTGTTCTCGGGGTCGGACAGGAGTTTCACCGGGATGCCGGCCTCGCGGCACGGCGCGGCCGGCCGCACGCCGAAGCCGGCCAGGACCTCCGGCACGCCGCTGAACGGGGCCACGCGCAACGTGCCCTCGCGCAGCACGGGAAAGCCGGTCAGTGCGTTCAGCATCGACAATCCGCGACCAGAACAGGCATGCCGGCACGTTTGCAGCGATGGCGCAAAATGACAAGCCGATCACGCGCCCGATTTCTAGTGTTGGGCATGATTCGCGCGCTCCTCACCCGACTGCCGGCCGGCCTGGTCCCGATCCGGTAGCCAGAGACCAGTGCCCAGGGGGACGACGATTGCGACCGGCAGCGCCCGACCGGGCTGCCGCCCAGAAATGCCCGGCGTGCGGACGAGCAGGTGGGTCGCGCTGGCCGTTGCGGTCGCGACGGCAGGCAGCGGCAGCGGGGCTCTCGCGCAGGGCTTCCAGCAAGCCTTGCCCATTCCCTCGACGGAAGCGAAGAGCCTGACGGCGATCGAGCGACTATTTGCTCCGCTGCCCCCTCCGACGCTGACGCTGTTTCCCGAGGCACGAAGCGCGCTGCAGGACACGCCAGCGTTCTTTCGCGACTCGAAGGTCGAGATCAATGCGCGCAGCTACTATCGCGACCACGTCCAGAACACGCCGAACAGGGCAACCCTCAACGAGGCCTGGGCGGCCGGCGGCTGGGCCACGCTGGAGACCGGAAGGCTGTTCAACCTGGTTTCGGGCGGCGCCGTCTTCCAGACATCGCTGCCGCTCTATGCGCCCCAGAATGCCGGCAACACCGGCCTGCTGCTGCCGGACCAGCAAGGCTATGCCGTGGTCGGCGAACTCTACGGGAAACTTCACCTGTCGGAGACGCACACCTTCATCGCCGGCCGCTATTCCTACGACACGCCGTTCCTCAACGGCCAGGACAACCGGATGACCCCAAACACCTTCTACGGCTACGCGCTGCGAGGGTCGCTCGGCGATGCCGACACGGGGCCGGCCTTTCGCTATGGCGGAGGCTACATCGCCGCGATGAAGCCCAGGGACGCGGATGTCTTTACCTCGATGTCGCGGGTCGCCGGGGCCAACGTCGATCGCGGCGTCGGGGTCGGCGGCGGCCTGTTCACCTGGCAGCGGGCCTCGCTCGGCGTCATCGAATATTATTCGCAGGACATCATCAATATCCTCTACGGCGAAGGAAAGTACGGCGTGTCCCTGCCCTATGGCATCGATGCCGCGCTCGCCCTGCAATACGCCGATCAGCGCGCCACCGGCGCCAATCTGCTGACGGGCTCCTACTTCTCGACCGGACAGTTCGGCGCCCGGCTGCAGGTGGGCCGCGACGCGGGCATCGTCACGATGGCCTATACGGTCGTGAACCCCGGCTATGCCATGCAGAGCCCCTGGAGCTTCAACCCGTTCTACACCGACGCGCTCGCCCTGTCGTTTCAGCGCGCCGGCGAGAACGCCCTGCAAGTCGGCCTGTCCTACGACTTCAGTTCTTTGGGCCTGAAGGGTGTTGCGGCGGCCACCCAGTACTTCCGGGGCTGGACGGCCGCGCCCGCCGCCGGCGCGCCCCTGGTCGAGGACGAATGGGACTTCAATCTGGAATGGCGCCCGGACTGGAAGCCCATCTCGGGACTGTGGCTGCGCGCGCGCTATGGCCTCGCCCGCACCACCCAGAACAACAGCACCACCACCCAGAACGAAGTGCGCCTCATCCTGAACTACACGGTCAACCTCTACTGAAGCCGAAGGCCTCGATGGCGCAAAATGACAAGCCCTCTGCCCGCCGGCGGCGGCAGCCCCAGGCGATCCGGAACCCTGGCAGTTCCGGGCCACCGCCTATGCCTGGCTGATCAACACTTCCGGCAGCGTCACAACGCGCGGCCAGACGGTCGACTACAACGCGAGCTTTCTCCAGCTGGTCCAGAAGAGCGATTCGATCGCCGCCTGGATGAGCTACTTCGAGGCCTCCAAGGGAAAGGCGGGCCTCTACGCCGACTTCGTCTGGACCCGGATCGGCCTGTCGAATTCGACCGCCAGCTACCGCAATCCGATCGGCGGACTGCAACTGTCGTCCGTCGCCAACCAGGCGGTGGCGTTCTCGCTGACGATCGTCGAAATGGGCGGCACCTACGAACTCGCGCACTGGAACGCAAGCGAGGGATCGCGGACCGCCGTGGATGCGGTGCTGGGCTTCCGCTACTGGAACACGGTTGCGGACCTCACCTTCGACCGGACGACCAACGCCGATTTCTCGCGCCTGGGCTTCGAGGTCACGCGCAGCTTCGCCATCGCCCCAAGCGGCGGCCTGTCCTGGGTCGATCCGTTGGTCGGAGTCCGGCTGCGGCACCAGTTCACACCGCGCCAGGAACTGCTCGTGCGCGGCGACGTCGGCGGCTTCGGACTCCAGAGCACCTTCGCGTGGCAGGCGTTGGCCGCCTACAGCTACCAATGGTCCTTCGACGGCGGCGCGATCGCCGCCGTGGCCGGCTATCGTGCCCTGTCGACGACCTACGCCACGGGCTCCGGCCTCGACGCGCGCGGCCTCGACATTCTTCTGCACGGTCCGGTGATCGGCGCGAGCCTAAGGTTCTAGCCGTGTATCGTGTCGGCGCCTGCCGCCTGCGCTGTCGTCTGGAGCGATACGACGAAGCAGAGCGGCGTCGGCCCGGCCTCGATCGAGTCAGTGCTGGAGGGGCTGCAGGAAAGCATGACTGACGAGCCGATGACCGCGCCCAGTCCTTATCGACTGGCCATCGTCAGGAGGGGGCCGCCGGCGCGGCCCTTCGCCTGGGAGATCGTCCGGCAGCACGATTCGGCGGAAGTGGCGCGTTCGGCCGACACTTTCCGGTCGCGTCGCGAAGCCATCGCCGACGGTGAGCGGGCGCTGGGCGAATGCAGCCAAGGTGCTCACGGTGCCGCCGGGCCCACCGCTTGACGTTCTACCATCGACGCCGGTGAAGCAGCCGGCGCTACCGAGACTTCTGCAGGACCAAGGAGAAAGCAATGAGCGCATTCGGCATCAAGAGCCACGGCATGCTTCGGCGGGCATTGCTCGCCACTTCCGCCTTGCTGGGGCTTGCCGCCGTTGCGGCGCAGGCCCAGCAGACCACCGGGACGCCGGGCTCTCCCAGCGCCACGACGACGATTCCGAACACGCAGCTTCCGCCGCCCGACCCGAAGTTCGGCGGCGTCATCAGGGACGGCGCGCTGCAGTCGACTCCCTGGTGGGCGCCGCGGGTCGTACCGCCGAAGGACGCGCCGAACGTCCTGCTCATCATCACCGACGACTCGGGCTTCGGCGTACCCAGCACCTTCGGCGGCGTGATCCCGACGCCGGCCATGGATCGCGTGGCCAAGGAGGGCCTGCGCTACAACCGGATGTTCTCGACCGCGCTGTGCTCGCCCACGCGCGCCGCGCTGCTCACCGGCCGCAACCATCATTCCGCGGGCTTCGGGGTGATCTCGGAGCAGTCGACGGGCTACCCGGGCTACAACAGCATCATCGACCGGGACAAGGCCACGATCGGGCGCCTGCTGCTGGACAACGGCTACAACACCTCGTGGTTCGGCAAGGATCACAACGTGCCGGCGTTCCAGGCGAGCCAGGCCGGTCCCTTCGACCAGTGGCCGAACGGCATGGGCTTCCAGTATTTCTACGGCTTCATCGGCGGCGACGCCAACCAGTGGCAGCCCAACCTGTTCCGCAACACCACGCAGATCTATCCGTTCGAGGGCAAGCCGCCCGGCAGCTGGAACCTGATCACGGCGATGGCCGACGATGCCATCGACTGGATGTCGCGCATGCACCAGACAGACCCCAGCAAGCCGGTGATGATCAAGTACGCGCCGGGCGCCACGCACGCGCCGCACCATCCCACAAAGGAGTGGGTGGACAGGATCAGCGCGATGAAGCTGTTCGACGACGGCTACGAGAAGTTGCGCGAGCGCATCTTCGAGAACCAGAAGCGGCTCGGGGTGATCCCCAAGGACGCGAAGCTGCCGCCGTGGCCCAAGGAAATCCTGAAGCCGTGGGACGAGCTCACGGCCGACGAGAAGAAGCTCTTCATCCGCCAGGTCGAGGTCTTCGCGGCCTATGCCGCCTACTCCGACCACGAGATCGGGCGGGTCATCCAGGCCTTCGAGGATCTCGGCCGGCTCGACAATACCCTGGTGATCTACATCAACGGCGACAACGGCACGAGCGCCGAAGGCGGGCCGCTCGGCACGCCCAACGAGGTGGCCTTCTTCAACGGCGTCACCGTGCCGGTCGAAGCGCAGATGAAGTGGTATGATGTCTGGGGCACCGAGCAGACCTACAACCACATGTCGGCGGGCTGGTCGTGGGCCTTCGACACGCCCTTCGACTGGTTCAAGCAGAATGCCTCGCGGCTGGGTGGCATCAACCAGAACATGGTGGTGTCGTGGCCCAGGCGCATCAAGGACAAGGGCGCGCTCCGCGAGCAGTTCGTGCACGTGATCGACGTCGTGCCGACACTCCTCGAGGCGGCGGGCCTGCGCGCGCCCGAGATGGTCGACGGCATCAAGCAGAAGCCGATCGAGGGCACGAGCTTCCTCTATACGTTCGATGCCGCCAACGCCAAGGTGCCATCGCGCCACAAGACGCAGTACTTCGAGATGTTTGGCCAGTGGGCCCTCTATGACGAAGGCTGGCTGCTCAGCACCAAGGTCAACCGGGCGCCGTGGGAGGCCTTCGGCCCGGCCAACACCGATCCGCTGAACAACCAGGAGTTCCAGCTCTACAATCTGGCGACGGACTTCAACCAGACCAACGACGTCGCCGCGCAGAACCCGCAGAAGGTCAAGGAACTGAGGGCGAAGTTCCTGGTCGAAGCGAAGAAGCACCAGGTCCTGCCGCTGGATGCGTCGGTGGCGGCGCGCATCGTGGCGCCCCGCCCCAACATTACCGCGGGCCGCAGCGAGTTCGTCTACACGCGGCCGATGGTGGGGCTGCCGCAGGGCGATTCGCCCAGCCTGCTCAACACCTCCTATACGATCACTGCCGACGTGACCGTTCCGGAAGGCGGCGGCGAAGGCATGATCCTGACCTCCGGCGGCCGCTTTGCGGGCTACGGCTTCTACCTGCTGAAGGGCAAGCCGGTGTTCCTGTGGAACCTGATCGATCTCGAGCGCCTCAAGTGGGAGGGGCCGGACGCACTGCCGCCGGGCCGCCACACGCTGGAGTTCGATTTCAAATACGAGGGGCTCGGGGCGGCGACGCTGGCGTTCAACAACTTCAGCGGTGTCGGCCGTCCCGGGACGGGAACGCTCAAGGTCAACGGCAGGGTGGTCGCCACCCGCAAGATGGAGCGGACCCTGCCGATGACCCTGCAGTGGGACGAAAGCTTCGACATCGGCTCGGACACGCTGACCGGCGTGAACGACAACGACTACAAGCCGCCCTTTCCCCTGACGGCCACTCTCCACAAGCTGACCATCAAGGTCGATCGGCCCGTGCTCACGCGCGAGGACGAACAGAAGCTGAAGGAAGCCGCCGCGAAGGCCGGCGACAATCGCTGACGCGCCGCGGGCCGGAGCGGCCACCAAAGAAAAACGCCCGGATCTTTCGATCCGGGCGTTGCGTTATCCCGTCAGGACAGTGTCAGCGACGCTGGCCCAGGAACATCATGAGGAACTGGAACAGGTTGACGAAGTCGAGGTAGAGGCTGAGCGCGCCGAAGATGGCGACCTTCTCGGCCGTGTCGGTACCCCAGGCGTCGGCGTACTGGTCCTTGATCTTCTGGGTGTCGTAGGCGATCAGCCCCGAGAAGATGAGGACGCCGGCGGCGGAGATGACGAAGCTCATCGCGCCCGACGGCCAGATCATGTTGACGATGCTGGCCAGGATCAGGCCGACCACGCCCATGAACAGGAACTTGCCCATGGCCGTCAGGTCTTTCTTCGTCGTGTAGCCGTAGAGGCTGAGCGCGCCGAAGGCGGCGGCGGTCACGAAGAAGGTGCGTGCGACCGAGGCGCCGGTGTAACGGAACAGCAGCAGCGACAGGCTGACGCCCATCAGGGCCGTCACCGCCCAGTAGACCGCCTGGATCGAGCCGACGCTCATTTGCGCGGCGCGAAACGAGACCAGCAGCAGCAGGCCCATGGGCGCCAGGATGGCGACCCAACCCAGGCCGTTCAGGCCGACGACGCGGCCCGCCTGGATCTGGAAGAAGAGACCGGCGAGATCGGGCGAGCTGAACAGGCCGAAGGCCACGATGCCCGAGAGGGCGAGGCCCGAGGCCATGTAGTTGTAGACCCGGATCATGTGGGCGCGCAGGCCCACGTCGAACGCCGCCTGGTCGGCGGCCGTGCCGGTCCTGCCGAAAGTATTGAAATTCTGGTTCGCCATTTTGCCTCGCCTCCGCGGGATTTCGATTTCGCCGTCCCGTCACCTGTCACTGTGGTGACAGAGCCTGCGTGAATCAATAGAGACAAAGAAATACCACCGCCTTCGGTGGCTGTGAAATACAGCGGCCGACGGCGGCGGTTCCGCCTCAGAATCGCCCAAGTCCGACCGCTAGGCTAGTGTGCGGCCGATTTCGTTGTGTCGTGTGTAATGGAGAGAACAAGAATGGCGTCTCATGCGGTCGATGTTCATGTGGGCGCGCGCCTACGCCAGCGGCGCACCCTGCTCGGCATGAGCCAGACGAAGCTGGGCGACAGCGTCGCGCTCACCTTCCAGCAGATCCAGAAGTACGAGCGCGGTTCCAACCGCATGGGCTCGAGCCGGCTGTACGAATTCGCCAAGGTGCTGGACGTGCCGGTGTCGTATTTCTTCGACGAGATGCCGGCCAAGGCGCAGGCCGCGAAGCCCGCGCCCGGCCGCGGCCGCAAGGGGTTTGGCGAGGCCGGCACCGCGTTCGTGCCGGAGATGGAGAAGGACCCGCTGATCAAGCGCGAGACGCTGGAGCTGGTGCGCGCCTATTACAAGATCCGCGAACCCGGCGTGCGCGGCGGCGTGGCGAAGATGATCAAGGCCCTGGCGGCCGCCGCGTCGATGCCCACCGCGAAGAAGACACGCAAGGCGTCGAGCGCCCGTCGATAGCGACGCGGCGCCAGACGCCTCGCTCGAGGGTCAGGCGGCGTCGCGGTAGGGCATGTCGCCGAGATAGTTCTTCTTGCCGATGCCGACGCCGTTGTGCCGCAGGATGGCGTAGGCCGTGGTCACGTGAAAATAGAGATTGGGCAGGACGTGCTGGACCAGGAATTCCTGGCCCGACAGCGTCTTGCCGGCCCAGCGCGGCTGGGTGATGCGGCGCTCGGCCGCGCCGGCGAAGGCCTCGGGCGAAAAACCTTTTAGATAGTCGACGACGCTTCCGATGCGGGCCTTGATCTCGGCCAGGGTCTGTTCGGTGTCGGCATGCACCGGCGCATCCTTGTCGCGGCCAGCGAGGCGCGCGGCGCCGAGCTTGGCGGTGTCGCACGCAGTGCGGATCTGCTGCATCAGGCTGAACTGGTCCGGCGCCAGGCGCGCCTGCAGCAGGATGCCGACGTCGAACTTCTTCTCGGCCGCGAACTTCTCCGCCTCGCCCAGAATGGCCAGCAGGTTGGTCAGCATCTTGGTCGACTGGGTGACGACGATGTCGTGGATCATGGGAACCTCTGGATCGGGGGTGGATCTGGGCGCCCGCTATAGCAGCTATCGTGGCGGGCAGCCTGCCCACGCCCGACCTGGCATGGTTTGCCTGGCAGCCGAACAGGATATCGAGAACGGCCGAGGGAGCCCTGCGAACCCGGCGGCATGACGTCCCTAGCGACCGCGCCAACGGGACAGAAGCATCTGCATTGCGAACACCAGGGCGAAGTAAGCTGCCACGCACAGCACCAGTACGCCAGCCTCGGCCAGCGACGGCTCGGTGACGAGGGTCATCAGGCGGTCACCCACGATGGACACCAGCACAAGGCCCGGCGTCATGCCGATCACGGTGCCGGCAATGAAGTCGGCAGGCCGGATGCCGCTCACGCCCAGACCCAGGTTAACCACGGTGCCCGGCGCCACCGGCACGATCCGGAAGGCCACGACGACCATGAAGCCGCGCGCGCGGGCCCCGTCCAGGATGCGCTGCAGGCGGGGGCCGAACAGACTTGCCAACGTCGTCTTCCCGAGCCAGGCGCCGACGAAGTACATCATGAGTGCACTCGCGAAAGCACCGAGCGCCGAATAGGCAAAGCCGAGCCAGGGCCCGAAGACCGCCGCGGTGGCGAGGATGAGCACGTTGACGGGAAAAGCCACCACCCCGCCGACCAGGAAGGCGGCGAGCACGAGCGCCGGCGCCCAGGGATGGTCGCGGGCCTCGGCCAGCAGTTGCCTGATCCGGTCGGGGCTCACGATGTCGGCGGCGCCAGCCACCCACCAGACGACCGCCAGCCCCCCGATCCCGAGCAAACCGGCGACAGCGAGGAGTGTGGACCTGGATGGCATGACGGCGCGCACAGTAGGACAGGGTTTTTGGTGGCGTGTCCATGCAATCGGGGACAGGGCGCGACAAGACTAACACTGGCCCAACACCGGCCAAGCTGGCAAGAATGTGCCTACCATGCCGCTTACCTGGACGATCGACCCGCAACAGAAACTCATCACCGTGATCGCCAAAGGCGACGTGACGCGCGCCGATTTCGAGGCCCTTCTCGATGCCATCGACACGGCCAATGCCCACCCCTACCGCAAGCTGTTCGACGGTGAACTCGGGCGCACGAGTATGACGCCCGACGATGCCATGGCGCTGGGCGTGCGCATGCGCGCCACGCACGCGAGCGGCCCGATGGGACCGCTCGCCGTGGTGTTGCCTGAAGAATATATCGACCTGGCCGGCCATGCCCTGGGCATGCTGGCCGCCGCCGACCGGCCGATGCGCGTTTTCGGCGCGATCGCACCGGCACGGCGCTGGCTCAATGGTCTGAAGGCTCCTCGGCCCGCAGGCGAAGAGCAGCACTCGATCGGACTTTGAAGGCCTAGACCTTGAAAGCCTGGCGCGCCAGCAACCGCCAGCCCGAGGCCTGCTTCTGCCAGACCTGCAGGACGCCGATCTTCGAGACGTTCCACTTGCCGTCGCCGGTACCGCTCTCGCTCTCCCAGGCGTGACGCACGATGGCGTCGTTGCCGGCGACCACGACGGTCTGATTGGAAAGTTCGATCGATTTGTAGACTGTCTTCTTCGAGGCGACGACGTCGACGAAGGTCGCCTTGTCCTCGACCTTGCCGCTCGAGTGGCCGTAGCTCAGCTGGTCGGCGGTGAGCGCCTCGAGCCTGGCCTTGTCGGGCGCGAGCATGGCCTTGGTGAGAGCGGCGACCGCCTCGGCGACGGCGGTGGCGTCGGACGTCTGCGCGCGCGCAGGCGCGAGCGCGCCGGACGAAATGGCGAGCACGGAAGCACCGGATGCTGCCATGGCAGCAGCGAGATGGCGGCGGCTGACGGTCATTGTTCCCTCCTGGGTTCTTCCCGACTGCGCGGGATAGATACAGAAGTTAGCACCGCGTGCCGGCGCGCGGTGCTAACTTCTGTATCTATCCCGCGCAGTCGGGAAGAACCCAGGAGGGAACAA
>RGPT01000157.1 GCA_010032545.1 Alphaproteobacteria bacterium
GGCAAGATGTCGATCAGGGGAGATGCCAAGGGGTGGCTCAGCGTCGTTCTGGCTGCGGCGCTCGGCGCCTGGCCTCTGACGGCAAGCGCGCAGGACGTGCCGACGGTCAAGATCGGCCAGGCTACCAAGAAGACGGTCGGCACCGTGACGGCCCTGACCAGCGGCGACGTCGCCTGCTACCTCACGCTGAAGGACGATCGCGGCGCGATCTTCGAGGAGATGGCCGACTTCGACATCTGCAATCAGAAGCCGCCGATCAAAGGCAAACGGGTGACGCTTAGCTATGCTCTGCAGAAAGTGCAGTCGGACGAGTGCGCGGGCGATCCGAACTGCAGGAAGACCCGGACTGTCGCCCTCGTCAGCGCCGCCCGGATCATCGAAGCAGCTGTCGGCAAGAGCGACAACAGGAGCGAGGTGAAGCCGGCCGCGCGGCCCCTCTCTTTCTGCACGCCGACGGAGACGGTCGTCTTTGCCTGCCGCACCGGTGCCAAGATGGCGTCGGTCTGCGCCTCGAAGGATGCGGGTCCCGGCCGGGGCTATCTGCAGTATCGTTTCGGCAAGCTCGACGGCAGCGAGCCGCTCGAGCAAACCCTGCCCGAGGGGCAGGTCGTCCCGGCCAAGGCGGCGACGGGCGAGAACGTACCGTTCGCCGGCGGCGGCGGCGCCTGGCTCAAGTTCCGCAAGGGGAAGTTCGCCTACACGGTTTACACCGGTATCGGGAACTGGGGCCCCAAGGGGGAAAAGCGCACCAAGTCGGGGCTTCATATCGAACACGACGGCAAGGCCTTGGCCACGCTCAAGTGTCAGGAAGAGCCCGTCAGCCTGCTCGGCCCCGACTGGTTCGAAAAAGTCGGGGTCAAGAGCAACGACGAAGACTTCGACTTCCCGGACTGAGCCGTGCACCGATCGTTTGCCCTGTTCGTCCTACTGTTGATTGTGTCGGCGGCGTCGGCGCAGACATCGGGGAGATGGCTGCGCAACGACGTGACCGGCTGCAGCGTCTGGGACTCCGACCCCGAGACCGGGAAGACGTTCCATTGGGCCGGAAACTGCGCAAACAACGTCGCCGATGGGCCCGGTGTGCTGCAATGGTACCTGAACGGCTCGCCGACCGGCCGCTACGTCGGTCAGTATGAGAACGGCCGCATGAGCGGTCGCGGCGTCTTCGAGTATCGGAACGGTGATCGATATGATGGCGAGTTCCGTGACGACACGCCGAACGGCAGCGGCACGCTCACCCGCGCGAACGGCACCCGTTATGCCGGCACGTTCCGCGATGGTCAGCCGCTCCAGATCGAGGCGCCGCCTGCCGTGGGCAACAAATTCGACAACTACGACGTCGAGCGGCGCGAAGGGTCCACGACCCGCGTCGAGGTCACCCAGGCCGACGGAAGCCGTTACGAAGGCGAGATGCGCAACGACGAGCGAAACGGTCGGGGTATCCTCGAGTTCGCCAATGGCGATCGCTACGAAGGCGGCTTCCGCGACGACAGGATGAGCGGCTGGGGTGTGTTCATGACCAAGACCGGCGACGTCTACGAGGGCGAGTTCGGCGACGACCAGCCCAACGGATTCGGCACCTACAAGGAAGCCGACGGCACGATCTATGCCGGCCTCTGGACGAACGGCTGCTTCCGGCAGAGCGATCGCGTGGCGGCCGTCATGGCGACGGAGAAGCAGTGCAGCCTGGGTATCAGAGGTAGAAACTAGAAGTCGCGAACTGTTCGAGAGGAATGAAAGTGGGCACACAGGACGCTCTGCATGGCAAGGTCGCGCTCGTGACCGGCGCGGGCAGGAACATCGGGCGCGGCATCGCGCTCACGCTCGCCCGCGATGGCGCCTCGATCGTCGTCAACGGCCGCGCCGACCGCGCGGCGGTCGACGGCGTCGTGCGCGAAATCGAGGCAATGGGCGGCAAGGCTATCGCCGCGATGTTGCCATGTGTCGGCCTCCAAGTCGGGTCTCGAAGGTCTGATGCGGGCGCTGGCGGTCGAGCTCGCACCGCACAGGATCACCTGCAACGCCTTGTCGCCCGGCGCCATCGACACGACGCGCGGCGCGGCGGCGGGACCGCGTCCGGTGGAGAACCGGCCGATCCCGCTGAAGCGCTACGGCACGGTCGACGAGATCGCCGCCATGGTGCGGCTGCTGGTCGGACCACAGGGCACCTTCATTACCGGGCAGACCATCCATGTGAACGGGGGCGAGTTCCTGACGTGAGGAACCCGATCGCCGACCGAGATCGGCACGACGGTGGCGGCCGACTGTATTGCCCGCGCCGTGGCGCGTGGCGTCTATGCGGCAACGGCGCTACCGTTCGCCCGGGCAGTGCCGGACTGGCGTTCCCGGTTCGGCGTCGAGTGAGAAGGAGCAGTGCGATGAAGTCGACCCTTGCGATCCTGGCAATGGCCATCTCGGTGCCGTCGATGGCGATCGCCCAGACGCCGCCGCCTTACCAGCCCGGCATGGGCGACCTCATGGTCACGATCGTGCAGCCCCGTCATCTCAAGCTTGGGCTCGCGGGCCAGGCGCGCAACTGGGACTACGCCGACTACGCCCAGCATGAGCTCGAGGAATCGCTCGAAGCCGTGGAGAAGCACATACCGAAGTGGCGGAACCTCGATATTGCAGCGCTCATGGCGGCGACCGTGAAGCAGCCGCTCGAGGCGATCGAAAAAGCCGTGAAGGCGAAAAACGCCGCGGCCTTCGATGCGTCGTTCAAGCAGCTCACCGATGCCTGCAACGCCTGCCACCAGAGCAGCAATCTGCCGGCCATCGTCATCAAGGTGCCGGACGCGTCGGCGTTTCCGAACCAGGAATTCCGAGTCACCAGGCCGTAGCGGCAAGTCGCGGGAGTTCGGCGCATGTTGTCCTATCTGGTGGTGTTCGTCGGCGCCGGCATCGGCGGCGCCGCGCGACACGGCATGAACATCTGGGTGGCGCGGCTGCTGGGCTCGCACTTCCCCTGGCACACGCTCGTCATCAACATCCTGGGCTCGCTGGTGATGGGCCTGATCACCGGCTGGTTTGCCGAGCGCCTCGGCGCGGCAGGCCACCTGCGGCTGTTCCTGGCGACGGGCATCATGGGCGGCTTCACCACCTTCTCCGCTTTCTCGCTCGACGCCGTGCTGCTGTGGGAACGCCACGAGCATCTCCTGGCCGCGCTCTATGTCGGCGGCTCGGTCGCGGGCGCCATCGCGGGCCTGGCGCTCGCCTTGTGGGTCATGAGAACGGCTTTGGCGTGAGCCGCCCCACGTCGATGTCCCGGTCTTTCGATGTCGTCATTGCGGGCGCCGGCGCCGCCGGCCTGATGTGCGCCATCCGCGCCGGCCAGCGCGGGCGCCGCGTGCTGCTGCTCGATCACGCCGACAAGGTCGGCAAGAAGATCCTGATCTCGGGTGGCGGACGCTGCAACTTCACCAACCGCGACAGCCGGCCCGAGGCGTTTCTCTCGACCAATCCGCATTTCTGCAAGTCGGCGCTGGCGCGCTACACGCAGCACGATTTCATCGCCCTGGTCGAGAAGCACGGCATTGCCTGGCACGAGAAGACGCTGGGCCAGCTCTTCTGCGACGGCTCGGCGCGGCAGATCGTTGCCATGCTGCTGGCCGAGGCCGACGCCGTGGGTGTCGACGTCCGCGTGGCGCACCGGACCACCAGCATCGAGAAATCCGACCGCTTCACGGTGCGTACCGATCACGGCGATTTCGACGCGGCGGCCGTCGTGCTGGCCACCGGCGGGCTGTCGATTCCCAAGATGGGCGCGACCGGCTTCGCGCATGACATTGCGCGCCGCTTCGGCCTCGCCGTCACCGAGGCGCGGCCGGGCCTCGTGCCCTTCACCGCGCGCGTGCCGGACATCGCCGGCGTGTCGCTCGACGTGGTGGCGAGCCTCGGCCGCACGCGCTTCCGCGAGGCCATGCTCTTCACCCATCGCGGCCTCTCGGGGCCGGCGATCCTGCAGATCTCGTCCTACTGGCGTCCGGGCCAGGAGATCACGGTCGACCTGCTGCCGGACAGCGACGCGGCCACCTTCCTCAAGGGCCGCAAGCGCCTGCGGCCCAAGGCCGAGCTGCGCAACATCGTGGGCGACCTGATGCCTGATCGCCTCGCGCTGGCGCTGGCGCCGGAAGGCGTGATCGGCGAGCGACGCGACAAGGATCTGGAAGCCCTGGCGGCCGAGCTGAAGGCCTGGCACGTGACGCCCACCGGCACCGAAGGCTACGCCAAGGCCGAGGTGACCGTAGGCGGCATCGATACCGACGAACTTTCGTCGAAGACGATGGAGGCGAAGAAGGTGCCGGGCCTCCATGCGATCGGCGAGGCGGTCGACGTCACCGGCTGGCTGGGCGGCTACAATTTCCAGTGGGCCTGGTCGAGCGGCTGGGTCGCAGGCGAGGCAGTCTAGAGAAGAGCATTCGCGGCAATCGGCGAGTCAGCTCTCTCCTTGTTGCCTTCCAAGTGCCGCCACGATCGACCAGCCGTTGCCGTCGAACCCGGCTGCGGGGTCAAGATTGATTCTTTGTGAGGTGGCCACCACACATTTACCATCCGTACATCCCAAACGCCGATTGCTGCGGACCTGGTTCTCGTCGGTGCGCACATCGCTTCAATCGCGGCAGTCGACCGGGAGGGGATGGACATGGGTGTGCGGGGTATCGGAGCTGGCAGCATCTCGACCACGATCCCGGACGGCGCCGCAGGGCCGGAACTCTACGGCGGCGCAGCGGCAACACCCCAAGTAAGCGGCGATGCCGCTCATGCGCCAGTTCCCACCAACGACTGGTGGTCTTCGCTCGTTTTCAACTACTTCAACAGCCCGACTTCGGCGCCGCTTTATGCCGACCCCATTGCGCTCAGGGCGGATGGTGCGGGACTCCAGATCGGCTACCAGAACTCCGTCCGCTATATCGACGCGCCGGGCCTTCAGGTCGTAGACAACATCAAGTACGAGCACTCCTTTGCGCCCGGCCTGCATGTCGGTGTCGAGGGGTTAAGCGGAGCAGGCGTCACGGTGTCGGACTACGGAGACTGGACGGTCACCGCGGACTGGCAGGATGCCGGCGGCGGCCTGCGGGCCACGTTCGGTCACGGCCTGCCGTTCGTCTACTTCTCGCTGAACGGCGATGGTGCAGCGGTCATCGATGTCATGGAAGCCCCGCCGATCAGCCGCGTCGACAACCCGACGCAGCCGCTCGTTTATGAGATCGGCGGCCTCAGCGGCACCTTCAACGACTCCATCACCCGCTTCAAGCTGCCGGTAGACTCCGGCACCCAGGCGACCCGAACCAGGCGACCGTGACGCTGCCGTTCAGCAACCTCAGCGCCGGCGGCGGTGCGACCTCCGGCACGCTCTTTCTCAGGAGCGGTGCGACCATCGAGACGCCGTCCGTCCTCTCGACCAATGCGGGCAGTGTGGCCACTGTCGATGTTATCGGCGACGGCAGGCAAGGGCTTTCCTGGGATGGCCAGGGTGAGATCTGGTACAGCGGCAACGGCATGGCCGGTGTCACGATCCGGGGCGTGCACTACGGCATTTTTGCACCCGAGGGTGCGGAATGGACGGTCACCGAAACCGGCCTGAAGTCAGACCTCGGAGGGGCAGAAACCTTTGCCGCCGCGGTTCTGCCGGTGAAATCCGTGGCCGTGCTCCAGCTCTTTGCCGGCCATGCCGACGACGTGCCGACCGGCAGCACCATCGAATTTGCCTACGATCCAGCGGCGTACACCGTGACCCAGACCTTCTCGGTCACGACGCAGACCGGCGAGGACCCGCTGTCGGCCCTCTATCGCCACCAGTGGATCAACACCAACGAAGCCCTCACCGGCTACAGCTACGAATCCGCACGCGGAGAAATGAAGCTCGCCGGAGACGCGAGCTTCAAGGTGACCTACGACGCCAGCCCGATGCTGCCCGTGGTGCCGCTGCTGGATGCCACTGCGACGACGCAGGTACGCGCATTGCTGCTTGCCGACGTCGCCGAGCTCGCGAGCCGGTCCATCAAGATCCCCTTCCAGGACACCTATACCGCCGGCAAGGAGCTCGGTCGGCTCGCCGAACTCGCCCAGATCGCCAATCAGATCGGCGAGACCGGGGTCCGCGACACCTATCTCGCCGTCATGAAGGGCGAGCTGCAGGACTGGTTCACCGCCGGCAACGGCACGGACAAGATGTTCGCCTACAACGCCGAATGGGGAACGCTCCAGGGCTACCCCGCGAGCTTCGACACCGAGAAGCAGCTTAACGATCACAACTTCCACTACGGCTACTTCGTCCAGGCCGCCGCCACGATCGGCATGTTCGACAGGGAATGGATCGCCCAGGACAAGTGGGGCGGCATGGTCGATCTGCTGATACCCAACGCCGCTGCCAGCTTCACGCTCGAGAACGTCACGGCGCATTACCTCGCCTCCGAGGCGACCGGCTTCAGGTTCCTGGTCGATGCCGGCGCGCGCGTCGGCGATGCGGTTCAGGCCGCCATCTCCTACGATTTCGACGGCAATGGCACCTTCGATCGCACGGAGGCCTATCGCTATTTCGCCACCGACGATGTGGCGGGATGGCAGGTCTACGGTAGCGACGGGGGCCTGAAGTCGGCCTCCGGGGCGGCGCTGCAGGACCTGGTCGGCGGGACGGTGAAAGTCGATCTGTGGAGCGCCATCGGCGCGCACACGATCGCCGTGGACCTTGCCGCCTCGTCGCTCGACCTGCCGTTCCGGTTCGGTGGCGACGCCCCCATGTCGGCGCCGCAACCCTCACCGGACGGCCCGTCGGAGAGCCCGCACTTTCTCGTCTCGGCGGGACCCACGGGGTTGCAGCTTGCCACATCCGGCGAGGCCGTCGTCGCCAGCGCGGGCGGCGGGCGCTACATCGACCAGCCCCACGATCCCACCGTGTTCACGGCGGAGGGACTCCACGGGCGATACGACGGCGGCAACGTCGCGTTCGCTCTGTCGCTGGACGCCGGGACGGGCGTGGGCAACGGAACGCAGCTTCGCCTCTCCTTCGACTTCGACGGCAACGGCGCGACGGACCGGACGGAGACTTTCCATTATTTCGCAACAGACAATGCCACCGGATGGGAGGGCTATTCGCAGGCCCGCGGGTCGAGCGACGTTTCGGGATCCTACGCGGATTTCACCGGCGGCAGCGTCACGGCGGAGATCTGGAATGCGATCGGAAGCTCTCCCGTCACGCTCCACGACGAGGCGCGCGTGATCCTTCCGTACTCCGACTGGATGATCTGACGGCCGGTCAAGCTCTCGTCGAAGACGATGGAGGCGCAGAAGGTGCCCGGCCTCCATGCCATCGGCGAGGCGGTGTAGGTAACCGCGTGGGCGGCCAGCGTGGCCCACGCGGCGCCGAGGACGAGTTCACGCTGGCCGCTGTGAATGCCAGGCGACGAGCCCAAGGCAACGCAGCAACGTCGTTCGGGATACCGCGCAGGACAGATGCTCCGGAGAGCTTTGGTGAGCGCGACGCGTTCCCGAGACCCGAGTGTGATGCTCGCATTCGTGCTATTGGAGAGGCCAACTGGTAACGTCGCAGTTGGCCAGGCGCTACTCGAAGGAGCGAACTGATGACAAATGCAAGCAGCGCTGACTTATATGCGGCCAAGCTTACGACCGCAGACAAGGCAGTTGCAGGCGTTCCAGATGGTGCAACAGTTTCCCTCGGCATGGCGATCGGCCAGCCGCCGGCCTTGTTGGCAGCGCTTGCCGGCCGGTTGCGGTCCAACGATCTCAAGCAGATTCGGCTCTACTACAAGATCGCCATGGAGCCGTTGGCCAAGTCGCTGTTGGCCGAGGATGTCATCGAGAAGGTCGACGCCCACAGCTTCTTCATCGGCGGTCCCGACCACGAGATCATCAAGCGGCAAGTCAAGACCGGCAAGAAGCTGTTGAGCTTCGTTCCCGTCAACTTCAGCCAGATCCCCCGCCTGTTCGAGGAAATCATCGCACTCGACACTTTCGTCGTGACCGTCTCGCCGATGGACAGGGGCGGATTTTTCTCGCTGGGTACAGACAACGATTTCGCCTCGACCGCCGCGCGGCGGTGCAAGCGCCTGATCGTCGAGGTCAATCGCAACATGCCGCGGGTGTTCGGACAGTCGCAGATTCACGTGAGCGAAGTGGCGGCGATCGTCGAAAACCACGTTCCGCTGATCGAGGCCGGTGTGGCCGAGCCATCGGCCGAGGGACGCGCCATCGGCGCCTTGGTGGCCCCCATGGTGCCGAACGGCGCCACGATCCAGCTCGGCATCGGCAAGATTCCCTCAGGCGTTGCCATGGCGCTGGAGAAGCATTCGGACCTCGGCGTCCACACCGAGTTGTTCTCGCCGGCCATGGCTGACCTGATCCAGAAGGGCGTCATCACGGGCGCGCGCAAGACGCTTCACCCCGGCAAGCATGTCTTCACTGTGGCTTTCGGCACGACCGATTCCTACGCCTTCATGAACGACAACAGCGCCTTCGAGAGCTACGCTTCGTCCTACGTGAACGACATCCGCGTCATCGCGCAGCACGACGATTTCATCTCGGTCAATACGGCGATCGAGATCGACCTCTATGGGCAGGTCAACGCCGAGTTCATCGGCGAGCACGAATACAGCGGGTCGGGCGGGCAGTTCGATTTCGTTAAGGGCGCTTCGCTGGCGAAGCGCGGCAAGTCGATCATTGCGATCCAGTCGACGGCGCGAAAGGGAACGGTCTCCAGCATCGTGCCGAAGGTCGGGATGGTCACCGACCTTCGCATGGACGTCGAATGGGTGGTCACCGAACACGGTGCGGTGAACCTGCGCGGCAAGTCGACCAAGGAACGCGCCCTCGCGCTGATCGGAATCGCCCATCCCGCCTTTCGCGACGAGCTGACGTCGGCGGCCCGCAAAGTCACGTTGATCTGAGGATCGATCACATGCCGCTGATCCGGACTTCGCTCGCCGACAAGATCGGCACCATCGCCTTCGACCATGACGACAAGCGCAACGCCCTCGGCGCCGACCTGATCGCCGAGATGATTGCGGCCCTGGAGTCCTTCAAGGCCGATGGCGTGCGAGTGGTGGTGCTGCGCAGCGCTTCCGGCGGCAAGGTCTGGTCGGCCGGTCACGACGTCGGCGAACTGCCGAAGGCGGATGTCGATCCGCTGCCCTATAGCGATCCGCTGGAGCAGCTGCTGCGGGCGGTCAAGGCGTTCCCGGCCCCGGTGATCGCCATGGTGCATGGCTCGGCGTGGGGCGGCGCGTGCGATCTGGTCATGGCCTGCGACATCGTGATGGGCGACGAGACCTGCGCCTTCGCCATCACGCCGGCGAAGCTCGGGCTGCCGTACAACGTCGCCGGAATTCTCAACTTCATGAGCCGCCTGCCGCTCACCGTGGCGAAAGAGATGTTCTTCTCGGCAAATCTCATTCCGGCTGAGCGGGCCGAGCGCGTCGGCATCGTAAATCGGGTTGTGCCGGCGGCCGAGCTCGAGGCGGAAACCTACGCATTGGCCAGGACGATCGCGTCACGTTCCTCCAGGGCGATCGCCGCCTCCAAGGAGGCGATGCGCGTGCTGAGCGAGTCGGTGCCGATCAACCCTGCCACCTACGAGTATCTCCATGGCCTGCGGCGGGACGTCTATTTCGGCCCCGATTACCATGAGGGCACGGCGGCGTTCCTGGAGAAGCGTGCCCCCAAATTCTGAGGCGGTGTCGGGCACCATCGGCTATCGGCGAGGGCGTCGACGTCACCGGCTGGCTGGGCGGCTACAATTTCC
>RGPT01000158.1 GCA_010032545.1 Alphaproteobacteria bacterium
AAAAGCTAGCGAGCGCTTTGCCGAACTCGGAGGTTCATTCCCACGCCCTGTGCAAATGCCGCAAGCAAAGTCGCGTGAATTAGGCACTGAATAATCGCGCCATAGGGTCGCTTGCGATAGAATCTTGCCGCCAAGGTGCCAGAATTCAGCCTTTCGTTGCGCCAAGGCCCGATGGTGGCGTTGACGCTTGGGCCCAGTTCGGGCAAGGACAAGCAAAGAGTTTTGAGGGGAAGATCATGGCACAAGACATCGTGCGCGAAGAGATGGAGTATGACGTGGTCATCGTGGGGGCCGGTCCCTCTGGCCTGTCGGCGGCGATCCGGGACCGCTCTCGATATCCGGCTAGGGACGCCGCGCGCCCGGCGCGGTGTCGCGGAGATAGGTGAGGGCAGCCTGCACGCCACCTGCCTTGTGCGGCACCTTGGCGAGGCCTAGCGCCATTTCTACGCCGGAGAGCGTCCCCATCAGCGTCAGGTCGTTGAAGTCGCCGAGATGGCCGATGCGGAACACCTTGCCCGCGACCTTGCTGAGGCCCTGGCCGAGGGACATGTTGAAGTTCTCGAGCGCCACCTTGCGGAAGGCGTCGGCGTCGTGGCCCTCGGGCATGACGATGGCCGTCAGAGCGGCGCTGTAGGCCTTGGGGTCGCTGCACAGGATTTCGAGGCCCCAGGCGTTGACTGCCGTGCGGGTCGTCTCGGCGTGGCGCATGTGGCGGGCGAAGACCGCGTCGAGCCCTTCCTCCAGCAGCATGTCGCACGCCTCGCTGAGGCCGTAGAGCAGGTTGGTGGCGGGCGTGGACGGGAACCAGCCGTTGGCATTGGCCGCCAGCATCTCCTCCCAATTCCAGTAGGCGCGCGGCGTGTTGGCGGCCTTGGAAGCCGCCAGCGCTTTCTCGCTGATGGCGTTGAAGGAAAGGCCGGGCGGCAGCATCAGGCCCTTCTGGGAACCCGCGACGGTCACGTCGACACCCCAGGCGTCGTGGCGATAGTCGATTGAGCCCAGCGACGAGATCGTGTCGACCAGCAGCAGGGCAGGGTGCCTGGCGGCATCGATGGCCTGGCGCACGGCGCTGACGTCGGTCACCACGCCGGTCGATGTCTCGTTGTGGACGATGCACACAGCCTTGATGGCATGGCGCGTATCTTCCTTCAGGCGCTTCTCGATGGCGGCGGGATCGGCCGGCTTGCGCCAGTCGCCACCCATGAATTCTGATTTGATACCAAGCTTGTCGGCCATCTTCTTCCAGAGAGAAGCGAAGTGGCCGGTCTCCCACATCAATACCGTGTCGCCGGCCGACAGCGTGTTGACGAGGGCGGCTTCCCAAGCTCCGGTACCGGATGCGGGATAGATGATAACCGGTTGTTTTGTCTGGAAAATCTGGCGAATGGACCGCAAGACCTTCTTTGCCAGCGCGTTGAATTCAGGCCCGCGGTGGTCGATCGTCGGATGATCCATTGCGCGCAGGATGCGGTCGGGAACGTTGGTCGGCCCCGGAATCTGGAGGAAGTGTCGTCCGCTGGGATGTGAGTTGAGGCGCATGGCTGGCCCTTATCGCGTTGCCGTCTTGCATTTTGTATACAACATGCCAGAATGAGTCCAGAGGTCACATGGACGGCTCCCACATCCCGATCGCCCGGCAAGCGCTGCCGGAGGCCGCCGCCGAACGGTTGCGGACCCTGATCATCGAAGGCACGCTGGCACCGGGCGCGCGATTGAACGAGCGCGAGCTCAGCGAGCAACTCGGCGTGTCGCGCACGCCGCTGCGCGAGGCCTTTCGCATCCTGGCGGGCGACGGCCTGCTGGTGCAGCTTCCCAACCGCGGCGCCCAGGTCGTGGCCCTGTCGGCCGAGGACGCCGAGCACGCCTTCGACGTGATGAGCGCGCTCGAGGGATTGGCGGGCGAGCTGGCGGCAACGCGGGTGACCGCGGCCGATCTCGAAACTCTTCGCGTGCTGCAGGCGGAAATGGAAGCGGCGCACGCGAAAGCTACCGCTCCCTCAATGCGCGGCTGCATGCGCTGCGCTTCCGCTCCAACCTCAACGGCACGAAATGGGACCAGGCGCTGGGGGAGCATCGCGAGATGATCGCAGCCCTTGCCGCGCGGGACGGTGCCGCGCTACGTGACGTGCTGGTCAAGCATCTGCGCACCAAGCAGCAGGTGGTTCTGGAAGAAATGAAAAACGACAAGATGCTGGGAGGCATTCCATCATGAAACTCACATCCGCCCCGTCGCCCAGGTCGTCGCATGCCACCTCGCGCCGTCGCGCGCTGAAGCTCGGCCTTGCGGCATCGTTTGCCGCCCCCTCGATCGCCCGTGCCCAGCAGGGCTGGCCGCCGCAGACCATCACCTGGATCAACCCGTTCCCGGCCGGCGGCGGCACCGACACCTTCGCACGTCCATTGGCGGCCCAGGTCGGCGAGCAGCTCGGCTGCCAGATCATCATCGACAACAAGGGGGGCGCGGGCGGCACCGTCGGCGCCTCGCAGGCCGCCAAGATGAAGCCCGACGGCTCGGTGTTCTTCGTCGGCGCCATCCACCACACCATCGCGCCCTCGATCTACAAGAATCTTGACTACGATATCGAGAAGAACTTCGAGCCGATCACCATGATCGCCCTGGTACCGCAGGTGATCTCGATTAATCCTGCGAAGGTTCCGGTGAAGACCTACGCCGAGTTCCTGGCCTATGTCCGCGCCAACCCCGGCAAGGTGAACTACGCCTCGCCGGGCGCCGGGACGGCGCACCACCTTGCGGGCGAGCTCTTCAAGCTCGAGACCAAGACGGATATCACCCATGTGCCCTACCGTGGCGCCGGCCCGGCGATGCAGGATCTGCTCGCCGGCAACGTCGACATGATGTTCGACGGCATGGGCACCTCGGCCCAGCAGATCAAGGCCGGCAAGTTGATCGGCCTTGCGGTGGCGACGCCCGCGCGCAACACCGAGTTCCCCGACATTCCGACCGCAGCCGAGGTCGGCATTCCCAACTGGATCGTATCGACCTGGTACGGCATGTGGGCGATCAAGGGCACGCCGAAACCGATCGTCGACCGCATGTACGCGGAGATCGTGAAGGCCCAGGCGAACCCCAAGCTGCAGGCGATCTGGAAGGACCAGACGGCGCAAACGGGCGGCGAGTCGCAGGCTGACTTCGCCAAGCGCATCCGCGCCGAAATCGAGAAGTGGCAGAAGGTCTCGGCTGCTGCCGGGGTGAAGCTCGACTGAGCCCGCTCGAACAAACGCTGCGACGCACGATCAAGGGCGAGGTCCTTTTCGACAAGGCCTCGCGCGGGCGCTATTCGACCGATGCCTCGATCTACCAGATCGAGCCCGTGGGCGTCGTCGTGCCGCGCGACGAGACCGATCTCGCGCTCGTGATGGACGTGGCGCGCGATGCCAAGGCCGCCATCGTGCCGCGCGGCGCCGGCACGTCCCAGTGCGGCCAGACCGTGGGCGAGGCGCTGGTCGTCGATGTCTCCAAGTACCTGCGCGAGGTCGTGGGCTTCGACAAGGGCCGCGCCGAGGTCACGGTCCAGCCGGGTGTCGTCCTCGACCAGCTCAATGCCTGGCTGAAGCCGCACGGGCTCTGGTATCCCGTCGACGTCTCGACCTCGGCGCAATGCACGCTGGGCGGCATGGCCGGCAACAATTCGTGCGGCTCGCGGTCGATCCGCTACGGCAACATGGTGCACAACGTGGCCTCGATCGACGCCATCCTGGCCGATGGCCAGCGTGCACGATTCGGAGCGGCACGGCCCGAGGA
Organism: Alphaproteobacteria bacterium; assembly: GCA_010032545.1. GTDB lineage: Bacteria > Pseudomonadota > Alphaproteobacteria > Reyranellales > Reyranellaceae > Reyranella. Next base: position 3,764 of record RGPT01000158.1, read on the forward strand.
CATGTCGGCGCCGGTCCGTGCCATCGCCGACCAGGTGGCGGCCCTCGCCTTCGCCGAGAAGGCCGAGATCGAGCGCATGTATCCGAAGGTGCTGCGTCGTGTCGGTGGCTACAACCTGGACATCTTTTTCCCGCAGTCGGAACTGCCCTACACCACAGACAATTCGGTGAATCTCGCGCATCTGCTGGTCGGCAGTGAGGGCACGCTTGCCGTGACCGAGCGGCTGACGCTGAAGCTGGCGCCGCTTCCCAGGCACAAGACGCTGGGCGTTGTGAACTTCACCAGCTTCCACAAGGCGATGGATAGCGCCCAGCACATCGTCAAGCTGAAGCCCACGGCCGTCGAACTGGTCGACCGCACCATGATCGACCTGGCGCGCGCCAATCCCGCGTTCCGGCCGGTGATCGAGCGGGCCCTCATCAATAACGGGGGGATCGGCGCCCCCGAGGCGATCCTGCTGGTCGAGTTCGCGGGCGAGGAGCGTGACGACCAGCTGCGCGATCTCAAGCGGCTGGTCGAACTGATGGCCGACCTTGGCCTGCCGGGCAGCGTCGTCGAGATGCCCGAGCCCGCGTCGCAGGCCGCTCTCTGGGAAGTTCGCAAGGCCGGCCTCAACATCATGATGTCGATGAAGGGCGACGGAAAGCCGGTGTCCTTCATCGAGGACTGCGCCGTGCCGCTGGAGCATCTGGCGGACTACACGCAACGATTGACCGATGTCTTCACGAAGCATGGGACAAGGGGCACGTGGTACGCCCACGCATCGGTGGGCACGCTGCATGTGCGGCCGATCCTCGACATGCGCCGCGAGGGCGCGGCCAAGATGCGGGCGATTGCCGAAGAGGCCTCTGCGCTGGTGCGTGAATACAAGGGCGCCTTCTCCGGCGAACATGGCGATGGGCTGGTGCGCTCCGAATGGGTGGGGTGGCAGTTCGGGCCCCGCCTCACCAAGGCCTTCGAGACCATAAAGGACCTGTTCGATCCGGCAGGCATCCTCAATCCCGGGAAGATCGTCCGGCCGTCGCGCATGGACGATCGCTCGCTGTTCCGCTTCAAACCGGATCACACCGGCATCGACTACACGCCCGCGCTCGACTGGTCGGCGTGGGACGTCCAGATCGACCCGATGACCGAGATCACGACCGCACCGGGTACCGGTGGCGATCCGACCGGCGGCTTCGCGAAGGCCGCCGAGATGTGCAACAACAACGGCCATTGCCGCAAGTTCGACGCCGGCACCATGTGCCCCTCGTTCCGGGTGACGCGCGACGAGAAGCATCTCACGCGGGGGCGTGCCAACACCTTGCGCCTTGCCCTGTCGGGCCAACTCGGCCCCGGCGCCCTTGCGTCCGATGCCGTGGCCGCGGCGATGGACCTTTGCGTCAGCTGCAAGGGCTGCAAGCGCGACTGCCCGACCGGCGTCGACATGGCGCGCATGAAGATCGAGGCGAAGTCGGCGCGCCGCATGGCAAAGGGTCTCCGGTGGCGCGACCGGCTGATCGGCGGCCTGCCGGAGACGGCGCCGTGGGCGCGGCGCCTGCCGTGGCTCTTCAATCTCGCCTGGTTCTTCCAGACCTATCTGGGGTTTGCAAAGCAGCGCACGTTGCCGAAATGGCGAGGAGATACCTTCCTCACCACGACCGACGTCGATGAGCGCGACGCCACGGTGGTGATCTTCGCCGACACCTTCTCGAACAATTTCGAACCGGAGATCCTGCACGCCGCGCGGACCGTGCTCGAAGCGGCCGGCCACCGTGTCGCCGTCGCTTGGCCCACGATCGGCGCGCCGGCGCTGTGCTGTGGACGCACCTATCTTGCGACCGGCCAGGTCGAGCGCGCGAAGGGCGAGGCGATGCGGGTGATCGCGGCCCTCATGCCCTTCGTGGCCAAGGGCGTGCCGGTGATCGGCCTCGAACCGTCCTGCCTGCTCACGTTGCGCGACGAGTTCCTGGCGATGGGCCTGGGCTGGGAGGCCGAGGCGGTGGCCAAGAATGCCTTCCTGTTCGAGGAATTCCTCGTCCGTGAGAAGAAGGCAGGGCGCCTGAAGCTCGATCTCAAGCCGTTGCCCGAGAAGAGCGCGTTGCTGCACGGCCATTGCCATCAGAAGGCGTTCGGCGCGATGAGTGCCGTGCAGGAGGCGCTGGCGCTGGTGCCCGACCTCGCCGTGAGCCCGATCGAGTCGAGCTGCTGCGGCATGGCCGGGAGCTTCGGCTACGAGGCCGAGCACTACGAAACCTCGATCGCGATGGCCGAACTCTCGCTGCTGCCAGCCGTCCGCAAGGCCGATGCCGACACGCTCGTCGTGGCCGACGGCACGTCGTGTCGCCACCAGATCGCCGATGGCACGGACCGTCAGGCGATACACGTCGCCCAGGCACTGGCGCGCGCTCTTTCGCACTAGGCTCCCCTCGCGAAGCGAGGGGAGGAAAATGAGGGTGCGTTGCAGCCACCCGCGTGCTGTGGCACCGTCGGCGGCACATGCAAAGACCCAGAAATCCATACTCCTCCGCGGACATTGACCGCGCCAGTCACGAGCGGGAAGACGACGAACGGATGATCGAGCTCGCCGCGTCGGGCGCGGCGCGGTTCGTTCCCATCGACTCCGAGAAGAACCTGGTGAAGACCGGGGGCAATCCCGAGGCCGTGTTCCTCCAGGGCATGATGGCGCGCGCGGTGGCGAGCGCCGCCGACACCCAGATCTTCCTGGGCTATGTCGAGGGCACGCCCTATTTCGCTGTCGACGTCACCGGCAAGGACACGCCGCTTGGCGAGTTGGGCGAGTTCGTCGACCTGCGTCAGGTGGGCCCCCTGCTGTTCGCGCGCGAGGGCTCGGTGCTGGCCTATGCCCGCGGCATGACCTACTGGCACCGGCGCCACCGTTACTGCGGCGTCTGCGGCGCCACGACGAAGGTCACGCGCGGCGGCCACGTCCGCATGTGCACCAACGATAACTGCAAGACCGAGCATTTCCCGCGCACCGATCCGGCGGTGATCATGCTGGTCCATCACGGCGACAAGTGCCTGCTGGGACGCGGCAAGCATTTTCCGCGCGGCATGCACTCGACCCTGGCGGGCTTCGTCGAGCCCGGCGAGAGCTTCGAGGATGCCGTCGCGCGCGAGGTCTACGAGGAAGTGAAGGTGCGCGTGAACAACGTCATCTACCGCTCCTCGCAGCCCTGGCCGTTTCCGGCCTCGGTGATGATCGGCTTCCTGGCCGAGGCTGAATCGATGGACTTCAGCGTGAACGAATCCGAGCTCGAGAGCGCGCGCTGGCTTTCCCGCGAGGAACTGCGGCCGGAGAACATGCCGAAGGATGGCTCGTTCTTCATGCCGCGCCGCGATTCCATCGCCCGCCGGCTGATCGAGGAATGGCTGGGCCACGAGGCCGGCGCGTCGATCAGCGGCTGATTCCCAACGACAAGGACGACCATGACCGCCCAGCTCTTCACGCCGGTCGATTTCCGCGGCGTCAGCCTGCCCAACCGGATCGTCGTCTCGCCGATGTGCCAGTACTCGGCGATCGACGGCAGCGCCCAGCCCTGGCATCAGGTGCATTACGGCATGCTTGCCATGTCGGGTGCGGGCCTGCTCTGCCTCGAGGCGACGCACGTCGAGCGCGAGGGCCGCATCACCCAGGGTTGCCTTGGTCTCTACAGCGACGACAACGAAGCGGCCCTCAGGCCGATCGTCGAATGGGCGCGCGCCTGGATGCCCCAGGTGAAGCTCGGCATCCAACTCGCCCACGCCGGCCGCAAGGGCTCGGCGCAGCGGCCGTGGAAGGGCGGGGGGCCGCTCACCCAGGCCGATGCGCCCGACCTGCCATGGACGACTTTCTCGGCGTCGGCCAATCCTTACGATCCGGCCGCCAAGTGGCATGCGCCGGTGGCACTCGATGCGGTGGGGCTCACGCGCGTGAAGCAGGCCTTCGTGAGCGCGGTCGAGCGTAGCGCGCGCCTCGGCCTCGACCTGATCGAGGTCCATGGCGCGCACGGCTACCTGCTGCACCAGTTCCTCTCGCCGCTCAGCAACACGCGCAGCGACGAATACGGTGGCACGATGGAAAAGCGCCGGCGCTTCCCGCTCGAGGTCTTCGAGGCCTGCCGCAAGGCCTGGCCGGCGGAGAAGCCGATGGGCATGCGGCTGTCGGCGACCGACTGGGTCGAGGGCGGGCTCACGCTCGAGGACACCGTCGAGACGGCGCGCCAGCTGAAGGCGCTGGGCTGCGATTTCATCGATACGAGTTCCGGCGGCAACTCGCCGGCGCAGAAGATCACCGCGACCCCCGGCTACCAGGTGCCGTTCGCCGCCCGCATCCGCCGCGACGCCGGCATCAAGACCTGGGCGGTCGGCATCATCACCGAACCGGAGCAGGCCGAGCGCATCATCGCCGCGGGTGAGGCCGACTGCACCGCGCACGCGCGTTCCTTCCTGGTCGACCCGCGCTGGGGCTGGAATGCCGCCCGTGCTCTGGGTGTTGGGCCGCCGTCGTTACCTCTGCCAGCGGCGCGCGGTGGCTCGATCCTGGACTTCAAACCGTCTCCAGGGATGGTGCGGGCCGCCGACTAGGACCGGACTCGGCAAGGAAACTGTCACAATCGGTCAGTGCCTTGATCCGCCTGGTCTTTCGCCTCTCCGATGGTCTGGTCAAGTGTCGAGATTCGGGAACGCCGTCCGGCGCCGCGCTTGATCGCAAGCATCAACATCTTGTCGTTCATCCGTTCGATCGGCCGGGTCAGGCGATCGGGGTGATGGGTGCGACGGGCGGAGCGCCCGGCCTCCCAGGCGAGCGCGAACGCTGGATCCTCGTCGCGCCACAAATAGGGCGTGGTCCGGTCGACGCCGGCGCAGGCGGCGGCATAGCTCGCCGAGCCGGTGGCGAAGAAGGCGCGCAGGAAAGCAAGGCGCCGCCGCTCGGGTGGCAGGCTCTTGCCGCGCGGGGCGTAGATCAGGCGGGGGCCGGTCATGGCCGAGAGTATGACTATAGGAAAAGGATAGTCGTCGAGGCGCCCCGCCCGGAGCGCGAGGCCAGCCGGCTCCGGCGGCTCCTCGTCGTCGGCGGCACGATCCTCGGCCTGTTCATCGTCTATCAGGTCGTCGTCTATTTCGTGGCCTATACCGACGATGCCTATGTGCGGTCGGACCTCGTGGCCGTGGCCTCCGAGGTGACGGGACCAATCCTCAAGGTGCACGTCGTCGACAACCAGGACGTCAAGAAGGGCGACCGGCTCTTCACCATCGATCCCGTGCCCTTCCAGCTCATCGTCAACCAGCGCCAGGCCCAGATCGACGAGCAGAAAGCGCTCTTGAAGGTGTCCGAGGAGGAACTTTCCTCCGCCCGCGCGGCGCTGGCGGCGTCGACCTCGGCTCACACCTACGCGCAGCAGGAGCAGGTCCGCTTTGCCGACCTGGCGAAGAGCGAATACGCCCCCCGTGCCGACCTCGACAGGGCCAACGACACGCTGCGCCGGACGGCCGCCGAGATGAGGATCTCCGAGTTTGCGATCGAGAAGGCGCAGAACGGCATCGTGGCGCACCAGGCCGCGCTCAACCTGGCGCTGGCCGAGATGGCCACCGCGCAATGGGGGCTCGGCAAGACCGAAGTGGTGGCGCCGGTCGACGGGACGGTCACCAATCTCACGGTGCGGACGGGCGACACGGCCAAGGCCAACGTGCCGATCATCGGCATCGTCGATGGCAACGCCTGGCGCATCATGGCCAACTACAAGCAGGACTACATCCGCTCCTTCGAGGTCGGCGGTACCGCCTGGGTGTGGCTGGACAGCCAGCCGTTCGTCTTTCACCGCGCGCGCATCCAGGGCATCGCGCGGGGCTTCAGCCGCGAAGTCGGTGAAGTAAAACTGTTGCCCTATGTGGCGCCGACCACCGACTGGATCCGCCTGCAGCGGCGCGTTCCCGTGACCCTCACGCTGGTCGATCCGCCACCCGGCTTCAAGCTCTACATGGGCGCCGACGCGCGGACGATCATC
>RGPT01000159.1 GCA_010032545.1 Alphaproteobacteria bacterium
GCTCAACGCCGAGCTGGTGAAGGTGCTGCGCTCGACCGAAGTCGGCGAGCAGTTGGCGAGGCTCGGCGCGGTCCCGGTGGGCGACACGCCGGAACAGTTCGGCGCCTTCGTGAAGGCCGAGTCGGCCCGCTGGGGCAAGATCATCAAGGACCTCGGCATCAAGCCGGAGTAGCGTGCACGACCTTTTCGGCCAGCGCCGTGTCGACGCAGGCTGCGAAGGCGACGTCGCGCTTGAGCGCGCCCGAGGCGCGCATCGCGGCGTGCAGGCGGTCATAGCCCTCGCGGCGGATGATCGAATCGGGCCCCCACAGGCCAAGCTTGCGGTAGCGCTCGATGCAGGCGGCGTAGACGGGCGTCGGGAGGTCGGGGAAATAGTCCTTCAGGAGCCCTGCGATCTCGATCGCCGGTGTCTTCGCGAACCACTGCAAGGTGCGATGGATGGCACGGGTCATGCGCTGCAGCTCGTCGGCGCGTCCGGTGAGCACGTCGCGGCGCGTAACCAGCGTCGTGTAGGCGGTGAGGCCGCGCGTGGCGGCGGCGTTCCAGACATGGCCGGCGCCCGAGGCGATCAGCCGCTCGGCGTAGGGCTGGAAAACCTGGATGGCGTCGAGTTGGCCGGCGCTGAGCGCCGCCTCGTTCTCGGCCATCGTCCTGTCGTCGATGCGGCTGAGACTGGCCGGATCGACGCCGGCGCCACGGAGATCGTTGGCCAGGCAGATCCACGGCGTCGGCACTTCCGAGACGGTCGCGAAGCGGAGGCCCTTTAGATCGGCGAAGCGGAAGTCGGGTTTGGGCTTGGCGCCGATGACGAAGAACGGATCGCGTGCCACGACATCGCAGAAGCAGACGAGGTCGCAGGCGGGCTCGGCGTCGTGCAGCATCATCACGCGCAGCGGCCCGCCCCACATCACGTCGACGTCGCCCGCGCGCAGCACGGCCACGGCGGCGCCCGGGCTGGGCGAGGGGATCATCTCCACTTCCACGCCCGCTGCAGCGAAAGCGCCGGTCGCCTGGGTGGCGTAGAACGGCGAATAGAACAGGGCGCGGAAATTCTCGGACAGTCTGATCGTCATCGGTTGCGACCTCTCGGGAGGCAGTTCACCACATTCGCGCAGCCCTCGCACATCGCCTTTCGATATCTCGCGGCGGGTGCGAGGCGCTAGACTGGCGGCGCACGGCGAACGAGGGGGACGATCGATGGACGCGACGACGGGTGTCACGCATCACTATGCGGAGATCGGCGAGGTCATGCTGCACTATGTGACGGCGGGCAAGGGCCCGCCCGTGGTGCTGATCCACGGCTGGCCGCAGACCTGGTACGAGTGGCGGCACACGATCGCGGCCCTCGCACCCAGTTACACGGTCATCGCGCCCGACATGCGCGGCCTCGGCGACAGTTCGCGCCCGCTCACCGGCTACGACAAGCGGACCATCGGCAACGACATCTGGCGGCTGGTGACGGAGACCCTTGGGCACAAGCGCTTCCTCCTGGTCGGGCATGACTGGGGTGGCCCGACGGCCTTTGCCATCGCCGCCGATCATCCCGAGGCGGTCGAGAAGCTCGCGGTCGTCGATGTCGTGATTCCCGGCGACGGTGGCGACTTCAGCCAGGGCGGCCGGCGCTGGCACCACCAGTTCCACGTCACCCCCGACCTGCCCGAGGCGCTGACGCAGGGCCGCGAACGCGTCTACCTGCAGTGGTTCTATCAAACCTTCGCCTATCGCCCGGGGGCGATCTCCGAGGCCGACCTCGACGAGTACGCCCGCACCTATAGCCAGCCCGGGGCGATGCGCGCGGGCTTCAGCCTCTATCGCGCCATGTTCCAGGACGCGAAGGCGAATGCCGCGCAGCTCGCGACTGGCTTCCGTCTGCCGATGCCGGTGCTGGCGGTCGGCGGCGGATGCAGCTATCCGCACGCGCGCGGGCGCGGCAGCGAACCCGAGCAGAGTCTGCGGCGCGTGGCGACCAACGTGCGCGGCGCGGTGATTGCCGAGTGCGGCCACTTCGTGCCCGAGGAGCAGCCGGCCGCGCTGAACCGGCTGCTGCTGGACTTCTTCGCGGAATAGGGGGCGGACATGGCAGCACAGGGAATCGCGCCGGGATTTCTCGCGGTCCGGCCCGACTGGCTGGCGCAACACACGGAGGCGGCGCTCGAGCCCGACCTGCCGATCGTCGATCCGCATCATCATCTGTGGGATCGTCCCGGCAACGCCTATCTGCTGCCCGACCTGCTGCCCGACCTGCTGGCCGACACCGGCAGCGGCCACAACATCGTGGCCACCGTGTTCGTCGAGTGCCGGACGATGTACCGCGAGGGCGGGGACGAGACGCGCCGGTCGCTGGGCGAGACCGAATTCGTGAACGGCATCGCCGCCATGAGTGCCAGCGGCGGCTATGGTCCCACCAAGGCCTGCCTCGGCATCGTCGGCAATGTCGACCTGCGCTTCGGCGATCGCGCCAGGGGCGCGCTCGAGGCGCACGTTGCGGTGGCCGGCGGCCGCTTCAAGGGTATCCGCAACGTGTCGCCCTGGCATCCGAGCGGCGTGCGCGCCAGTTCGGCGACGCCGCCGGAGGGGTTGCTGCGCGATCCGGCGTTCCGCCGGGGCTTCGCGGCGCTGGGCGCGCTGGGCCTCAGCTTCGATTCCTGGCTGCTGCACACGCAGATCGACGACCTGATCGACCTCGCGCGGGCCTTTCCGGACACCAGCATCGTGCTCGACCATGTCGGCGGCCCGATCGGCATCGGGCCCTATGCCGGGCGCCGCGCGGAAGCCTTCGCCGAATGGAAGCCCAAGCTGTTCGAGCTGGCACGCTGCCCCAACGTCACGGTGAAGCTGGGTGGCCTCGGCATGCATCTGGGCGGCTTCGACTTTCCCGAGCGGCGGACGCCGCCCACTTCGGTCGAGCTCGCGGCGGCATGGAAGCCCTTCATCGAAACCTCGATCGAAGCCTTCGGGCCCGAGCGGGCGATGTTCGAGAGCAACTTCCCGGTCGACAAGGGCACGTGCAGCTACGCCGTGCTGTGGAACGCCTTCAAGCGCCTGACAGCGGGCTATTCCCCGGCCGAAAAGACAGCGTTGTTCAGCGGCACGGCCGCGCGCGTCTACAAACTCGCGCCGGCCTGAGCCTGCCGCGCAGCACTACTTGCGCGGCGGCGGGGCGGTGTTGGTGTAGGAGGGCCGCCCGGTCACGTTCGTGACATAGGCTGCAAGTGCCGGATACTTCGCCACGATCTCCTTGCCGGCCGGAAAGTTCTGCAGCGTGGCCAGCATCGGGATCACGTTCATGTCGGCATAGGTGAGGGACGTGCCGACGAGATGACCGGTCTTGGCGACGGCGGCGTCCAGCACCTTGCAGCACTTTTCGATCTCGGGCAGCGAGGCTGTGATGCGGGCGGTGTCGGGACCCTTGGCCTTGTCGAAGAATACCGACGGCACGACGAATTCGCGCATGATCCAGCGGTCGACCTTGACGTTGCCGTACGACACCCACTGCTCGACCTGGGCCTGCGCGACCGGCTCATCCGGGATGAACTTCGGACCCGGGAAGGTGCGGTCGATGTAGGTGGCGATGGCCTTCGATTCGAACAGCGCGACGTCGCCGTGGCGCATGACGGGAATCTGGCCGGCCGGATGGATCGCCACGACCTCCGGCGATTGCGGCAGGGAGGGTACGAGCTTGTAGGCAGCGCCCTTTTCTTCGCACAGCATGCGCACCGATCGCACATAGTTGCTGAAAGGAACGCCGACGATTTCGAGTTCAGCCATGGCTTCGATCCCCCACTTGTTGGCTTTTCCTATATCGGCGCCCGCCCGCGACCTCAATCCGGCAGGCCCGCAGCGCGAACCGGCACGCAGAGGCTGTTGCCCGCGCCGGAGGGCGCTCCTAGAGTCAGCAGCAGAACAACACGAAGGGGAATCGCGCATGGACACCAGGAAACTGAATCGTCGCCAGGCCGTAGCATTGCTGGGAGGTGCTGCCGCGCTGGGTGCCGCCGGGCCCGCCTTCGGCCAGGCCGAGCCCGCCAAGCCCGCCCAGCTCGTGGTCAATCATTCCGGCGGGTCGATGGGCACGGCGATGCGCAAGGCCTTCTTCAACGGCTTCGAGAAGAAGTACGGCATCAAGGTCGTCGAGACGAGCCCCGTCGACTTCGGCAAGCTCCGCGCCATGGTCGATTCCGGCAACGTCGAGTGGGATCTCACCGAGATCGGTGGCCAGGACGCGATCCGCGCCGGCAAGGCCAACCTCCTGGACAAGGTCGACCCCAAGGTCGTCGATCGCTCCAAGTATCCGGCGACGGCGCAAAATCCCTTTGTCTTCGCCTCGTCGGTCTACACCACGATCATCGGTTACCGCACCGACGTCTTCAAAGGCGGCACGCAGCCCAAGAGCTGGGCCGACTGGTGGGACGTCAAGAAGTTCCCGGGCGCGCGCTCGATGCGCAACCACCCGACCGACAATCTCGAATTCGCGCTGATTGCCGACGGGGTGCCGAAGGACAAGCTCTATCCGATCGACTTCGATCGCGCCTTCAAGAAGCTCGACCAGATCAAGCCGCACGTCACCGTGTGGTGGTCGACCGGCCAGCAGCCGGCTCAGCTGCTGCTCGACAAGGAAGTGGTGCTGGCCACCGGCTGGAACGGCCGCTTCTACGACATCATCAAGAAGGGCGCGCCGGTCGAGATCGAGTGGAACGAAGGTGCGCTGAAGCAGGGCAGCTTCGCCATCCCGCGCGGCGCCAAGAGCCCCTACTGGGCCAACAAGATGCTGGCCGAACTCGCCATCCCGCAGCAGCAGGCGGTCTATGCCTCGGAGCTCGGCTATCCCGGCCTCAACCTCGAGTCGCTTAACTTCGTCGACGCCAAGGTGAAGCCCTACCTGCCGACCAACTATCTCGACAAGCAGTTCTGGATCAGTGACGAGTGGTACGCCGAGAACGGCACCAAGGCGGCGGAACTGTGGAACGCGTGGATGCTGAAGAAGGCGTAACATCAGTTGGCTGCGCGTGGGGGATCGGCCGAGCTCCTGATCGAGGGGGTAGGCAAGCGTTTCGGTGACGTGGTCGCGCTGGACCACGTCTCGCTCAGCGTGGCGCAGGGCGAGTTGCTCACCATCCTGGGCCCCAGCGGCTCCGGCAAGACGACGCTTCTGAAGGTCGTGGCGGGCTTCGAGACGCCCGACGGCGGCACCGTGAAGGTGGGCGGGACCGACATCAGCGCCCTGCCGCCGGCCAGGCGCGACATCGGCATGGTGTTCCAGAACTATGCGCTGTTCCCGCATCTCAGCGTCAAGGCCAACGTCGCCTTCCCGCTGGAGATGCGCAACGTCGCCAAGCCGGAGACCGAAAGGCGCGTGGCCGAAGCGCTGGCGATGGTCGAGCTGGCGGGCTACGAGGCGCGCCTGCCCAAGCAGCTGTCCGGCGGCCAGCAGCAGCGCGTGGCACTTGCCCGCGCCATCGTCTTCAACCCGCGCCTGTTGCTGCTCGACGAGCCGTTCGGCGCGCTCGATCGCAAGCTGCGCGAGACCATGCAGCTGGAAGTGCGCCGCCTGCAGCGCCGCCTCGGCCTCACCACCATCTTCATCACCCACGACCAGGAAGAAGCGCTGGTCCTCTCCGACCGCATCGCGGTGATGAACAAGGGCACGATCCAGCAGATCGCCACGACGACGGAGATCTACGAGCGTCCCGCCAACGATTTCGTTGCCGACTTCGTGGGCGAGAGCAACATCTTCCACGGCACGATGAGCGCTCCCGGCGCCGTGACGCTCGACGGCGGCCGCACGCTCGTCGTGCGCAGCGACAGGCAAGCCGGCGCCAAGGTCGGCGTGCTGATGCGTCCGGAGCGATTCGCATCCGGGGGCACGAACCAGTTCGCCGGCGAGGTGATCGAGTCCGTCTATCTCGGCACGTCGTTCAAGCTCAGGCTCGCCTGCGAGGGCGGGCTGGAGCTGCTGGTCCGCCAGCCCGCCCGCGGCGCGCTGCCCGCGGCAGGGGCGAAGGTCGCGGTCGGCATCGATCCCGAGGCCATCCATGTTTTCTAGCCGAAGCGGCTTCTGGCCGGCTCTGCCGGCGCTGATCCTGCTGCTGGTCTTCTTCCTCTTCCCGGTCGTGCGCATGCTGGGTTTCAGCGTCGAGGCCGGCACGCTCGACTGGTACGCCAAGGCGCTGGGTGAGGGGCTCTACCTCCGCGTTCTCTGGAACACTTTCGAGATCGCGCTTCTCGTGACCCTGTTCTGTCTGCTCCTCGGCTATCCGCTGGGCTTCCTGATGGCCACCACGACGCCGTTCTGGGCGACCATGGGGTTCATCTTCGTGCTGCTGCCGCTCTGGACCTCGGTGCTGGTGCGCACCTATGCTTGGATGGTGCTGCTGGGCCGCAACGGCGTCTTCAACCGCATGCTGATGGAGGCGGGGATCACCAGCGATCCCATCCCGCTCCTGCACAATTTCACCGGCGTGCTGATCGGCATGGTGCACGTGCTGCTGCCCTACATGGTGCTGCCGATCTACGGCGCGGTGCGCAAGGTCGATCCGGCGATTCCCGCCGCCGCGGCGGGCCTCGGCGCCTCCAACTGGCGCATCTTCTGGCGTGTCTGGATGCCGCTCACGCTGAACGGCGTGTTCGCCGGATGCGTGCTGGTCTTCGTGCTGTCGCTGGGCTTCTACATCACGCCGGCGCTGCTGGGCGGCGGCCGGGTCATCATGATCGCGGTGCTGATCGAGCAACAGGTGCGCGAGGCTCTGAACTGGCCGTTTGCCGCAGCGCTGTCGGCCGTGCTGCTGGCCGCCACCTTCGCCGTCTACACGCTCGCCCAGCGTTTCACCCAGCCGGAGACCGCCCGGTGAGGAGCCTGCACGCCAGCCGGCTGCTGCTGATCGGGTTCTGCGCCCTGGTCTACTTCTTCCTCATGCTGCCGCTGCTGGTGGTCTTCCCGATCTCGCTCAGCTCGGCGCCCTACATGCAGTTTCCGCCGCCGGGCTTCTCCTGGCAGTGGTACGAGCGCTACCTCGACGACCCGCAGTGGATCGATTCGACATGGCGCTCGCTCTACATCGGCGGCGCTACCGCAATCCTGGCGCTGGCACTCGGCGTGCCGCTGGCTTTCTCGCTGGTGCGCGGTCGCTTCTTCGGAAGGATCGTCGTCGATCGTGCAGCCCTCGCCCCCATCATCGTGCCGCACATCATCTTCGCGGTCGCCGTCTACGGCCTGTTCGCCAAGCTCAAGCTGATCGGCACCTGGTACGGGCTGGTGATCGGCCACACCGTGCTGGCGCTGCCCTTCGTGGTGCTGGTGATCACCGCCGGCCTGCGCGACTTCGACCGCTCGCTCGAGCAGGCGGCGGAGGGGTTGGGCGCCAGCCGCTGGCAGACCCTGCGCAAGATCACCCTGCCGCTCTTGCGGCCAAGCCTCGTCTCGGCCGGACTGCTCGCCTTCATCTCCTCTTTCGACGAGGTCGTGGTGGCGCTGTTCCTCGCGGGCGCGAACATGACGCTGCCCAAGAAGATGTTCGACAATATCATGATGGAGATCGACCCGACCATCGCGTCGGTTTCCGTGATCCAGATCCTGCTCGTGTCCGTGGTGCTCGTCCTGATCGGCCGCTTCGGCCGTGGCCTCAAGGACAGCGCGCGTTAGGAGAGTTCGATGGCCGACAGCATATTCCACAAGGACTTCAAGGCGATGCCGTGGTGGTGGGAGTGGTGGCATCCCACCAACGAGCTGAGCCAGGACCCGCCGCTCAAGACCGACGTGCTGGTGGTGGGCGCGGGCTACGGCGGTCTCTCGACCGGGCTCGAACTGGCGCGCTCGGGCGTCGAGGTGACGGTGCTGGAGCGCGGCGACTTCGGCGTCGGCGCCTCGACGCGCAACGGCGGCGGCGTGAGCGGCGGCACGACCATGGGGAAGGGCTTTTCCGGCAAGGGCGTCGGCGGCGATGCCGAGGCCTGGAAGGCCGTGATGGCGCGCATGCTGGCCGATGCCGCGGATTCCCTGGCGCAGGTCGAAACGGTGATCCAGCGCGAAGGCATCGAGTGCCACTGGCGCATGAATGGCCGTTTCAGCGGCGCCTACACGCCGCGTCACTATGCGGAGCAGGCGGCCAAGGTCGCGACCTACAACGAGAAGGCGGCGCTCGGCACCTACATGGTGTCGCGCGAGCAGCAGCGCGAGGAGATCGCCTCGGACTATTACTACGGCGGCATGGTGGTGGAGCGCACGGGGCAGCTTCATCCCGCGCTCTACTACGGTGGACTGCTGAAGGCGACGCAGCGCGCCGGTGCGAAACTCTGCGCCAATTGCGACGCCGAGAAGATCGAGCGCAAGAGCGGCGGCGGCTTCCGCGTGCTTACGAGCAAGGGGCCGATCGACGCGCGCGAGGTCGTGATCGCCACCAACGGCTACACCACCGACCTCACGCCGACGCTCAAGCGCCGCCTGGTGCCGGTGGCCAGCCATATCATCGCGACGGAGGAACTACCGGAGGATCTGGTCAAGAGCCTCATTCCAAAGAACCGCGTCGTCTCCGATACCAAGCGCGTGCTCTGCTACTACCGACAGTCGCCCGACAACAAGCGCGTCATCTTCGGCGGTCGCGCCCGCTTCACGCAGGTGGCGCCCGAGGTGAGTGCGCCGGTGTTGCACGGTTACATGCTGGAGCGCTGGCCGCAGCTCAGGGGCACCAAGGTGACGCACGCCTGGACCGGCAACGTGGCTTTCGCCTTCGATTTCATGCCGCATATGGGCCAGGAGCAGGGCATGCACTACCTGATGGCGTGCAACGGCTCGGGCGTGGCCATGATGTCCTATCTCGGCTACCAGACGGCGAGGAAAATCGCCGGTGGCTCGAACGCGCCGATCAATGCCTTCGACGGCCAGCCATTCCCGACCGTGCCGTTCTACAACGGCAACCCCGAATGGGTATTGCCTCTGGTCGGCGCCTGGTATCGCACGCGCGACTGGTGGGATCGCGCGACGGCGGGCTGACGGTGGGTGGCTGGGGCACTGCGTCGCCGCCGCTACCGTGCGCGCAGCCCTTGGGGTAGGCTCGCCTCGTGCCCTTGTTCCGGAATGTTGCAATGAAGAGTCGCCTGGTCGCCGCCATCCTCGTCGCCACCCTGACGGCGGGCCTTGCGCCGGCCGGGGCTCAGATTCCGCCGGTTCCGCCGGGTTGGCAGATGGAACGTGTCGTGATGCTCGCCCGCCATGGCGTGCGCGCGCCGGATCAGTCTCCGGAGGAGCTTGCGAAGTATGCAGCGTCGCCCTGGCCCGCCTGGCCGGTGCCGCCCGGCTATCTGACGCCGCGCGGGGCGGCGCTCGCCCGCAACATGGGCCTGTTCTATCGCGTGCATTTCGGCGGGCTTGGCCTGATCCAGGAGGATGACTGCCCCGCCCCCGGCATCGTCGT
The DNA here is from genome assembly GCA_010032545.1 of Alphaproteobacteria bacterium. Taxonomy (GTDB): domain Bacteria; phylum Pseudomonadota; class Alphaproteobacteria; order Reyranellales; family Reyranellaceae; genus Reyranella. Next base: position 9,408 of record RGPT01000159.1, read on the forward strand.
GGTGTGGACCGACCTCGACCAACGCACCGAAGACAGCGCGCTCTCGACCCTTGGCGGTCTCTACCTGCGCTGCCTCACGCCGGTCCTGAAGCATCAGGCCGATCTGTCGAAGCCGGACCCGCTGTTTCACCCTCAGCCGTCGCCGTCCTGCCCGATGGATGCCGCGAGCAACCGCGCCGCGATCCTGGCGCGTATCGGCGGCGATTTCAGTTCGGTGTTGCGCGAGTACGGCCCGCAGCTCGCGACCCTGCAGTCGACTCTCTGCCCGCCCGGCTCGGCCGCCGGCGGCCGA
>RGPT01000160.1 GCA_010032545.1 Alphaproteobacteria bacterium
CCAAGGTGACGGGGCGCGGCCCCAGTTCGTCGGCGTACCAGCGCCACGCGAGTTCGAGCGCGGGCAGGCACAGGCCGATCAGCGTGGAGAGTCGCAGCCAGAAGATCTTCTGTTGGGTGGACACGAGGCCAACCTACGCGATCGTCTGATCAACGAAAGGTCAAAGTTGCGTCACCGCTGATTGCCGAACAGCAGTCGGTAGGTGCCAATCGTCGGCACCGCGGTGACTCCGAAATGCTTCAGGGCAGCCGGCTTGAAAAGCATCCGTGCGGCAGTGCCCACCGAAGCGACGTCGGCACCTTCGAGCACGACGATCCACTCCGCCTCTTCGACTCTGGGATGATCCATGCTTTTTTCCTGAAGCGGGGCGTTGGCCGTCTCGACGTCGTTCTCGGCGGCGAACGCGCCAAGCAGACCGGGCCGGGCAATGACGCGCGGCAGCGCGGTTTCCTGCAGCCAGGCGACCAGTGCCTTGCGTTCGCGCGGATTGGGCACGAACCGCACGCAGGCGACCGAGCCGCCGATGCCGTGCGTGAGGTCGACCTGGGTGCGCAATGTCATACGGTGAAAGTGGGTGAACCTCGCCATCACCGCCTGGCTCCACGGTGTCTGGTTGGCCAGGAGATGCAGGTAGCCCGGCGTCGCAAGATCGTCGACGCTGTCGCATTCATAGGTCGCGAGGTACTTGGGCGAGCCACGGACGGCGATGTAGCGCCGGGCGCGATGAAAGCCCGGGAGGTTGATCCGTTCGTCGATGTGTTCGCGGTTGTACCACTCGTTGAAGTCGCGCTCGTCGCGCGCCTTCACCTCGGTGAAGGTGATCAGCATTCCCTTGCCGTGGAGAGCCATAGATTCATCCCGCGGTGGTCTTTCTCTAGTCTATGCTGGGACAAGCGCGGGAGGAACCACCATGAAAATCGCCAGGATTGAGGACTTGCATTGCGACGCCCCGCCGTGATCCGCCGCATGGCCCACGAGCTGATCGGCCAGGATCCGCGGCCGATCGAGCGCATCATGGCGCGGTTCTACGCCATCACACGCCAGGCGCCGGGCGGCATGAACCAGCAGGCGATGGCGGCCATCGAGAATGCCCTGCTCGACGTCAAGGCGAAGGCCCTTGGCATCCCGGTCCATGCCCTGTTCGGCGGCCCGGTGCGTGACCGCCTGCCGCTCTACTGGTCGCATTGCGGCAGCTATCGCTTCCGCAACGCGGATCTGATGAAAGTCGATCCGGTGCGCTCGTTCGACGACGTGGTGAAGCTCGGCAAGCACGTGAAGGAGCGTGGCTTCAAGGCGCTCAAGACCAACATCTTCCGTTTCGAGCTCGATCCGCCCAACATGCACCAGCCGGGATTTGGCCGCACACCTGGCGGGCCCGAGCTCAACGCCGATGGCGCGGTGCTCGCCGCGATCTCCGACGGGCTGGCGGCCTTCCGCCAGGGCGCCGGTCCCGAGATGGGCATCCTTCTCGACACCAACTTCAACTTCAAGACCGAGGGTTACATCAAGGTCGCGCGTACCTGCGAGCCCTACAATCTGTTCTGGCTGGAGATCGATTCCTACGATCCCGAGGGGCTGCGGTTGATCCGCGACCGCGCCGCCATGCCCATCGCCTCCTGCGAGTCGCTTTTCGGGCGCCGCCAGTTCCGACCGTTCTTCGAGAACCGTTCGATCGACGTGTCGATCATCGATGTGCCGTGGAACGGCCTGATGGAGTCGCTCAAGATCGCCGCCATGGCGGAGGCCTACGAGATCAATTGCGCGCCGCACAATTTCTACGGCCATATGTCGACGTTGATGAGCGCACATCTATGTGCCGCCATGCCCAACTTCCGCATCATGGAAATCGACATCGACGATGTGCCTTGGAAGGACGATCTGGTCACGCATCCCCCGGTCATCCAGAATGGCGAGCTGATCGTGCCCACCCGGCCGGGCTGGGGCGCCGACATCAACGAGGAAGCGGTGCGCGCGCATCCGCCCCGCAATCCACATCCGTAGGAATTCCCATCCCTGAGAGGAAACGACATGGTCTACGAACTTCGCTGCTACACCCTGAAGCCCGGCAAGATGCCGGAGTATCTCAAGGCCGCCGAGACGATCGGCCGGCCGGCGCGCGGCCAGAATTATGGCGTCAATCATGGCTACTGGACCGCCGAATTCGGCGCGCTCAACCAGATCTGGCACCTGTGGAAGTACGACAGCTATGAAGAGCGGACGCGGTTGCGCGGCGAGCTCATGAAACACAAGCCGTGGACCGAAGGTTACGTGCCCGTCATTCGTCCGCTGATCGAACGCCAGGACCTTCGGCTCATGAATGCCGTGGTCGACATTCGTCCGGACGACGGTACCACCGGCAACGTCTACGAACTGCGCATCTATCGCACGCAGATGGGCGGCGCTGCGCAGTACGGCAAGAACTTCAAGGAAGTGCGGGAGGCGCGCGACAAGTACTCGCCGATCTGGGGTGCCTGGACCGGCGAATTCCCGCAGCCCAACGAATGGCTTCATCTCTGGCGCTACAAGAACCTGCAGGAGCGCTTCGAGGCGCGTGGTGCGGCGATGAAGGATCCGGCGTGGCAGGCCTATCTCGCCAAGGGCCCGGCTCTGCTGGCCGAGATGCACTCGACCCTGCTGATGCCGACGAACTATTCGCCGCTGAAGTAACAGCGCAGCTGTCATCCGCGCGGAGGTTGCTCCGCACGGATGACACTATTTCCGTGTTTGAGGGTAAGCGTATGGACTCGTTCGACGACACCGGTCTCGCCTTGATGAAGTTCGGCGTTGGGCAGCCCGTGCCGCGTTCCGAGGACCCGAAGCTGCTGCGCGGCCAGGGACGCTACACCGATGACATAAACCTGCCAGGCCAAGCCTATGCCGTAATGGTCCGTAGCCGGCAGGCACACGGCATGGTCGCGAAGTCACGTCGGTGCTCGACATCGAAGAGCTGCCGGCCGTCACCAGTCCAGCCGAGGCGCTGAAACCCGGCGCGCCGCAGATTCATGAGGAGGCGCCCGGTAATCTGGTGCTCGATTTCCATTACGGCGACGCCGAAGCGGTGAAGAAGGCTTTCGCCGAGGCAGCGCATGTGACACGGCTGGAAATCGCGTCTAACCGCATTGTCGTCAACGCCATGGAGCCGCGCTCCGCGGTCGGCTCCTACGATTCACTGAGCGGGCGCTGGACCTTGCATGTTGGTTGCCAGGGCGTGATGGGCCTACGCGGTGGTCTTGCCCGCGACGTGCTCAACGTGACACCCGACAAGGTGCGGGTACTGACCGGCAATGTCGGCGGCTCGTTCGGCATGAAGTCGCAGGTCTATCCCGAGTACGCACCGCTGTTGCTGGGCGGCAAGCTGCTTGGCCGCCCCGTGAAGTGGACCGACGAACGCTCCGAGAGCTTCCTGAGCGACCATGCTGGTCGCGATCACCAACGCATTGCAGAGTTGGCGCTCGCCAAGGACGGCAGGTTCCTCGCCGTGCGGCTGAGCGGAACCGGCAACGCTGGCGCCTACATCTATCCGCCGATGCCGGCCACGACCAACGCGGTGAAGAACGTCATCGACGTCTACAAGACGCCGGCGATGGAGGTGAATTCCAAGGTCGTGTTCACCAACACCACGCCGGTGGGCGCCTACCGCGGTGCCGGACGGCCCGAGGGCAACTATTACATGGAGCGTCTGATCGACACGGCGGCACGCGAGATGGGCATCGACCGGGTCGAGATGCGGCGACTGAACCACATCGCCTCCGGGCAGATGCCCTACAAGGCGCCGTCGGGCATGAACTACGATTCGGGCGAGTTCACCGCGATCCTCGACAAGGCGCTGGTGGCGGCCGATTGGCAGGGCTTCGACAAGCGCAAGCAGGAGAGTGCGGCCCGCAACAAGCTGCGAGGCCGCGGCATCGGCTCATATCTCGAGGTCACGGGGCCGCCGGCCAAAGAGTACGGCGGCATCCGCTTCGAAGCGGACGGTACCGTCACCATGCTGAGCGGCACGCTCGACTACGGCCAGGGCCACGCCACGCCCTTCGCCCAGGTGCTGGGCAGCCAGCTCGGCATCCCGTTCGAACGCTTCCGCCTGCTGCAGGGCGATTCCGACCAGCTCAAGGTCGGCGGTGGCACCGGTGGGTCGAAATCCGCACTGGTCGCCAGCCAGGCCTTCCTCGAGGCCGGCGACATACTGATCGAACAGGGCAAGCAGATCGCGGCCCACGTGCTCGAGGCCGCGGCCGTGGATATCGAGTTTGAGCGTGGCCGCTTCACCATCGCCGGCACCGATCGTGGCATCAGCGTAATCGAGTTGGCCGACAAGCTGCGCGGTGGCCTCAAGCTGCCGGCGGATCTGCCGCAATCGCTCGACGTCAGCCACATCTCCGACAATCCGCCGTTTTCCTTTCCCAACGGTTGCCATGTCGCCGAGGTCGAGATCGACCGCGACACCGGGCAAGTCGAGGTCGTGCGCTATTTCATGGTCAACGACTTCGGCACCGTCATCAATCCGATGCTGGTGGCGGGCCAGGCGCACGGCGGTGTCGTGCAGGGTATCGGCCAGGCGTTGATGGAGCGCACGGTCTACGATCAACAGGGCCAGCCCGTGGCCGGCTCCTACATGGACTACGCCCTGCCGCGGGCGTCCGATGCGCCGGACTTCTCGATCGAGAACCATTCCGTGCCCTGCAGGACCAACCGCCTAGGCGTGAAAGGCTGCGGCGAGGCGGGATGTGCCGGCGCTTTGCCGTCGGTGATGAACGCCGTGGTCGACGCGCTCGCCGGGCATGGCGTCAGTCATATCGACATGCCGGTGACGCCTGAAAAAGTGTGGCGGGTGCTGAACGGCAAGTAGCCGACCACTACGCCGGCAGGTCGTAGCCGATCTTTGTCTCGATCTCGATCGTTCGCTGAACGTCCGGACGCGCCATCATGCGCGCATAGTGCGCATCGATATTGGGGAAGGCGCCCGTTTCGGGCTCGAGCGAGCTGCGGAAGCGCCAGTAGAGGCGAAACAGATGGATGTCGGCAATCGAATACCGGCCGCCCACTGCCCAGTCGTTCTTGCCCAGGCGTTTGTCCGCTACGGCATAGACCTCGCGGGCGTGCTCCAGCCCCTGGCGTCGCGCCGGATGGATGGTCGAGGCAATGAAGGACGTCCACGATACCACCTGAGCCTCGGCCTCTTCTTGCGGCAGCAAGCGCGCCGCGGGAAACATCCGCGCGAGATAGAACGGGATGCCTGCCACCCCCAGGCTGTACTGTCGGCACGATTGAAGAGGCAAGGGAGGCAGGCTAAGCACGCGGGCCGCGCGGTAGCGGCAGTCACGAGTAAGAGTTTTCATGAAGCGCAAGACCAGCAAGGCATTCGTCTATCTCGGCCCCTCCGGCGTTCACGGCATCGGCTGCTATGCCGATCAGAACATCAAAAAGGGAGAAATCGTCCGCATCTGGGACGGCGAGGATAGCCGCTGGGTCTCGGTCCGGCAGGTCAACGCCTCGCGCCATGCCGCCCTGTACAAGAAGTTCGGCATTCGCAGCACCGGCGGCTACTGGGTGCCGCTCGATTTCCTGCGCATTTCAACCGGCTGGTACATGAACCATGCCGCCGATCCGAACCTGGGGTCCGACGATGGCGACGTAACCTATCACGCGCTGCGCCATATCGCGGCGGGCGAGGAACTGACCATCGACTACCGCCGCATGGATGATGTGTACGACAATCTGAGCCGGGATGTTCGCGTCCCCGCGGCGGCTGGCGTCAAGGCGAAGACCCGGCCGCAGCGGCCGGCGCGCTGCCGGTGAAGCGCCGGTTCTATTTCTCGCCCAGCCAGACAGGCCACAAGCCTCGCTTGGCCTTGCGCGCCTCGGCCTCGGCACCGGCATAGCGTTGGCTGGCGCGCGGCTCCCAGGGCAATGCCTCGTCGAGGCGGAAACCGTAGGCCATGCCGCTCGCGATCAAGTAGCCGCCGAGATCGAGCGGCGCCGGGGCTGCCTCGACGGTGCACTGTGCCACGACATGGCAGTTGCGGTCCCAGCGCACCGCCCGGCACTTCACCTTGTGTTCGGCCTTGTCGAGCATGTCCTCGAGCGCGGCACGCGCCCGCATGCCCGCGACGGTCTCCTGGCCGCTCAGCCGGTCACGCAGCTCGCCGGCCTGGACGCCCCACAGGCGTAGCTGCGGCTTCAGTCCGGCGCCGCCCAGCGTGACGCCGTCGACGGCGAAAGCCTCGCCCAGCCACTCCTTGGGCAGGGCGCCCAGGGTGGTGGTGCAGTCGGCCGGCTTGTCGCTCCCTTTGTCACTTTCCGCCGGACGCCGGGACTGAGCATCGGCCGTGCCGACGGCTGCGGTCAGTACAAGAGTGAGCGCGACACACAAGGCGTAGACGGCACTGCCGACGGTGGTCATGCGGTCGTTCATGGCCCTAGCCTGTCGCCTGGCGCTCGCTGGCGCAATGCGCGCCTAGGGAAAATCAATGTTTTCGGCTATAATGAGTTTGATGTAAGCACACTGCCTTTCGGGGGCGCCCGTCGCGTCGACGCGACGTGGAACTTCCGACAGGTGGTATATGTACCCAAACCGTCGCGGGCGACGGCATATCGGGAGCTATTGTCGTGTCGTTGCAGGACTCCTTGCCGAAAGTGCCTCGCCGCAAGCGCCGCCAGGTGGACGGCCGGCGCCTGCGCAGCGAGCGCACCCGGCACCTGATCATCGAAGCCTATCTCGACCTTCTGAATCTTGCTCCTGGCACGCCGACGGCAGCGCAGATCGCGGCGCGCGCGGGTTATTCGGTACGATCGATCTTCGAGCGTTTTTCCGATCTCGACGCCCTCGGCCTCGCGGCGATGGACTATGCCCTGGCCGTAGGTCAGGCCGAGGCTGTGGCACGCGACGTCGACGGTGACCGTCCAACCCGGATCAGGTCCCATGTCGAGACGCGCGCATACGCCACCGAGAAGTGGCTGCCTCTGTGGCGAATCCTCATCCGTACCCAGGACAAGATGCCCGACCTCAAGTCCCGCATCGCGCTCGCGCGGCAGGGGAACCTGGAGCGTCTGAAGCTGATGTATCGGCCCGAGCTGTCGACGCTGGAGGCGCCGGCTCGCGCGCAGTTGCTGGTTGCGCTGGTGGTGCTGATCAGTTTCGAGAGCTGGGACCTCATGCGTGACTACTTCGGCCTGTCGCCGGAGGAGGCCCGGGACGTTTGGCGCAGTGCGATCGACCGGATGCTGCCGCCGACGCCGCCGGCATAGAGTTCAACTTGGCGGTGGGCGAATCTCCTCGCGCATCGGTCGCGAAAGCCGTATGGGGCGCCTCTTAATCGACGTGCCAAACCCAGATCGGAGGCCGCTATGGCCAAGAAGCCCGGAAAGCGGACGGAATACGTTCTGTTCAACGTCACCTACGAGGACGGCAGCCAGCGCTCCAACCGGAGGATTCCACTCGATGCCCTCGAGGGTCTCGAAAAGGATCTGCCTGCCCGTGCCATCATCGAGGCGCAGGACCGCGAGGTCGCGGAGAAGTCGGGCAAGGCGCCGCTCGCCATCAAGAGCCTGGAGCGCACCGCCGGTCACTGATCGCTCGCGCTGACAGGCCCGCCACCCGTCGGCATTTCGACTTGCCGCGATTAACCTGCCGCCAGCGCCGCGAGATAGGCCTCGGCAGCGACGCCGTCATCGGCAGCGCCAGCGAAACCGACATAGCCATCGGGGCGGATCAATCTCAGGGCGTTGGCGTGTTCGCCGGTTGCTGATGCCGCCATCACAAGTGCTGGATACTTCGCCGCCAGCATGGCCACTGCGGCGTCCGGGCCGACAGCGGTGAACTTCGCGCCGCCGGCGCCCGTCGGCAGCCGGTGGGGCCAGCGCGCACCCGCCGCCGGTCCGCCAGCCCTGTAGGCGCCCGTCGCCGCGAGCGGGCTGTCGGGATAGGCGATGTCCATTTCCGAGAGCTGGTCGGCGACCCTGTGCTGCAGCGCCGGGAAGCCCGCGGCGAACTTCACGATCGTGTTGCGCAAGCCCTGCGCGATCGGGTTGCGCAGCGTCGCGGCCTCGGTAAGGCGGCCGGCATTGCGCAGTACCGTCTCACCCACCGTACTGCGTTCGGGCGAATAACTGTCGAGCAGGGCGGGCCTGGCCGTGCCCTTGATCACCAGTGCCAGCTTCCAGGCAAGGTTGAAGGCGTCCTGCATGCCGGTGTTCATGCCTTGGCCGCCGGCCGGGCTGTGGATGTGCGCGGCGTCGCCGGCCAGGAACACGCGTCCCTTGCGGTAGTCTTTCACCTTGCGTTCGTTGATGCGGAACGCCGCCAGCCAGAATGGATTGCTCATCACGATCCCCGGCGAGCCGCGCCGCGCCATCAGCGTGTTGATCTCGGCGAGCGTCGGATCGGGATGCTTCTCGTCGCCCGTCGCCGGACCAAGGTCGGCAATCACCCGCCAGCGGTCGCCGACAATGGGAAAGAAGGCCAGGATCCCCTCGCGATGCCAGAAGATGTGCAGTCTGTCCGTGGGCGCGAGCCCCACGACATGGCCGTCGGCCAGCGCCCAGTGGCTTTCGAGAGTCGAGCCCTCGAAGGCGAAGCCGAGCCCGTGCCGCACCGCCGAGTGTGCGCCATCGCAGCCCACCAGCCAGTCGGCGCGGACGGTCTCGCTCGAACCGTCTTGTTTACGCAGCGTGGCTTCCACCCCCGTACCCTTGTCGGCGAAGCCTGCCAGCTCGACGCGCCGCTCGACCGTGACGCCGGCCGCCGCCAGCCGCTGCTCCAGCACGCGCTCGGTCTCGCTTTGTGCGATCATCAGCGCGTAGTTGAAACGGCTGTCGATCGAATCGAGCGAGACGCTGGCCACGATCTCCTTGCCCGTCGAAATCTGGGCGCCGTGCGCCGGCATACCGGCCGGCAGGAAGTCCGAGGCGTATCCGGCATCGTCGAACAGCTCGAGCGTCCGGCTCCAGAGGACCAGCGCCTTGGATTTGTCCGTGCGCTCGACGTTCTTGTCGACGATGCGCACCGATATGCCCTGGCGCACCAGCTCGTTGGCAAGCGTCAGTCCGACAGGTCCGGCACCGGCGATCAGAACGTTCGGACTGCTGGCCATTTGATCCGCTCCTGTGAGGATTCACTCCTGCTGCCGGAACACTAAGGTCCATGCCCGGCGTGTCCAGACCGGGATTTGCACATCGCGCGCGGAGGAGACGACGGTCCCGATTGCGTGCGGCCTGTTGCCGTCCGATTGACCCGTTCCGGTACGCCTGCCACGGTCGACCGCATCGGGGAGATGAGGGAAGCCATGAAACTTCGCACCATCGCGGCTGTTCTGCCACTTGCAGCGGCAATCGCTTTCGCCTCTGCCGTGCGTGCCCAGGCCCCCCAGGAATGGCCCGTCGCCATCGAACACGCGCCGGGCAACGCGTCGACCTGCGCGCCGGGGAGCGGCGATCCGATGATCGAGGTCGCAGACGGCGTGATGTCGCTCAGGTTCGCGTCCTTCCCACAGCCGATCTGGACGGTGAAGCTGGCGCCGGACGGCAGCTTCGATGCCGTCGTGCCGAGCTTTGCCGATTCGAACGGCGCGCGGATCACGGTACCCGCCGGCACGGCGCCGCGCCCGGTCGCGACACGGCAGCAGAGCCAGCCCTGCGGCTACCGCCTGGCCCCCAGGTAGCCGGC
>RGPT01000017.1 GCA_010032545.1 Alphaproteobacteria bacterium
TCTGGCGATCGCTGGTCGAGGCGCGCCGCTACCGGCCGGTGCGCTATGCCGTCGAGATCGACGGCGTGAACCACCAGGCGGCGTCGGTGATCGTGACCCACGGCCGGCACTATGCTGGACCCTACGTGGTGGCGCCCGATGCGGCACTGGGCCGCCCGCTGCTGCATGTCTGCCTGTTCGAACGCTGGGGCCGGGCGCAGACTTTACGCTTTGGCCTCGCCCTGCTGCTGGGCCGCCTGCCGCGCACGGCGGGTTATCGTGTGATTGCGGGCCACGACATCCGCATCTCGGTGCTGAGCGATGCCGGGGAGCACGGCCGCCAGCCCGTCCAGATCGACGGCGACGATGCGCTCACGCTCCCGGTGTCGATCGCGCTGGCCGCCGGTGCCGTGCGGCTGCTGCGGCCTGTCTAGCGGGATTGGAGCCGTCGTACCGTCTCGGCCGAGGGATGGCCGTCGGCCGGCAGGCTGGACTGCTGCTGGAACAGGCGCAGCGCCGAGCGCGTCTTGGGGCCCAGAAGCCCGTCGGTGTCGTCCTTGTAGAGGCCGAGCCGGGCGAGCCGGGTCTGGATGTCGATCACCGTATCGCGCGAGATGGGCTGGTCGTCGTCAGGTGCCGCCTGCTGGACGCCGGGGCCGCCCGCGATCTGGCGGGCGAGGATGCCGACCGACAGCGCATAGAGCGTCGAGCGGTTCCAGTTCATCACCGCCTTGAAGTTTGGATAGAGGATGAAGGCAGGGCCGCGAAAACCGGCCGGCAGAATGATCGATGACGGCTCGTCGCTCGCCGGAAGCGCGCCGCCGCCCGCCTTCTTGACGCCAAGCGCCGTCCAGGCGCGCACCGGCTTCTCGATCGAAGCGTCGGCCTGGTCGAGCGCGAAGCCCCTGGGCAGCACGACCTCCTCGCTCGACGGCAGGCCTGGCTTGAAGCCGATGCCACGCAGGAAGTTGGAGGCCGAGGCGAAGGCGTCGGGCAGGCTGGTCCAGATGTCGATCTTGCCGTTGCCGTCGCGGTCGACCGCCCACTTGGTGAAAGTGGACGGCATGAACTGCATGTTGCCCATGGCGCCCGCCCACGAGCCGCGCATCTGCTCGCTGGTCATGTGGTTCATGTTGAGGATGCGCAGCGCCTGAACGGTCTCGTTCGAGAAGAAGACCGTGCGCTTGGTCATGCAGGCCAGCGTCGCCACCGAGCGGACGACGCGGAAGTCGCCCATGTAAGTGCCGTAGTTGGTTTCTATGCCCCAAAAGGCCATGAGGTACTGCGGCGGCACGCCGTACTCTGCCTGCAGGGCGTCGAGCAGCGCGCGGTGCTGCGCCATCTTCTGCTGGCCCTTGGCGATGCGGTCGGCCGACACCGTGCCGCCGACATACTTGGCGTAGGTCAGCGAGAATTCCGGCTGGCGCCCATCGAGGTCGATCACCTTCTGGTCGGGGGTCAGGCCCTGGAAGGCCTTGTCGGCGACGGCGGCGGGCACACCCTGGCGCACCGCCTCGGTCTTGATGCCCTGCAGGCAGTCGCGGAAGTCGCCGCTTTGCGCCCAGGCCGGCGTTGAAAGGAGCGCCGTCGTTGCGGCAAGGAAAGTCAGTTTTGTGAAGGGGGTCATGGCCGCGAGAATATCACGACCCGGCGACGGTCAGCCCTTCAATTCTCACGGTCGGGGCGTTGGTCGAGCTCTTGAATTGCAGGTCGCTGGCCGGAGTCATGTGCAGGAACATGTCCTTGAGATTGCCGGCGACGGTGATTCCGCTCACCGGCCAGGCGAGCTTGCCCTTCTCGATCCAGAAGCCCGAGGCGCCGCGGCTATAGTCGCCGGTGACGCCATTGATACCGAAGCCGATCAGGTCGGTGATGAAAAGACCGCTCTTGATGTCGCCGATCAATTCCTCGACCGACAGCTTGCCCTTCTCGAGATAGAAGTTGGACGTGCTGGGCGAGGGCGGGCCGGAGACGCCGCGCGAGGCATGGCCGGTCGGCTTGAGGTTGAGCTGCCGGGCGGCCGCGAGATCAAGCAGCCAGGTGGTGAGGCGGCCGTCGTCGATCACGGCGAGGCGCCTGGTTGCGAGACCCTCGGCATCGAATGGCCGGCTGCCCAGTCCGCGCTTGCGCAGGGGGTTGTCGAGGATGCGGATGCCGTCGGCGAAAACTTTCTTGCCCATCGAATCCTTGAGGAAGGACGTGCCGCGCGCCACGGCGCGGCCGTTGATGGCGCTTGCGAGATGGCCGATCAGCCCGCCCGAGACGCGGCGGTCGTAGACCACCGGCACGCGCGCACTCGAGGCCTTGCGCGGATTCAGGCGGCGGACCGCGAACTTGCCGGCGTTGCGGCCGACCTTGGCCGCCGACATCAGATCGTCGAAGTGGACAGCGCTCGTCCATTCGTAGTCGCGTTCCATGCCGGTGCCTTCACCGCCCACCACCGAGCAGGAGAGCGACCAGCCGCCGCGGCTATAGCCGCCGGAAAAGCCGTTGCTGGCGGCCAGCATGACGGAGGAGCGGCCCCAGCCCGCCTCGGCGCCTTCGGAATTGGTCACGCCCTTGACGGCGCGGGCGGCGTCTTCTGCCTCGGCGACCAGACTGAGCAACTTCCTGGCCGAGGGCCGGCCCCTGTCATCGAGATCGAGGTCGGGCCACTTGCGCGCCAGCAGCTCCTCTGGGGCAATGCCGCAGACCGGGTCCTCAGGCACTGCGCGCGCCATGTCGACGGCGCGCTGGGCCACGGTCCGCAGCGCCTTGGGCGCGAAGTCGGTCGAGGAGACGAAGGCCTGGCGCTTGCCCACGAACACGCGAAGGCCGAGATCCCGGCCCTCGCTGCTCTCGAGCTTCTCGCGGCGGCCGAGCCGCTGGGCGACCGAGATCGACTCGCCGTGAACGTAAAGCGCATCGGCCGAATCGGCGCCGGCGGCTTTTGCCCATTTCAGGAGGTCGGAGAGGAGATCGGCATCGGGAGCGGATTTCGTTGCTTTGGCCATGACGCCGTTTCTACGCGCTAACGGGCGGTGTCGTCGAGATAGTACGAGAAGAACAATACGCCCGACGCGCCGAGCCCGAGGAGCCAGAAGAAGGCTCGCGCGGCATCGGCCACGAATTCGGTCTCCGGCCACAGCCGGGCGATGGCGTCAGCCGCGAACTGGTGGCCGATCAGGCCGATCATCGTGCCCAGCATCGCCGAGATCGCCACGTTCCAGGTGAACCGCGCCGCACGCATGACCGGCCCCTCCCGCCGCCGGAGCGGCGAGCTGGGGTCGGGCGGGACCGCCGGGAGTGGCTTGGCCAAGGCCTATCGCTGGGTGCGAAGGGCGCGGTTGGCGGCACAGCTCACGGCCTTGAGCGAGGCGGTGACGATGTTGGCATCCATGCCCACGCCCCACAGCACGCGTCCGTCGGTGGTCTCGGCCTCGATGTAGCTCACCGCGGTGGCGTCGGAGCCGGCGCCGGCGGCATGTTGGTGGTAGTCGCGCACCTTGATCGTCACGCCGCAGTTCTTGGCCAGCGCGTCGACGTAGCCCGCGATCGGGCCGTTGCCGCGCCCGCTGATCGTCTGCTCCTTGCCGTTGAACGTCACCTTGGCGTCGAGAAGACGCACGTCGGGGTGGCCGGGTTCGGGCACGGTGGTATGGCTGATGAAACCGACCGGCTTGGTATTCTCGAGGTATTCCTTGCGGAAGGTGTCCCAGATCAGCGCCGGCTGGATCTCCTTGCCGGTCTCGTCGGCGATTTGCTGGATCACCTTGGAGAACTCGACCTGCAAAAGCCGCGGCATGTCGATGCCGAAGTCGCTCTTCAGGATGTAGGCGATGCCGCCTTTGCCCGACTGGCTGTTGATCCGGATGATCGCCTCGTAGCTGCGGCCGAGATCGGCCGGGTCGATCGGCAGATAGGGGACCTCCCAGACCTTGCTGTTGGAGGCCTGCAATGCCTTGAAGCCCTTATTGATGGCGTCCTGGTGCGAGCCCGAGAAGGCGGTGAACACCAGGTCGCCGCCGTAGGGGTGCCGCGGATGAACCGGCAGCTGGTTGCAGTATTCGACGGTCTGGCGGATCTCGTTGATGTTGGAGAAATCGATCTCGGGGTCGACGCCCTGGGTGAACATGTTCAAGCCCAGCGTCACGAGATCGACGTTGCCGGTACGCTCGCCGTTGCCGAACAGGCAACCCTCGATGCGGTCAGCGCCGGCCATGTAGCCCAGCTCCGCGGCCGCCACGCCGGTGCCGCGGTCGTTGTGCGGGTGCAGGCTGAGGATCATCGAATCGCGGTACTTGAAGTTGCGGTGGCACCATTCGATCTGGTCGGCATAGACGTTGGCCGAGGACATCTCGACGGTGGCCGGCAGGTTGATGATCATCTTCTTCGCAGGCGTCGGCTTGTAGATGTCGCCCACGGCGGCACAGATGTCGCGCGCGAACTCGAGCTCGGTGCCGGTGAAGCTCTCCGGCGAATACTCGAACACCCATTCAGTCTTCGGGTCGGCGTCAGCGAGCTGCTTCACCAGTTTGGCACCCGACACGGCGATTTCGATGATGCCGGCGGTGTCCTGGCCGAACACGACTCGTCGCTGCAGCGTCGAGGTCGAGTTGTAGAGATGGACGATGGCGCGCTTGGCGCCGCGGCAGGCCTCGAAGGTGCGTTCGATCAGCTCCGGCCGGCTCTGCGTCAGGACCTGGATGGTGACATCACCGGGGATCATCTTCTTCTCGATCAGCTCGCGGACGAACTCGAAGTCGGTCTCCGACGCCGCCGGAAAGCCGACCTCGATCTCCTTGAAGCCCATCTGGCAGAGCAGCTTGAACATCCGGGTCTTGCGGTCGGAGTCCATTGGCTCGATCAGCGCCTGATTGCCGTCGCGCAGGTCGACCGCGCACCAGATCGGCGGCTTGGTAATGACGGCATTGGGCCACTTGCGGTCGGGCAGGGGCACAGGCTTGAAGGCGACGTACTTCTCGGCTGCGGCCGGCATCATCGGTTTCTGGACGGACATTTTGATACTCCTCGCGCCGCGCACGGCCAAAAGGCACTAAGCGAACACTGCGATGGAAAAAGGGGGAGGCGGCGACTGGGTGGTGGGATCGAGCGAACGACAAGCGACCCGCATGGGCCCCGGAACACCGGGGCGGCGGATCAGCCAATAAGTCGAAGCGTCGTCAGTCGCAGCATGATGGAGACGAATTTCCTCGATTTGATGCGTCCCGTCAACCCGTCGCGCCGGACGGCTTCCGCAGCAGGAAACTGTAGTAGACCATCTCGCCGCTGGCCAACAGAGATGGAATGCGGGTTCCTTCGACGCCGGTGAAGACGTCGGCGATGGCCGAGAAAGGACGGGAGACGATGCGTCGTCCGCCAGCCCGGCGGCGGGCACTGTCGCGATGCAAGGCCTCCACGACATTGGCAGTGATGTCGTGCTCGATAATGGCTTCGAGGCCGCTCTCGGCTATCGCGGTGTGCCAATCGGCGATTTCGTGCGTGAGGCGCAGGTCGGTGTAGTGGAAGTGGCCGCCGGGTCGGAGCACGCGCTTCACTTCGGCGAAAAACCGGCCGATCGACGGATAGCAGAAGGAAGATTCAACGTTGATGACTGAATCGAAACTCGCATCGGAGAACGGCAGACTCTCGGCGTCGCCTTCTTGAAAGTGCAGCGAATCTAAGCGGTACTGCCTGTTGCTGAATGCCACCGCCTTGACGCTGAGATCGATTCCAACCAGCCGGGCGGGCTTCAGATAGCGCGCGACGTACGACGCGCCTCCGCCCCGCCCACTGCCGACCTCAAGCACGTCGTGGCCGGCAACCGGCGCCAAGGTCGCCACATGATGATAGAGCGCGATCGGGTAGCGCTCGGCTTCGTCGGCTGGCAGCAATTCGAGCGGGGGCACGCCGACCTGCAAGTCGGCATAGCCGTAGTTCATCAGGGTCCACCAGCTGATGTCGCCGAAGCGGGAGGCCAAGAAGTCGAAGAAGGTGCGCCACATCGCCCGGCGCAACGAAGGTGTCCGGTTGAGGACCCACAGAAATGCGTCGGCGATCATTCGTAGTTCGGCTCCCCCTCCTCGCCGGCGCGGATAGACGATCGCTGGCGCCGCTGCAAGCGGGACACCTTTGGATGTCGCGCCGCCGGCTCGCCAACGCCTGTGCCAGGCGATAGGATCGGGTTCAGAGTCATGAGGGCACTATGCTCTGTCCTGCCTGCAAGATCGCAAACAATCCTGGAAGCCGCTTCTGCACGGCGTGCGGAGCACAATTGGTGCTGATCTGTACCTCATGTGGTGCGGGTAACGCACCCAGCGACCGATTTTGCGCGAGCTGCGGCTTCGGCCTCACCACGGGGGCCCGTCCAGTCGCGCCCATCCTGCCAGTTGCATCAGGGGTGGACGCAGCGAGGGGAGCGGAGATACGGCGCCGTGTCGGCGACGGTGAGCGCAAGCGGGTGACGGTCCTTTTCGCTGACCTCAAGGGATCTACGGCGGCGATCGAAGGCCTCGACCCGGAGGCCGCTCTTGGCCGCCTCGAGCCTGCCATCCAGATCATGATTCGTCTCGTGCATCGCTATGAGGGCGTCGTCTGCCGTCGGCTCGGCGATGGCATTCTGGCGATCTTCGGGGCACCTGTTGCACACGAGGACCATGCCGTGCGGGCGTGCTTCTCTGCGCTCGGCATGCAGCGCGATCTGCGCGACATCGACATGGGCGAGATGGTGCGCGTCGGACTCAACTCCGGCGACGTTCTCTATCGCACGGTCACGTCCGAGTTGGGGCTCGAGGTCGATGTTGTCGGGCCGGTGGTTCACGTGGCTGCGCGCATGGAGCAGTTGGCATCTCCAGGCTCGGTGTTCATGACCGGCGAGACCCAGGCGCTGACCCAGGGATTGGTCGAGATCCGCGGCCTGGGGCCGCGGGATGTCAAAGGAGCCACCGCGCCGATCGAGATCTATGAGGCGACGGGCGCGTCGCTGCACAGGTCGCGCTGGCATGCCGCGTCGGCCCGCGAGAAGGCGCCTTTTGTCGGGCGAGACAGCGAGTGCGCCACGCTGGACGCGGCCCTTGTCGCACTCGACCGCAAGCGCGGCGGCGTCATTGGTGTCTGCGGTGAAGCCGGGCTCGGCAAGTCGCGCCTCGTGCACAATGCGATCGATGAGGGCAATGGATCCTCCGCGCACAAGTCGGTTTTTGCCGCGGCGACGGCCTTGGGCCGCAACATTCCGTATCACGCATTGGCTTCGGCGCTGCGCGATCTCTTCCGCATAGCCGACAGCGACAACGCCGCGCGGATGCCGTCGGCGGTCGCATCGGTGCTGACCGACATCGATCCCAGGCTGGCTGCCGATGCGGCGGTCTTTTCCTCGCTCATCTCACTGGCGTCGGCGACCTCCGAGTGGCTCGCGATGGATCCTCGGCGGAAACGCACGGCGGCGCGCGACGCCGTGCTGAGGTTGGCCCGGGCCGCGGCCGCGATCGGCCCAATTGTCTTCGTTTTCGAGGATATGCATTGGGTCGACCGAGACAGCGAGGAGATTTTGCGTGCGCTTGCCGACCTGACGCGCGAGGTGCCACTGCTTGTCGTGCTGACCTATCGTGCCGAGTACGACGATTCGTGGCTGGCGGCGGTTGGCGGCACCAGGTTGCGCATGGCGCCGCTCGCCGACGACGACATCAGGCGATCCTTGCGCGACTGGTTCGTCGAGGGCCCGGAAACGGAGCTTCTGATCGAGCGCCTGACCCAGCGAGTCGGCGGCAATCCGTTGTTCGTTGAGGAATGCGTGCGTGCGCTGTCACAGCAGGGCGCATTGACGACCATCATGGCCGTGGGAGAGGGATCCCAGCCGCAACGCCGTCGCTTTGCCTGCTGGGAAGCGCCCGAGTCGATTAGCATGCCGCCTTCCGTCCACGACGTGATCGCGTCGCGTATCGATCGTCGGACGCCCGAGTGCGTGGCATTGCTGCAGACCCTTGCCATGATCGGGACGCGCGTGCCGCTGTGGCTTGTGGAACGGGTGTCCGGTCACCCGCCGGCGGAGACAGCAGCTGCATTGGGGGAGGCGGTAGCGGCGGAGATCCTCGTCCAGGTCAGCCTCTATCCCGATGTCGAGTATAGCTTTGGTCACGCGCTGTTGCGCGAAGTTGCGCATGATTCGTTGACTCGTGCCCGCCGGGTCGAGGCACATCGCCGGATCCTGGCGGCGATCGAGGCTCAACATGCCGGCCGGCCGAACGAGCAGGCGGAATGGCTGGCCCACCATGCGGCCGAGGGTGAGCTGTGGGAGACCGCCGCGATCTACCAAGGACAGGCCGCCGAACGGGCGCTCGCCCGCGGTTCATACGCAGAGGCGATTACCGGCACGCGGGCGGCGCTGGTGTCCTTTGATCGATCCGACAAACCCCTCGCTGCCACGGAACGCGCCATCGACCAGCTGCGGTCATTGCGAGCCCTGCTCTATGCCACCGGGGGAGATGCCGAGGAGGTCAAGACAGTCCTCGATCGAGCCGAGGGGCTCGCCCGCGGCATCGATGACAGAGTGCGGCTGGCCTGGGTGTGGGCAGATCAGTCGGCACAGTTCTGGGTCGACGGCGAGAATCTTCATGCCATTGCCACGGCGCGGCGGAGCCTCGAGATCGCCGAACAGTCGGGGGACGTGCGTTTGCGCGCGCTCGCGCTGTTCCGGCTCGGCCTCGGTGGCTACGCCGTCGGCGACTACGTCGGCGCCAGCGAAGCGCTCGGCCGCAGCTGTGATTTGCTGACGGGCGATCTTCAGTTCGAGCGCATCGGTACGGCCGGCGCAACGTCGGTTTTCGGCGGAGGTTATCTCGTTTTCACCCTGTGCGAGTTGGGGCGCTTCGAGGAAGCCGACCAGCGTCTGGCCGCTGCGATCGCTGCTGCGGCCGGCGCGCGCGACATTTATTCGATCGCATCGGCCCAGATCGCGCGCTGTGTGCTGGCCATAGCGCGCGCCGACGTGGCAACGGCGATCCCCCCGCTCGAGGCGCTGCTGGGAGCGGCCAAGGCCGCCGGCGTGTTGGTGGTCTCGGTGTTCATCGAGTCGCTGCTGGGACGCGCCAAGTTCATCGCCGGGGATGTCGCCGAAGCCGTCGTCCTGCTGACCGGCAGAAAGAAGACCGGCACCATTTCGCGGGCGCATCTTCACGGGCTGAACAAGGTATGGTTGGCTGAAGCTATCTGCGCCCAGGGCATGCCGGCGGAGGCCGACGCCATCCTCGACCGCGTCGAACCGGACATGCTGGAACGCGGCGAGGCTGGAAACCTCGCGCACTGCTGGCAGGTGCGGGGCAAGATTGCCCTGGCGCGTGCCGATCTCGGCGCGGCGGAGGCCGCCTTCAAGCGCGGCCTAGACCAGGCATCGGTGCTCTGGATGCGGCCGGTCTGCGACGCCTGCGAAGCCGGCCTCGCCGCGGTGGCCGCGGCCCGCGGCAAGACAGGCCTTGCCGCGAGTTGACGACTGAACCTAGCGCAACGGCAGGCTGATGCCGAGATTGAGGCTGCCGACCGGCGCGTAGGGGGCGACATAGACGGGATAGGCCGGCGCATACACGATCGGGGCGGGATAGACGACCACGGGCTGGGCATAGACGACCGGCGCGGGTGCGTAATAGCGCGCGTGTCCCGGTGGGACGGCGACATAGCCTGGCACGTAGTAGCCCTGTGACTTCTTCCAGTCGTGTGCATGTGCTTCAGTCGCGAGCCCGGCAAAGGACGCGACGCTGATCGCGACGGCACCGTTCCATGTCATGGCATTTCGCAGCTTGTTGAGGTCGACTCGCATCGCAGTCTCCTTCGACAGCAGGAAAGGCGCCTGCACGCCGGCGAAGGTTGCGTCTCGATTATGGCGGCTATGTGAGGACGACCGCCTGTCTTCGGCCATCTTTCACAGCCGCTTGCCCGGACTCTGTGGTACTCGGAAAGAAAGCAAGGGGAGGAAGCAGCCATGGCGGGTCCGTTGGCCGGCGTCAGAATTCTGGATTGCACGACGGTCGTGCTCGGGCCATGGGCCGCGCAGCAGCTGGGCGATCTCGGCGCCGACGTGATCAAGATCGAGCCGCCCGAGGGCGACACGACTCGGCAGCTCGGACCGGGCCGCAATCCCGGCATGGCCGCCTTCTACCTAGGCTGCAACCGCTCCAAGCGCTCGATCGTGCTCGACCTGAAGCAGGACTCCGGCCGCAAGGCGCTGTTCAAGCTGGCCGAAACCGCCGACGTTCTGATGCACAACTACCGGCCCGAGCCCGCCAAGCGGCTGGGCGTGGAATACGAAGCGTTCGAGAAGATCAACCCGCGCCTCGTCTACCTCGCCACCTACGGCTACCGCGCCGCGGGGCCAATGGGGCCGAAGGCCGCCTACGACGACATCATCCAGGCGGGCTCCGGTCTCGCCGCGCTGCAGAGCGTTGTGGCGGGCCAGCCGCGCTTCCTGCCCACCATCGTGGCCGACAAGACGAGTTCCAACGGTGTGGTTTCTGCGCTGCTGGCAGCGCTATATGCACGTGAGAAGACCGGTCAGGGCCAGTCGGTCGAGGTGCCGATGTTCGAAACCCTGGTCTCCTTCGTCATGGTCGAACATCTCTATGGCGAGACCTTCCGGCCGGCGCTGGAAACCGCGGGCTACAAGCGCGTGCTCAACAAGGAGCGCCGGCCCTATCCGTCGAAGGACGGCTATTTCGCGCTGCTGCCCTATACCGACGGACACTGGAAGGAGTTCTGCGGCCTGATCGGCCGACCCGAGCTCGCCGCCGACGCCCGCTTCACCTCGCTCGCCAATCGCCTCAAGAACGTCGAGCACTACTATGCGATGCTGGCCGAGATCTGCGCCACGCGCACAAATGCCGAGTGGGTGGCGCTACTGGGCAAATCCAATGTGCCGCACGGTCCGGTCAACACGCTCGACGATCTGTTCGTCGATCCGCAGCTCGAGGCCACCGGCTTCTGGAAGGAAGTCGATCATCCGACCGAGGGCCGGCTGCGCATGACCGACATCCCGCCGCGCTTCAGCAAGACCAAGCCCGAAGTGACACGACTTCAGCCGCGGCTGGGCGAGCACAGCGTCGAGGTCCTGCGGGAAGCAGGGTTTACGGCCGGCGAGATCGACGCCATGCTGATGACCGGCGCGACCAAGACGGCTTAGACCGGCGGGCGCTCTCTCCGAGCCGCAAGAGCGCGATTGCCACACCTCCGCCCTGAAGCCGCCTTTACGGCTGCAGCAATCGCGGCCATGCTGAACACTGGCGTGGCAAATACGGCATAGACCGTCGCAGAAAACCCGTCGCGCCGCAGGGAGGAAAGAATGACCGTTCGTCCGTCGCGGCGCGAAGTGTTGCGCCTTGGTTCCGTTGCTGCCGCTGCCGCGGCCATGCCGGCTCCGGCGATCGCCCAGGCACCCTGGCCCAGCAAGCCGATCCGCATCATCTGCGGTTATCCGGCCGGCGGCCTCACCGACACATTCGCCCGTGCCTATGGCGACTTCATCGCGCAGAAGACCGGCCAGCCGGTCTCGGTCGAGAACAAGACCGGGGCGAGCGGCGCCATCGCCGCCGAGCAGGTGAAGAGCGCAGCCCCCGACGGCTACACGCTGATGTGGACGATCTCGACCACGATGATCATGAACAAGGTGCTGTTCAAGAAGCTGCCCTACGACCCGGACAAGGACTTCGTCCTGATCTCGTGGATGGACGCCGGCCACCTGCCGCTGATCGTCAACAAGAATGTCCCAGCCAAAAATCTCGCGGAGTTCGTCGAGTTTGCCCGCAAGAACAAGGTCAGCCTCGGCACTTACGGCGCGGGTTCCTACAGCCACGTCGCCGTTGAGGCGCTGAACCGCTTCTACAATCTGAAGATCGAGGCTGTACACTATCGCGGCGAAGCACCGATGTGGACCGACGTGATGTCGGGCGCCATCCATGGTGGCAGCGGCAGCTATGCCGCGGCCTCCAGCGTGCTGCAGAGCGGCAACGGTCGTGCGATCGCGGTGCCGACCAGGGAGCGGATGAAGAAGCTGCCCGACGTCGGCACGTTTTACGAGCAGGGCGTGACCGACATCGCCTTCCAGGTCCAGGGCTTCATCTGCCTGGTCGGTCCCGCCGGCATGCCCAAGGAGATCGTGAAGAAGCTTTCCGACCT
Organism: Alphaproteobacteria bacterium; assembly: GCA_010032545.1. Classification (GTDB taxonomy): domain Bacteria; phylum Pseudomonadota; class Alphaproteobacteria; order Reyranellales; family Reyranellaceae; genus Reyranella. The sequence goes on from RGPT01000017.1 coordinate 12,115, forward strand.
GATGGTCGAGGCGGGCCAAAGCGAGCGCATCCAGAAGATCCTCGACACTTTCGGCATCGACCGCGCGGCCCAGGACAGCGCCTTCTTCGAGAAGATGATAGCCGAGCAGGGCCCGGTCTGGATCGACCTGGTGAAGGGGCTGAACCTCGAGCCGCAATAGGCGGCGCCGCTGAAACGAAACCGCCCGCAACGCGGGGGCGTTGCGGGCGGTCGGTCGGTTCTGCCCGGCCGGGGAAGAGAGATCAGGCCGGCGAAGCCTCGCCGGTCTGGGCCGGCGGTGCAGGCGGGCGGCCGCGGCGGTCGTTCATGAACTGGTCGAACTCGGCGCGGTCCTTGGCGGCCCGCAGCTTGTCGAGATAGTCGCGGAACTCGCGCTGGTCTTCCTCGAGCTTGCGCAGGGTCTCCTCGCGATATTCGTCGAAGGCGACGTTGCCGGTCGAGGCCTCGCGGCCCCAGCGATGGCGGCGCTTCCAGTCACGGAACTCGTCGCGGGCATTGCGGCCGTCCGGGGTATTCCAGTGGCCATAGCGCTTTGAGCAAAACATGCGTCCACTCCATTTCAGGTAAACCAGAAGGGCAACGCCGACCGGCCAGAACAGGATGAAGCTCAGAACCACGAGGGCGATCCAGGCGGGCCTGCCGATGTCGTCGATTTTCGAGATCAGGCCCATGGGGAGCCTCCTTTTGCTGCTGTTAACGATGTAAATGTTAACGACATTTACATTTGGTATTCCGGCCCCGGGAGTCAAGGCCCCCCCCCGGGCGGCAATCAGGCCTTTTGTGGGAAACCCAGCCCCTGGAGATAGATCAGGACCTCCGATTCGAGCAGTTCCTCGGCCGTCATGGGCAGCGGCCGGCGGCCGGCATCGCCGCGCCCGAACAGCGAGGCGATGCCATGCGACATCGACCAGATGTGCAGGCTCATCATCAGGGCGGGCGGGCGCTTGGCCGCCGGCAGCAGCGTGACCAGCACGTCGGCGGCGGCCCGCAGGACGCCAAAGGCGCGGTCGGAGGCGGCGCGCAGGTCGGGGCTGAGATCGGGCGGCAGGCCCGATTCGAACATGGCGGCGTAGTAGGCCGGTTCGGCGCGGGCGAAGGCGAGGTAGGCCTTGCCGACGTTGTTGAAGGCCGTCATCGCGTCGGGCTTGCCGCCGTTCCAGCCGGTGGCGAGCATCGCCTCGAAGCGCTGGAAGCCCTCGCGCGCCACGTCGGCCAGCAGCGCCTCGCGGTCGCGGAAGTGGCGGTAGGGCGCGGCCGGGCTCACACCGGCTGAGCGCGCGGCGTCGGCGAAGGTGAAGCCGCCCGGGCCCTTCTCCTTGATCAGGTCGCGCGCGGCCTGGATCAGCGCCTCGCGCAGATTGCCGTGGTGGTAGGCGCGCTCGGCTCGCTTCTTCCAGCTCATGTTAAGGGAGTTTACATCAAAGCGCGGAGGCGCAACAGGCGCGGGATATGCGCATAAGCTGCGTGTGTCGGCCGCTGGCGCTTTCTACCCTGTTCGCGCGCATCGACGACAGCGGGAGCTCAAAATGCACCATGGAGATGTCTCACCCGAGATCGCAGCCGGCCTGCTGGCGCTCAAGAAGCGCATTGCGGCCGCCAAAATTCCACCTTCCCAACTCGACCAGACGATCAACGTCGCGGTCTGGAACATCCGTGAGTTCGGCAAGAAGCGCCGCACGCTGCCGGCTATTCACTACATCGCCGAGATCCTGGGCCAGTTCGACCTGATCGCGCTCGTGGAGTTGCGTGACGACCTGACCGACTTCGGCCGTGTCTGCGAGTTCCTCGGGCCAAGCTGGGACCTCGTCTATTCGGACTGGATGTCGGATCCCGGCGGCAACCGCGAACGCACCGGTTTCCTGTACGACCGCCGCGCCGTCACCTTCAATGGCCTCGCCGCCGAGGTCGATGCGCCGCGCGGCAAGAAGGGCACGGAGTATCTGGCGACCCAGTCCTTCTGGCGCGCGCCCTACATGTGTTCGTTCCGGGCCGGCAATTTCGACTTCGTCGCCGTCGCCACGCACGCGCGCTGGGGCGACAGCATCGCCGGCCGCGAAGCGGAGCTCGGCATGCTGGCCGACTGGCTCGACGTTCGCCTCAAGGACAAGTCGTTCGAGGACGAGGATCTCATCGTCATGGGCGACTTCAATACGCCCAAGCTCGACGACAGGCTGTTCAAGGCGTTGTCGCGGCGTGGCCTGCAGGCGCCGGACTCGCTGGTGAAGCTCAAGGTCGGCGACGTGACGGTCGGCGGATCCAATCTCAACAAGGACGCGCGCTACGACCAGATCCTGCACATGCCGACGACGAGGAAGCGGTTCACCAATTTCGGCGGCACGCTCGACTTCCACATCTCCGACGCCCACATCAAGGAACTCTTCCCGGGCAAGGGCTTTACGCGCACCGAGTTCAGCTACCAGCTTTCCGACCATTTCCCGGTCTGGGTGCAGATCAAGACCGATATCGATGGCGAGCGGCTGACGCAGATCGTGCAGAACGCAAAGAAGGGCTAGGTATCGTCAGCCTCACAGTGACTTCATCGTGAGGAGCGCGCGTCTCGAAGGATCTGTTGCAAACAAGGTAGTGGTTCCACCCGTCGAGACACAACCCTATGTGTCGCTCCTCAAGGTGAGGCAATATGGTCCATTAGAGCTACACTGTGACAAAGCTCAAGGGGAGGCGGCACGTGCAACTCTGGACCACCGGTGTCGCGTCGGCGCGCGGCGCGGCGCGGACCGCGCAGGAGATCGAGGCGGCCGGCTGGGACGGCATGCTGGTGGTCGATTCGCAGAACCTCTCCGGCGATCCCTATGTCTCGCTGGCGCTGGCGGCGACCGTCACCACGCGCATCGGCCTCGGTACTGGCGTCACCAACTCGGTCACCCGCCACGCGGCGGCGACCGCCACCGCCATCGCCAGCGTGCACCGCATCTCCAACGGCCGCGCCGTACTGGGCATCGGCCGCGGCGATTCCGCGCTCGCACATCTCGGCCGGGCGCCGGCGCGCCTCGGCCAGTTCGAGCGCTACCTGCGCCATCTCCAGAGCTACCTCGCCGGCGAGTCGGTGAGCTTCGACGAGATCGACATCCCGCCCGAGGTGGCGCCGCCGCTCTCCGGCCTGCACCTGCACGACGCCCCCCCCGGTCAGCCGCATCGGCTGGATCGCCGAAGGGCTCGAGGGCGGGGCAAAGGGCGGTACCAAGGTGCCGGTCGAGGTCGCGGCCAGCGGCCCGAAGGTGATCGCCCTGTCCGCCCTTCATGCCGAGCGGGTGATGTTCACGCTGGGGGCCGATGTCGAGCGCCTGGCCTGGGGCATTGAACTGGCGAAAAAGACCCGCCGGGACGCGGGCCTCGATCCCGACGCCATCGCCTTCGGCGCCTATGTGAACCTGGGCTGCCACACCGACATCGGCGCGGCGCGCGGCCTGGTGCGCGGCGGCCTCACCACCTTCGCGCGCTTCTCGGTGATGCACGGCAAGGCCAACGGCCCCGTCTCGGCCCAGGATCGCGCGCAGCTGGAGACGCTGGTCACCAACTACGACATGAACGCCCACACGAGGGGCGATTCCCGCCAGGCCGGCACGCTGGCCGACGATTTCGTCGACCGCTTCGCCATCGTCGGCACCCCCGATCGCTGCATCGAACGCCTGCGCGCGCTCGCGGCGCTCGGCCTCGACAAGGTGGCCATCAGCGGCGGCATGCGCGGCGCCTCGGCAGAGGACGCCGCGGTGAGCAAGAAACTCGTTGCGGAGCAGGTACTGGCGGGGATGCGGCTGTCGTAGGCAGGTCGGCGATCAGGCCTTACACCTGAACAGCACGTAGTAATTCACCTCGCCGGACAGGCCCTCACTCAGGATTTCATGCGGCCGGCCCCTGCAGGTGCGTTCGATGAAGCGCGGATAGACATTCTGCGCGCGTTCCGCTTCGTTCTCGCTGTCGGCATTGATCACCAGCGTGGCGCGCACGATCAGCATTCGGTATTCGCCGGGCGTGCCGGTCGATCCCAGACGGACCTCGTATTTACGCCCGTCGACCGTGACCATCTCGACCTGCGTGTCGTCGAGCGAGGCTTTTGGGGCGCAGGCGCTTAGGACCAAGGAGGCGATGAGAATCTTGGCGACCGCGACAACGATCACCCTCATGGCTTCCTCCAGATGCTCTTGCCGCTCCCCGGCAGCCCCAGGTCGCTCCACATCGCATCGACCTTGTCGACGACAGCCTGGTCCATCCTGATCTGGCTGCCCCATTCGCGATGGGTCTCGCCGGGGAATTTGTCGGTGGCGTCGAGGCCGATCTTGGAGCCGAGGCCCGACACCGGACTCGCGAAGTCGAGATAGTCGATCGGCGTGTTCTCGATCACGGTGATGTCGCGTGCCGGGTCCATGCGCGTCGACAGGGCCCACATCACCTGCTTCCAGTCGCGGGCATCGATGTCGGCGTCCACCACGATCACCCATTTGGTGTACATGAACTGTCGCAGATAGCTCCACACGCCCATCATCACGCGCTTGGCATGGCCGGCGTAGGCCTTCTTCATCGAGACCACGGCGATGCGATAGCTGCAGCCCTCGGGCGGCAGCCAAAAATCGACCACCTCGGGGAACTGCTGCTGGAAGAGGGGGATAAAGACCTCGTTCAGCGCCTCGCCCAGCACGCTCGGCTCGTCGGGCGGCCGGCCGGTGAAGGTCGAGAGATAGATCGGCTTCCGGCGCATGGTGATCGCGCTGATGGTGAATACCGGAAATTTCTCGACGCTGTTGTAGTAGCCGGTGTGGTCGCCGTAGGGGCCCTCGTCGCCGTAATCGTCGAGGCTGACATGGCCTTCCAGCACGATCTCGGCCTCGGCCGGCACTTTCAGCGGCACGGTCTTGCAGTCGACCAGCTCGACCTTCTTGCCGCGCAGGAGTCCGGCGAACTGGTACTCCGACAGCGTGTCGGGCACCGGCGTGACGGCGGCCAGGATGGTGCCGGGATCGGCGCCGATGACGGCGGCCACCGGCAGCGGCTCGCGCTTGCCAGTGCCCTTCCAGCGCTGGTGATGCTGCGCCCCGCCGCGATGTTTCAGCCAGCGCATCAGTGTGGTGTTCTTGCCCGTCACCTGCAGGCGGTAGATGCCGAGGTTGAAGGCATCCTGCTTGTCGCCCTTGGGATTCGGACCCTGCGTCACGATCAGTGGCCAGGTGATCAACGGCGCGGGCTCGCCCGGCCAGCAGGTCTGTATGGGCAGGCGGCCGAGGTCGATGTCGTCGCCGGTCAGCACCACTTCCTGACACGGCGCCGAGTTCACCGTCCTGGGCTTCATCGCCATGACGGTGCGCACCAGCGGCAGCATGTCGAGCGCCTCGCGCCAGCCGCCCGGCGGCTCTGGCTGGCGCAGGAAGGCCAGCGTCTCGCCCACGGCGCGGAGCTGGCCGGGCTCGCGGTCCATGCCCCAGGCCACGCGTTCGACCGTGCCGAAGAGATTGACCAGCACCGGGATGTCCGAGCGCGTGCCGTCGGGGCGCACGACATTCTCGAACAGCACCGCCGGGCCCTTTTCGGCCAGCAGCCGGGTCTGGATCTCGGTCATCTCGAGATGCGGCGACACCGGCGCGCTGACGCGCACCAGCCGGCCGCTCTTTTCCAGAAGGTCGATGAAGTCGCGCAGCGAGGCGAAAGGCATGCGGCTCTTTAGAGGAGGAAGCCCGGCGTTGTCATCTTGAGGAGCCCTTTTCCGTCGTCCTGAGCGGAGCCGCCCGCAGGGCGGCGCAGTCGAAGGACCTTTTTGGGATGGCCCGCCAGGGAAAAGAGGTCCTTCGACTGCGCTACGCTCCGCTTCAGGGCGGGGATTACCCCGCCCGAGACGACGGGAGGCTTAAGCCGCCTGCGCCGCCTTGACCGGTCCCCACGACTTCAGCACCGGCAGCACCTCCTTGGCGAAGAGTTTCAGTCCGCGCTCGGAGACCTCGTAGGGCGTGCCGCCGAAGCGGAAGGCGACGTTCATCTCGAAGTCGCCCAGCAGTTCGCGGCGCGCCTCGAGGCCACGCAGGATCTTGTCCGGCGTGCCCCAGGACGCCGCCTGCATGAAGCCCGTGACGGCGCCGTCCAGGCCACCCTTGCGCGCGATCTCGGCCTTCTGCTGGTAGGAGTCATAGCCCTTCACCGTCTTGAAGTGCTCGCCCAGGAATTCGTAGTGATAAAAGTTGCTTTCGACGAACTTGCCCTGGTAGCGCCGCGCCTCGTCCTCGATCGTCGTGGCATCGGGGCCGCAGACGCAGAACTCGGTCAGCATGACGGTGGGCGGCGCGGTGCCGTGATACTTGCGGTGCAGCTCGCGACCCTTCTCGATCATCGGCGCCCGCATCTCCCACGGCCGGTCGGCGAACATCACGATATGGGCGCCGAGCTTGGCGGCCGAATCGATCGAGTCCTCGCTGGAGGCCACGGCGTAGATGCGCCCGTCGAAGGAGCGTTGCGGCCGCGGCCGGATTTCTATGCGCGGCTGCTTGTAGAAGGGACCGTTGCCTTCCATGAAGCCCGTCTTGAGCGCCTCGATGATCATGGGGGCGGCCTCGTCGAAGCGGCCGCGCGATTCGTCCATGCTGAGGCGGAAGGCCTCGAACTCGCGCCGGGCGAGGCCGCGGCCCATGCCGAGCCGGAGCCGGCCCTTGCTCAAGAGGTCGAGCACGGCGGCATTCTCGGCCACGCGCAGCGGATCGTGCCAGGGCAGGATCACGGCGGCGGTGCCGACGTCGATGTTCGGGCAGAGCGCCGCGAGATGGGTCATCAGCGCGAGGTTGTCGGGCACGAACGAGTAGTCGTTGAAATGGTGCTCGGCCGACCACAGGCAGTCGAAGCCCGAGTCGGCGGCGATGCGCGCGAGGCGGATCTCCTCGTCCCAGACGCGCTGGTCGGTGCAGTTCTCCCAGCCGTAGCTGGCGAACACCATCATCATGCCGACGTCCATGGGACTTCCTCCTCGTTCGGTCTCTTCTGACGCTTCGGGAAATGCTTTCATGGGAAGGTGCTTCGTGTCATCCGGCATGGCATTCTGTCGTCTGGCATGCGGAACGTAGCCTTCCCGAAGGAGTTCGAGGACCTGCTGAGCCGGGCCGGCCGGCGGGTTCTGGCGGGCACGCATCCCCTGTGCGGCGCGCTCGCCGATCCGCGCCTCCGCTTCCTCGCCCAGGACGATCTTTTGGACCGGACCAAGGCCACGCGGCTGCGCCATGCCCTGGAAGACAACCTCGCCGACAAGCTCGAGGCGATCGAGAAGCCGATCCCGCCCGAGAGCATCTGGGGCATGCGCCACGACTACGGCGAGCGCCTGCCCAAGACCAGCCGCGCGCGCACCATCTATTTCGAAAGCCGGCGCGAGCCTGGCGTGAAGGTCGCGGAAAAGCTCGGGCTGGTGCGGATGATGCGCTCGCAAAGCTTCCGCGCCTTTGCCGAGGCGCTGGCCGGCCGCAAGCTCGCATCGGGATGGGGCCTCCAGGTGCTGCGCTACGGGCCGGGCGACTATGCCGGGCCGCACAACGACCACCATCCCGAGAATAAAGACGCCAAGGGCGGCTATATCGACCTCCACCTCAGCCTGGCCACGCCGTCGGTGGCGCATCAATGGCTGGTCTACAGCCGCGCCGGCCATTTCAGCGAGATCGTGTCGGTGGCGAGGCCCGCGGCGGTGACGGCCTATCGCCTGCCGTTCTGGCACTACACCACGCCGCTGGTCGGCACGGCGAAGGCTGCGCGCTGGGTGCTGCTGGGGACGTTTCTCTACCGCTGATCGTCGCCGGATTTTGTCCAACTCGCCGCCCGCGCGAGCAGGCGCCGCGCGCGGATGACCACCGGCAGGTCGATCATGCTGCCTTCGAAGGCGACGGCGCCTTCGCCGGCGGCCACGGCGGTGTCGAAGGCGGCCAACAGCCGGCGCGCCCGGTCGAGTTCGGCGGCGGAGGAGCCATATTCCTCGTTGATGATCGGCACGTGCGCCGGATGGATGCAGGCCGCGGTCGTGAAGCCCAGTGCGCGGCCGCGCCTGAGGCCCGCCCGGTAGGAGTCGAGATCGTCGATCTTGGCGAGCTGTCCCATGGATCCCATCGGCAGGATGCCGGCGGCCCGGCAGGCGGCAAGGCCCTGCATGGCGAAGACATACATGCTGTCGGCCGAGGGGATGGCGCCGAGTTCGGTCGCCATGTCCTCGCCGCCCACGGACATGCCCGCCATGCGCGGCTCGGCGGCGATGGCGAAGAGGTGCGGCAGGGCGGCGGGCTCCTCGATCAGGACCAGGAAGCGGGTGTGGCCGATCGGCATGCCGAGGGCGGTCTCGCGGTCCGTCACCAGTTCTGCCAGAAGGCGGACATGCTCCGGGCCCATGACCTTGGGCAGCATCAGGGCGGCGACGCCCGGCATGACGGCGGCGGCGATGTCGGGCACGGCGAGGTCGAGCGGGCGGTTGATGCGGACCACGACGTCGGCCCCGCGCCCCTCTGGACCCCTTTGGGCGACTCGCGGCACGGCCGCGGCCACGGCGGCCCGCGCCGCCGGCTTGTTGGCCGGCACGATCGAGTCCTCGAGGTCGAGGATGATGGCGTCGGCGCCGCGAGTGTGGGCCTTGGCAACGAAGCGTTCGGCCAGCACCGGCACGAACAGCAGCGATCGCCAGGTGGGCAGGGGCTGGGTCATTCGGAGCGTTCCTCTCGGCGCATGTGCTGGTACCGCCTGCATTTGCAGGTTTTTCCAGGGCTTTGCTATTTTTTTGTCACGAGGGGAACGCCCGCAGAGAAATCCGGCGGGCGTTTTTGTGACCCACTATTGTTGCCTGAATGGTCCACCCCGTCGATCGCTCCGGGGCTCCCATCGCAGCCGGGAGCGGGGCTCAGCGGCACGGTTTATCGGGGCGCGATCCGGCTTCCCGATCAAGGGGTTGAGGCCGCTTCGTGGCACAGGCAGCGGCACACCGCGTGGCACACGAGGTGTGCCGCGAAACGGTCCACTATTTGAGACCGACGGGCACCACGCTGATGGAATTCTGCGGGCTGCCCTCGATGATGCGGTCGGTGTAGCTGAGATAGACCAGCGCGCGGCGCTTGGCGTCCCAGAAGCGCACCACCTGGGTGGTCTTGAAGATTAGCGAGGCGCGCTCGCTGAAGACCTCGTGCGGGCTCTTGAGCCTGTCGAGCGCGGCCGCGTCGATCGGCCCGGTCTGCCGGCACGAGATCGAGGCCTGGGCCGGATCTTCGGCGACGCCGAAGGCGCCCTTGAGGCCGCCGGTGCGGGCGCGGGCGATGTAGCAGGTGACGCCCGCCACATCGGGGTCGTCGAAGGCTTCTATGGCGATCTTGTCGTTGGGGCCGAGCCACTTGAAGCGGTAGCTGACGGCGCCGATCTCCTCGGCGAAGGCGGGAAGCGCCACCAGCAGGGCGAGCAGGCTAAGGATCGCACGAAACATGTCAGGCTCCTTTGACGGGCAGGCGTGTGGCCAGGAACAGGCCGGGCAGCACCAGCAGCGTGCCGATCAGATGGTACCACTGGGGCGTCTCGCCAAGGGCGGCCCAGGCCATCAGGCCGACGTAGAGTGGCCCGAGGTACATCGATACGCCAGTGACCGAAGGCCCGAGTTCGCGGACGCAGAAGGCGAAGGCGCCATAGGCGCCGACGCCGGGGACGATGGCGAGCACGATCCAGGCGGCCCATGTTCGCCAGTCGGTGAAATCGGGGCCGTGCCAGAAGGCCGCTTCGCCCAGCGCAAAGGGCAGGAGCACCAGCGAGCCGGCCATGGAAATGGCGCAGAGCCTAGTCAGCGGATCGAGTGCGCTCTGCCGGTGCTTGAGCAGGATCGAGTAGAGGCCCCAGCAGGCCGAAGCGGCGGCGATCCAGAGATCGCCCTCGCTGAAGCGGACGGACAGGAGATTGTCGAATCGACCCTTGGCGAAGACCGCGGCAACGCCTGCCAGGCAGAGCACGATGCCGGCGATGCGGGCCGCCGTCAGCCGCTCGCGATAGAGCAGGCGGCCGAGCACCACGATCAGGATCGGCGAGGCAGCATAGATCAGGCCGATGTTGAGGGCAGGTGTGGTCCGGCCGCCGATATAGACCCAGGCGCCACAGATCCACATGCCCAACGCGCCCAGCATCAGCAGGTCGGGCCATTCGCGCGCCAGCGCACGCCGGTGGCGGGCCAGGCGGGGCCAGACGAAGGGCAGCAGGATCAGGGCGACCAGCAGCCAGCGGCCGAGGGCCAGGGCGTTGGGCGGCACGAAAGTGGCGTAGCGCGCCATCAGCATGTTGACGGCGAAGAAGGCCGGCGACAGGAACAGCAGCAGCCAGGCGAGATGACGACGGCTCAACGGACGGCGGCTGAGGGACGGCACGGCGACCTTATTCGGGCGGTGCCGGGTCAGCTCGGACGAAGGCCTTCCTTGGGGACTTCGCCACCGGCTTCCTTGACCGCTTCACGATACTCTTTTTCGGAGGTGAAGGGCGCGGCCTTGGGGAAGTCCTTCTTGCGGCCCGGCCTGATCTCGCCGGTCGAGGGCGTCACGATCAGCAGCTCGCCCTTGCGGCCGAGCAGCGGGATCTCGCGCTTCCAGCGCGAATAGACGCGCCGCGCCGAGGCGGAGAAGTCGACGTAGGTTTCGAACTCACTGTTGTCCTTGAAGAACAGCGCCTCGTAGGTGGCGATGAATTCGCGGACGAACTTGGCGTCGACGATCTCGAGATTCGACATCATCCAGCAGCGGTCCTCGAACACCCAGTAGGTGCCGATGCCGACGAATTGCCGCTCGCGCGTGAGGTAGGGATAGAAGGGGAAGCCGCGGCAGGCGATGGTGCGGTTGTCGCGCTCGCAGTGCCTGGCGCCCTTGCAATGGATGGCCATGCAGTCGCTGGTGAGCTCGGCCACGATCTGCCGGGTCGAATAGTCGTACGGCTTGAACTTGGACCACAGGTCTGTGCGGGTCTTCAGCAGGTCGAACTCGACCTTGTGTACCACCGGCACGGCGTTCTGGGTGGAGCAGCAGACCGGCTCGCCGTCGTTCAACGGGGCGCACTTGCGGCCGCAATCGAAGCGCGAGACGGGCGCGTTGAAACCCTCGTAGAGGGTGGCGAAGTCGGCCGGCTTGATCTTGGATTTGGGAGACTTGGGAGGCATGTCGCGGCCGTTTAGCCCAATCCAGTGTGAAAGAACAGTGAAGGAATTCTTAAAGCTGCCTAGCTATGAGGCAGTACGCGCCAGACAACCGTCTCGCGCATGCCCCGGTTCTCGAGCTGGAGTGACGTCGGAATGTCGTAGCGCGCCCGTTCCTCGAGGCCCTGGGCGCTGAAGTAGTTGCGGCCGGGATCGCCCAGCAGGACCAGTCGGCCGAGCCTTGCGTGGCCGCGCAGCCAGGCCAGCGCCCGTACCGACATGTCGCGCTCGTAACAGACGTCACCCGCAATCACGACGTCGGCATCAGGGCGGCCCTCGGCGCCGGCCAGCCAGTCCTCGGCGCTGACGTCGAAAGCGAGGTTGTTGGCCTGTCCGTTGAGGCGGGCGGCCACCAGCGACAGCGCATCGATGTCGTTGGCGGTCACCGAGCGGGCGCCCGCGCGGACCGCCGCCATCGAGGACACACCGGAACCCGAGGCGAAATCGATCACGCGCTTGCCGCGGACCAGCCCTGGGTTGTCGAGCAGGTAGCGCGCGATCGCCTGGCCGCCCGGCCAGCAAAAGGCCCAGTAGGGCGGGTCGACGTTCTGCTCTTCCAGCCACGCCTCGGTCGCTTGCCAGATCGGCACGTATTCGGTGGCGAGCCAGAGCTTGAACTCCGGCACCATGACCGGCGTCTCGAGAGCGGTGTTGATGCGGATGAAGCCTTCCGGATCGGCTGGCAGGCGTGTCATCAGCGCACGGCCAGATGGCCGGCAGCGATGGCTGCCAGCAGCAACCAGCCGACCAGCGCATTGGCCTTGAACTTGAACAGGCAATCGGCAGGATCGTTGGGCCGGAGCAGTACGATCTGCCAGAGGAAGTGCAGAGCGACAGCAGCCAGCAGCGCAAAATAGAAGGGCCCGAGCCCGGCCAGATGGCCGGCCAGTGTCCAGGCACCGAGAGCCAGCGCCGCGAACAGCGTGAGCCAGCGCCGGGGCGCCGCTGCAAAGCGCCTTGCGGTCGAACGGACGCCAACTACCGCGTCGTCGCGCTGGTCCTGCATGGCGTAGATGGTGTCGTAGACCATCGTCCAGGCGACGCCGCCGACATACAGCATGACCGTGGCCCACGACAGCGTGCCGGTTACGGCGGCGAAGCCGACCAGCGCGCCCCAGTTGAACGCCAGACCCAGCACGACCTGCGGCCAGGACGTGAGGCGCTTCATGGTCGGATAAATGGCCACCAGGATCAGCGAGGCCAGCGCCACGCCGCCCGCGAACTTGTTCAGCTTGAAGAGGATGGCGACGCCCACCAGGCTCTGCAGCACGGTCCAGATCAGCGCATTGCGCAGCGTCACCTCGCCCGCCGGCAGCGGCCGGCCGCGCGTGCGCTCGACCTGGGCGTCGATCTTGCGGTCCACGATGTCATTCCAGGTGCAGCCGGCGCCGCGCATGGCGAGCGCGCCCAGTGCGAACAACGCCATCCAGCCGACCAGGCGGCCCCATTGCGGTGCCAGACCGAGGGTGAGCGACCACCAGCACGGAAACAGCAGCAGCCACGTACCGATCGGCCGGTCCCAGCGCGACAGGCGGCCGTAGGGCCGGGCCCATGGCGGCAGGTAGCGGAGCGACCAATGGCGGTGGTTGATGTCGGTAAAGCCGGTTGTTCCGTCGGCGGTCATGGCGGCATCATGCAGCCATGAAGCGCAATGATCCATGAGGGAACTCGATGAGCCTAACGCGCCTTTTCGTCGAAGCCGACCTCGCCGCCGGTATCGAGGCGCCGCTCGGCGAGGCGCAGGTCCACTATCTGCGCCACGTCATGCGGCGTCCCGACGGCGCCCCGCTGCTGCTGTTCAACGGCCGCGACGGCGAATGGCAGGCAGCACTCGCGGCCCGCGGCAAGAAGTCGGCCGTGGCCGAGGTCGGTGATCAAACGCGCGCCCAGGCGGCCGACCCTGACGTTTGGCTTTGCTTCGCGCCGGTCAAGCGGGCGCGTATCGACTACATCGCCGAGAAGGCGACCGAACTCGGCGTTTCGGTGCTGCAGCCCGTGCTTACGCGCCACACCGCCGTCGAACGGGTGAATGTCGAGCGGCTGCGTGCCAATGCCATCGAGGCCGCCGAGCAGACCGAGCGGCTCTCCGTTCCCGAAATTCGTGCGCCGGTCGATCTCTCACGGCTGCTGGCCACCTGGCCGGTGGGAAGGCGACTCCTGATGTGCCACCGATTGCCGACGCGCTCGGCGGCCTCGACGCGACGGCCCGCGCAGCACCTTGGGCGATCATGATCGGACCCGAAGGCGGCTTTGCGGCAGAAGAGTTGGCAGCGCTTCGTCGCATAAGGGATGTAATGGCAGTGGGGCTCGGTCCGCGTATCCTCCGGGCCGATACCGCAGCCCTGGCGGCGCTTGCCTGCTGGCAGGCGCTGGTCGGCGACTGGCGGAAGCCGACACCACGTCTGCATGCTGATTATCGCACATCTAAGGTTACCGTCTGACCGCTTGCGCTTGGCCCTGTCGGCATGGGAGACGGGGACTTGAACATCATGAACCAGCCGCGTGCTCGCGTGAGACATTCTCATGCGACCGCGCCGCCTCTGGCCTGCAGAAGGTCACGGGCGACCAGGGAGTCTGCAACGTATGTCCGCACCACCGTCGGGCGGCGGCGCGCCGATCGAGAATCGGCGTCAGCTGATCGAGTATTTCATTGCCGGAAACAAGCCGCGCGCTGCGTGGCGGATGGGCACCGAGCACGAGAAGTTCGGCTACCACAAGGCGACACTGAAGCCGCTTGCCTATGAAGGGCAGAATGGCGTCCGCGCCCTGCTCGAGGGCCTGACCCGATTCGGCTGGGAGCCGGTCATCGAAGGCAACAACCCGATCGCGCTGTTGCGCGACAAGGCCAGCATCACGCTCGAGCCGGGTGGGCAGTTCGAACTGTCCGGCGCGCCGCTCGAGACGTTGCACGAGACGGCGGCCGAGAACTCCCAGCACCTGCGCGAAGTCGGCGAGGTTGCAGGCGAAATCGGTGCGGCTTTCATCGGGCTCGGCTTCGCACCGCAGTGGAAGCGCGAGGACATGCATTGGATGCCCAAGGGGCGCTACAAGATCATGCGCGAGTACATGCCCAAGAAGGGCAAACTCGGTCTCGACATGATGCTGCGCACCTGTACCGTCCAGACCAATCTCGACTTCGAGTCCGAAGCCGACATGGTGAAGAAGTTCCGGGTGTCGCTGGCGCTGCAGCCGGTGGCGACGGCGCTGTTCGCCAATTCGCCCTTCGTCGAGGGCAAGGCCGTGGGCTTCAAGAGTTACCGCAGCCATATCTGGACCGATACCGATCCCGATCGCTGCGGTGTACTGCCGTTCGTGTTCGAGCCGGGATTCGGCTTCGAACGCTATGTCGACTACATGCTCGACGTGCCGATGTACTTCGTCTATCGCGACGGCAAGTACCTCGACGCCTCCGGCCAGAATTTCCGCGATTTTCTCAAGGGCAAGCTGCCGGCGCGACCGGGCGAACTGCCAACCGTGAACGACTGGGGCGACCATATCACCACGGCGTTTCCGGAAGTCAGGCTGAAGCGCTACCTCGAAATGCGCGGCGCCGATTCTGGCTCCTGGGCGGCGCTGAACGCCTTGCCGGCGCTGTGGGTCGGTCTGCTCTACGACGAGGGCGCGCTCGACGCCGCTTGGGATCTGGTGAAGGGGTGGACCGCCGCAGATCACGATTTCCTTCGGGCCGAAACGCCCAAGACCGGGCTGTCCACGATGTTCCGAGGTCGGCCGCTGAATGCACTGGCGCGCGAGGTCGTGGCAATTGCCCATGCGGGTCTGAAGGCGCGTCGCCGTCTCGACGAACGCGGCAACGACGAGACTGTGCATCTGTTTCCGCTCGACCGTGCGGTCGACAGTGGATTGGCGCCGGCCGACGAGTTGCTCGCCAAATGGCAGGGCGAGTGGCAGGGCGCCTTCGCCCCGCTGTTCCGCGAATACTCATACTGAGGTAATCTCGGCTAATGCTCGACCGTTGCGATCGTGTCCAGATTGCCGTCCACGATGCCGCCAAGGCGGCGGAGCGCTACCGGCTGTTGCTCGGTTGCGAAGTCGCGCGCCGCGATCACAGCCGGCATCTCGCGGCCAAGCGCACGGTCCTCGCCGTCGGCGAGAGCGAGTTCGAACTTTGCGAGGCCGATGGCGCCGGCCGCACCCAGGATTTTCTTACCCGGCGCGGCGAGGGGTTGATGACGGCGGGCTACTGCACCGCCGATCTCGACAACATGGCGAAGCGCTGGGAAGGGCTCGGTGTCGCGTACGACCGTGATGGCGAGCAGCTTTATCTTGCCTCGGACGTCACCTTCGGCCTGCCGATCGTCATTTCGGAGAGCACCTACCGGCCCCGGGTCGGGCCGGTGTCCTTTCTCTACGAGACGACCAACACGCTGATCAGCGACTGGCGGCGGGTAGCCGCGGTCTATGCCGGCCTGTTCGGGCTCGATCCGACGCGGTTCAGCGAGATCGGCAGCGAGCGCTTCGGCTACATCGGCACGCTTACCCTGTTCGATCCGCCCAACCGGCTCGACCGCATCGAATTGAGCCAGGTCACCGACAACGTGCATGCCATGGGCCGTTATGCCCACAAGCACGGCGACTCTCTCTATATGTGCTATGTCGAGGTTCACGACTGGCCGAACGTCCGCCAGCGCTTGCTCGATGCCAACGCCCGCTACACGCCGCGTGGTGCCGAGCCGGTAACCGAGCCCGACGGCGGCTGGGTTCATCCAAAGGAACTGCACGGCCTGCTGCTCGGCGTCTCGCGCACCGGCGTCGCCTGGGACTGGTCGCAGTCCAAGCGGGACGACGAACTGTTCGATTTCGACTACGTCGACTACGAAGCCGGATGGTACTCGACCCGCGACACCAAGTTCATGGCTCGTGAGCTCGGCCGTGGCGAAGCCGAGATAGCTTTCCCGCGCAGCCGCTTCAAATACGTTCTGGACGAGGCGATCACCCTGCAGGGGTGGGATGGCTATGCCCTCGACATCGAGGATACCAACGCCTCCAGAGTGATGATGCGCACCTACATCGTGAAGGATCGCCTCTACCGGATGCTGGTCACGACAAAGGGCGACCTGAAGTCGATGAGTGCTGCAACGCGCTTTCTGGACTCGCTGCGGCTGGCGGAGACGCGACCGTAGGCGAACGCGATCAGGTCGCCGTGCCGCCGACCGTCAAGGCATCGATGCGCAGCGTCGGCTGGCCAACGCCGACCGGCACGCCCTGGCCGTCCTTGCCGCAGGTGCCGATCCCAGGGTCGAGCGCCATGTCGTTGCCTACCATGCCGACTTTCGTCAGCGCCTCTGACCCGGCGCCGATCAGCGTGGCGCCCTTGACCGGCCGGCCGAGCTTGCCGTTCTCGATGATGTAGGCTTCGGTGCAGCTGAACACGAACTTGCCCGAGACGATGTCGACCTGGCCGCCGCCGAAATTTGCGGCATAGAGGCCCTTCTTCACCGACGCGATGATCTCCTTCGGGTCCTTGTCGCCGCCCAGCATGATGGTGTTGGTCATGCGCGGCATCGGCGCATAGGCGTGGCTCTGGCGGCGTCCGTTGCCGGTCGGCTTGACACCCATCAGGCGGGCGTTCTGGCGGTCCTGCATCAGCCCGACCAGACGGCCGTTTTCGATCAGGACGTTGCGCTGGGTGGGCGTGCCCTCATCGTCGATCGTGAGCGACCCGCGGCGGTCCGACAAAGTGCCGTCGTCGACCACGGTGACGCCCGGGGAGGCGATCATCTCGCCCATCAGATGGCTGAACACCGAGGTCTTCTTGCGGTGGAAGTCGCCTTCCAGGCCGTGGCCGACTGCTTCGTGCCACAGCACGCCCGACCAGCCGGCGCCCAGCACGACCGGCATTTCGCCCGCCGGAGCATCGACCGACTCGAGATTTACCAGCGCCTGGCGGATCGCCTCGTCGGCCTCGCGCTTCCAGTGCGCCGGCTTGAAGATGTCGCCATAGGCAGCGCGGCAGCCCCTGCCGGTGCTGCCTGCTTCCATGCGGGTGCCGTCGCCACACACGACGCTGACGTTCAGCCGCACCAGCGGCCGCACGTCGGCGGCGCGCCAGCCACCGGCACGGATGATTTCCACCACCTGCCACGACCCCGCCAGCGAGATCGAGACCTGGCGGGCCTTGGGTTCCTTGCCGCGCACATAGGCGTCGATCTGTTCGAGCAGCGCCACCTTCTTGGCGAAGGCTTCGCCGTCGATCGGGTTGTCGTCGGCATAGAGCAGCCGGTTGGTGCCGCGCGGCGATTCGTCCGATTTGGCCGAGCGGCCGGAGCGGACTGCCTTTACCGTCGCGGCGGCTCGCTTGAGGGCATGCTCGTCGAGCGCCGAGGCGTGTGCGAAGCCCGTCGAATCGCCAGCGACGGCGCGCAACCCGAAGCCCTGAGTGGTGTCGAACGACGCGCTCTTCAGTTTGCCGTCGTCGAACGACAGGCTCTCGCTTTGCACGTATTCCAGGAACAGTTCGCCGTCGTCGGTGCCGGCCAGCGCTTCGTCGACCATCTTCGAGGTCTTGCGCTGGTCGAGCCCGCCTTTGCCAAAAAACAGGCCGTCGGCGGTGGCGAGGTGGTTGATCGACTTGCTCATGGGGCTGCCTCTTGCGTCAGACGACGAGGACGATCTTGCCAAAATGGGCATTGGCCTTCATGTGCGCAAGCGCATCGGCGGCCTGGGCGAGGGGGAAGGTCTTGTCGATCGGCAGGCTGAGCTTGCCCGCCTCGATGGCCGGCCACAGGTCGGCGCGGGCGGCCTTCACGATGGCGCGCACTTCCTCGGGGCTGCGGGTACGGAAGGTGACGCCGATGTAATCGATGCGTTTCAACGCATGCAGGTCGAAGTTGAACTCGCCCTTCATGCCGCCCAGCCGGCCGACATTGACGATGCGGCCGAGGATGGCGGCAGCCTCCATGTTCTGGTCCATGACCCCACCCGATACCTGGTCGACGATCAGGTCGACCCCCTTGCCGCCGGTCGCCTCCTTGACCTTGTCAGGCCACTTCGGATCGCGCGTGTCGAGGGCAAGGTCGCAGCCGAACTCTTTCAGCCGTGCCCGGCGGCCGTCGTTCGTCGAGGTGCCCATGACGATCGACGCGCCGAGGAACTTGGCGATCTGCATGCCGAGCAGGCCGACGCCCGAACTCGCCCCCTGGATCAGCACCGACTCAGCCTTCTTGAGGCGGCCGGCGCCCACCAGGGCGTTGTGCATGGTCTGCACGGCCACCGGCATGCACGCGGCCTGCTCGTAGGTCATGTTGTTGGCAGGGATCCTGTGGGCGCGTCCCGAATCCGCGACGGCATATTCGGCAAAGCCGCCGGCTGCCGAACTCATGACGCGGTCACCCGGCTTGAAGTCCTTTACCTCCGCGCCGACGGCCTCGACTTCGCCGGCGCATTCCAGGCCGACAATCGTGCCGGCACCGCCCACCGTGCCATGGCGATGGCCGGACGCGACCGCCAGATCGGCGCGGTTGAGCGAGGCGGCGCGGACCCTGATCAGGATCTCGTTGGGCTTGGGTGCGGGCTTGGGCGCGTCTGTGAACTGGACGCCTTGCTCGGTGACGACGGCTGCCTTCATGGTGATCTCCTGGGAACAGGGAGACACCAATAGCACGCCCGTCAGGGCTGGATCTGGCCTCTGACGTATTTCTTCACGATCGTTTCGTCGGGCGGGTAGTTGGCGGGCGCGACCGGCGTGATCTGCGCCTGAACGCACTTCCAGGCACCGTCCTCTCGGACGTAGGTGTCGGTGTACATCGTCATACCCGTGGTCTCGACGCCTTCGACCATTCTGGTGCTCTTGTTGGTCGACCGAAGAAGGGCCGTGACACCGAACACGTCGATTTTCTCGTCGCGATAGTCGAAATAGGGGATGCGCGTAGCATCGAACCCGGTCGCCCAGGCCTTCAGGTAGTCGGCCCGGCTGACGCGGACACCTGTCGGCGTGATGCAGATGAAATCCTTGTGCAGGATGGCATCGTGCGAGGGCACGTCGTTGGTGATGAAGTTATGGATGAACCTGGCATTGAGCGCGCGCAGCTCGGCAGTCATGGTTAGCCTCCGTCGATGGACTAACCATATAACCAGTTATGAAGGGGAGTCGAGTCAGATCCTGGCCGCCCGGCCCTCCCAGTAGCGGTCACGCAACAGGCGCTTGTAAAGCTTGCCGGTGGGATGCCGCGGCAACTCGGCCTCGAAGTCGACGCTGCGTGGGCACTTGATCGCGGAGAGGTGCCGCTTGCAGTAGGCGATCAGCTCCTCGGCCAGGGCGGGACCGGCGTCGGCCATGTCGCGCGGCTGGACGACCGCCTTCACTTCCTCGCCGAAGTCCGCGTTGGGCACGCCGAACACGGCGCAGTCCATCACCTTGGGATGGTTGATCAGGAGGTTTTCGCATTCCTGCGGATAGATGTTCACGCCGCCGGAAATGATCATGAACGCTTTGCGATCGGTCAGGTGCAGGAAGCCGTCGGCGTCGAGGTAGCCAACGTCGCCCAGCGTGCTCCAGCCTTTGGGATGGCGCGACTCGGCGGTCTTCTTCTGGTCGTTGTGGTAGGCGAAGGGTCGGCCGTCGGCGAAATAGACCGTGCCGGACTGGCCCGTGGGCAATTCATTGCCTTCGTCGTCGCAGATCTTGACTGTGCCCACCACGGCACGTCCCACGGTGCCCTTGTGCGCCATCCACTCCTGGGAATTGCAGATGGTAAGGCCGTTGCCCTCGGTGCCGGCGTAGTATTCCCAGACGATCGGGCCCCACCAGCCGATCATCGCTTCCTTGGTCGGAATCGGGCAGGGCGCCGCGGCATGGATCGCGCACTTGAGCGACGACACGTCGTACTTCCCCCGGACCCCGGCCGGCAGCTTCAGGAAACGCACGAACATGGTCGGCACGACCTGGGTGTGTGTGGCCCCGTACTTCTGCACGAGCTTCAGGAATTCCTCGGCGTCGAAATGCTCCATGATCACCGAGGTGCCGCCCAGCCGCATGACGCTCATGTTGAAGCGCAGCGGCGCGGCGTGATAGAGCGGCGCCGGCGACAGATAGATCGTGTTCTGGTCGATGCCGTAGAGCTTGCGGCTGATGGCGAGCAGCGGGTTGTCGAAGTCGATCGGCTGCGGCTCGACGACCGGCATGACGCCCTTGGGCCGGCCGGTCGTGCCCGACGAGTAGAGCATGTCGTGGCCCGCCGTCTGGTCGGCGATCGGCGTGGCGGGAAAGCGCGCCACCGCCTCCTCCCAGGAGCCGTAGCCGGCGATGGTGCCGTCGATCATGAAGCGATGGGTGACACCTTTCAGGAGTGGCCCGCGTTCGGCTGCCGTGTCGGCGAGATACTTCGACGTGATGAACAGCCGCGCGCCGCAATCGGTGACGATGTAGTCGACTTCGGCCGCCGTCAGTCGCGAGCTGATGGCGGTGTAGACCAGCCCCGAGCGCTGGGCGCCCCAGCAGATCTCGAAGTAGCGCGGGTGATTCTCGAGGAAGAGCGCGATGTGATCACCGGCCTTTAGTCCCAGGGAACGGAACAGCTGCGCGATGCGGTTGGATTGGTCGTCGAGCTGCCGATAGGTGACCGTCTCGCCGCTGCCGGCCATGATGTAGGCAGGCTTGTCGGGGTTCTTCTGGGCATGGATGTACGGATGCACTCTGGGTCGTCCTCCGGCGGCGTTTCTTGAGGTGGCGTTTCTGGGGCGTCGCAGCATAAAACCGGACAGGTAGCGGGCGGGCAAGCGTTGACCTTGTTCCGCGCATCGGCTTTATTCGCGCCGCACCGAAATGTGCCCCCGTGGCGGAATTGGTAGACGCGCCTGACTCAAAATCAGGTTCCCCAGGGAGTGTTGGTTCGAGTCCGACCGGGGGCACCACCTCTCTTTTTCATTCCTGTAACCGAGAGGTGGCTCGGTTTGTTTGAACAGTTTCCCGGGCTTTCTAAGTGGAGCCTCTGCCGAGGTTAGGCCGCCGCGAGA
>RGPT01000161.1 GCA_010032545.1 Alphaproteobacteria bacterium
GCATCGGCCCGCCGCTGGAAGCACGCGGCGAGCCGCTGCAGGTCACCGGGCGCCTCGCCTTCGCGCGCGGCAGCATCACGCAGGAAGGCCGGAAGATCGCGCTCTGGTCGGGTGTCTGCCGGCATGTAGCGCGCGCAAAAGCCATGGCACGCAAGGTCGAGAACGCACCGAAGCACCTTGAGCCGATCGATCAGCAGGTGCCGCCCGGCTTCGAGCTGTTCGCTACGGCCAGCGCCTATTCGCGCCATATCGGTCCGATCTACGTCCGTCCCGAGACCGACGGCACATCGGTGATGCAGCCGACGCTGCCGCGGATGTGCAACTCGGGCGGTGCGCTGCATGGCGGCTACATGATGAGCTTCGTCGACTCTGCGATCACGCGGGCGGCCGCACTCGCCACCGAGATGGCACCCTCGACCGTCTCCTTCGCGGCCGAATTTCTGTCGGCCGGAGACACCACGGCGCCCCTCACGACGCGTGTCGAGATCCCTCGACGCGGCAAGTCGATTGCATTCCTGCACGGACTGGTCGAGCAGAGCGGCCGCCGCTTGCTGTCTTATTCGGCGACGATGATGCTGCGGCCTCGGGATCAGGCGCGAACGACAGCCGACCGTTCTGCCCTTACCTGATCTGCCACCAGATGGACTTCCTCGCGTAACGCAACGCCCAGGCGACGAACGCCCGGCCGATCGTCTGCCGCAGCCGCCTTCTCGATCGCCTCCGCGAGCTCGCACAGCGCAGCCGCACCGATCACGCCCGACGCTCCCTTCAGTCGGTGCGCGGCGCGGGCGACGGCGGCGAGGTCATCGGTGCCAGAGATCTCGCGTTCGGCCGCACGCACCATGTCGAGGAATTCGCGCTCGACGTCGGCCAGGGTGCCGGAGTCGTCACCGAACAGTTCGACCAGCCTGTCGCGGTCGTATGCGCCGCTCATGTCGTCCGCGCGTCCTTCAGCCAGACGTCGAGCGTTACCCGGAGTTGCTCGATGCCGATCGGCTTGGTGATGAAGCCATCCATGCCAGCAGAGCGGCTCCGCTGTTCCTGCTCTTCCGGCGTGCTGGCGGTCACGGCAAGGATCGGCGTGCGCAACCGACGGTCCGCGGCTTCGGCGGCCCGTATGCGCCGGGTCAGCTCGAAGCCATCCATGATCGGCATCTGCAGGTCGGCCAGCACGAGGTCGTAGGCCCCCCGGCGCCACAGATCGAGAGCCTCCTCGCCCCCAGCGGCCGACTCGACCGACGCGCCGGCGAGTTCGAGCTGGCGCGCCAGAACCTTCCGATTGACCGAATTGTCGTCGACGATCAGCACGCGTCCCTTCAGCGGTCGAGGGACGTCCGCCGGATCGCCTGCGGTCGACGTTTCCGTGGACTCCCGGCCGGCGGCGCGGGCCACGGCCCTGACAAGCACATCGCGGCGCCATGGCCGCGGCAGGCCGGCGGCGACGCCATCGGTGGTCGCCGGGCCGTCCTGCAGCACGAGCCGCAGCGGGCCGCCGGCTACACCCGCGATCTCGATGCCGACGAACGGCATGCTTGCCGCCAGCCGGACCTCGGCTCCCGCATCCCGGAGATAGCGCTCGATCGCCGATGCCTCGTCGGGATCGGGTAAAGCCAGGACAAGCGACAGGCCTTCGAGTGCTGGCGCCGGCAAGGGGACCGCCCGCGGGTGGGCCGCGGCCAACCCCACGGCGACGACGAAGGTAGAGCCGATGCCGGCCTCGCTCTCAACCTCGACGCTGCCCCGCATGGCCTCGGCCAGACGGCGCACGATCGACAGGCCCAGTCCCGTCCCGCCAAAGCGGCGCGTGGTCGAGCTGTCGGCCTGCACGAAAGGCTGAAACAGCCGCTCGCGCTGTTCGGAGGTCAGGCCGATGCCGGTGTCGGTGACCCGGATCGCCAGCCGGATCTCGCCCTCACCCTGATCGCGCCCACCACGATCATGCAGGCGTTCCAGCGTGAGGCGGATCGAGCCGGCCGCCGTGAACTTGATGGCGTTGCCCAGCAGGTTGAACAGGATCTGCCTCAGGCGCAGGGGATCGCCCCTCACGCAGGCCGGCACGTCGGGGGCAATGTAGGCCGCAAGCTTCAGGCCCTTGGCGGTGGCCTGCGGCGCCAGCGTCTCGGCCGCACCCTCGATCAGTTCCACGGTCGACAGGTCGAGGGTTTCGAGGTCGAGCCGGCCGGCCTCGATCTTTGAAAAATCGAGGATGTCGTCGATGATGCGCAGGAGCGACGACGCCGAGTGGTGCACCGTCGCCAGCGAGTCGCGCTGCCCGGTTGAGAGCGGCGTGCGTTCGAGGACGTCGAGCATACCGAGCACACCGTTCATCGGCGTGCGTATTTCGTGACTGACGGTGGCCAGGAAGGTCGACTTGGCCTGATTGGCGTGCTCGGCCTCGCGCTGGGCGGCCAGAGCCGCATCGCGCGCCTCACGTGCCTCGTCGTAGGCGACCTGCAGGCGGCGCGCGAGCTCTTCCTTCTGCACGGCGAGCGCGATGTTGTCGTACTGCCAGCGATGGACGTCGCGGACATAGACCATCAGGTGACCGACATAGGCACCGCCGGCGATGCCGACGAGCTGGAAGAAGGGGTCGGCGGCCGTCAGCAGCACGAGCAGCAGCGGCGCCGTCGTGGCGACCGCGAAGGCGTAGAAAGTTGGCGGATGGGCCGAGCGGATCGGCACCGCCGTGGTGATGGTGGCGAGCAGCACCAGGCAGAGCAGCATCCGCTGCAACTCGAAATCCCGTGAAGCGAGAATGAAGCCCGCTGCGCCCCAGCAGGCGCCGGCGAGGAAGGAGAGTGCGGCGAACCACCAGCCCCAGCGGGCCACCTGCTCGTCGCCCGGGCGCTCTCGGACGAAATTGCGCCGCAGGATGTCGAAGCCGATGGTGACCGCGACATGGGCTGCGAAGGGACCGGCGAGATCGAGCAGGTCGGCCTGGCGCCAGTAGATCGCCGCGATCACGGGCCAGAGGACGAACGAAAAATAGCGCGACTGGGCCGAGCCCTCGAACAGGCGCCGGACGAGCTCGGCGCGAATGAACGTCTGCTGGCGGGCGGAGCCCGTGTCGCTTTCCGCTGTGGCCGCAGGATCAGCCGTGACGATCGACATGATGCCTCGTTCGCGCCGGCAGGCGTCTCGTTGCGGGACAGAAGGCGGGAAACAACATGTGGTTGGTCCGTGTTGGCAATGCCCAACGATTGTATCAAGAATGTTAAGATAACTATATAAATTATTGTAAATAAATGGTATTTTACATTCACTGGAAGCCGTCTCTTTGGAATGTCAATCATGCAGCAACCCTCAGTCCTGCTGGTCGAGGACGACGCATTTCAGCGCAAGGCGGCCGAGACCTATCTCGTGAACCATGATCTCAGCGTCATCGGCGTGGAGAACGGCGTGCAGATGCGACGGCAGATATCGCGCGCCATGCCCGATCTGGTGTTGCTCGACGTGCAGCTTCCCGGCCAGGAGGATGGCTTCGCCCTTGCCCGCTGGCTGCGCGAAAGCAACACCCGGGTCGGCATCATCATGCTGACCGCCGCCGGCGATGCCGTCGACAAGGTCCAGGGGCTCGAAAGCGGGGCCGATGACTATGTCGCCAAGCCCTACGAACCGCGCGAGCTGCTGGCACGCTGCAAGAGCGTGCTGCGCCGCTCGGTTGCCAAATCCACGCCACCGCGCCTAGAACGGGTCCGCATGGGCTCATTCGTCCTCGACCTGCCCCGGCGTCTGTTGCTCGATCAAGCCGGCAACGACGTGCCTCTCACCTCGGGCGAATTCGATGTCCTGAAAATCTTCGCCGAGAACCCGAACCAGCCGCTCGGCCGCGACTGGCTTCTGGAAACCACCAGCCATCGCAGCCGCGACCCGTTCGATCGGGCCATCGATCTGCGCATCACGCGAATCCGGTGCAAGATCGAGCCCATGCACGAGAAGCCGACCGTGATTCGCACCGTGCGCGGCATCGGCTATATGTTCGTGCCGCCCGCCGAATAGGCTACAAGGGCCGCGCTGGAGCCATCGCGGTTGGTGGGGGCCCGTAGTTCAGCGGTTAGAACGAGCCGCTCATAACGGTTATGTCGCAGGTTCGAATCCTGCCGGGCCTACCAACCCGCGGAGAAACCAAGAGGGCCGCGCCAATGGCGCGGCCCTCTCCGTGTTGCTCGGGTCGTCGACCTACTTGGTGATGTCCACGTCCTTGGTTTCCTTGAGGGAGATCGTGCCGATGACCAGCGTCATGCAGGCGACGCATTTGGCCCCGATCCTTCCGCACAAGCAGATACGGAAGCCGCCTAGCCGCCCCTGCTCCGCTGCGACCATGCGAGCGCAGCAGCGCCGACGGCGCCAGCAAGAGCCCAAAGAAGGCCAGTCTCCAGTGTGGCACCCAGTCCATAGTGCTGAAACATGAAAAAGGCCGCAGCCGCCGCCGAAGCGTGCATGAGCATGCGAAGGGCGAGATTGTTGCTCACGGCGGCTCCCATGTGCGGCAGAGGTTCCGCCGCGATGGCGGAACCTCTGTTCGACGATGCGGTTGTGGCGGTTCAGGCTACCGCTTCGCAACATCCTCTTCGAAGATGTTCCTCTTGTAGGTCTCCGGCACGAAGAAGAAGCCGATCACGACGGTCATCAGCGCAATCACGATCGGGTACCAGAGGCCGAACGAAGGATCGCCGGTCTGGGCCACCATGGCGAACGACGTCGCCGGCATCAGCCCACCAAACCAGCCGTTGCCGATATGGTAGGGCAGAGACATGCCGGAATAGCGGATGCGGGTCGGGAACAGTTCGACGAGCGCAGCCGCGATCGGCCCATACACCATCGTCACCAGGATCACCATGATCGTCAGGATCGCGATGATGGCCAGCCGCTGGCCGGTGAAGATGTCGAACATCTTGCCGAAGTTCAACAGGCCATCCTTGGGCTCGATCTTGATCTGGACCACGGACGGATTGGAGGCGGCCGGATAGCCGGCGGCTGTCAGGCCACTGGCCAACTTCTGGGCGAACTGCGGGTCGCGTGCCGAAAGCGGTTCCGCCGTGGCGATCTTTACGCTCGCCACTGTGCCTGCCGGTGCCTCGGTAACGCTGTATTTGACCGACGCGCGGGCAAGCGCTGCCTTCGCCAAGTCGCACCCGGACGTGAACTTCGCTGTGCCCGTCGGGTTGAACTGGAAGGAGCATTCGTTCTTGTCCGCCGTGACGACCACGGGGATGGTTTCGTGCGCCTTCATGAGCGTCGGATTCGCCACGCTCGACATCCACCCAAAGATGCCGCCGCCCGTCGCCTGGATCGGCAGATAGAGCAGCGCCGCGAGCAGGCAACCGCCCAGGATGATCGGCTTGCGGCCGATCCTGTCCGACAGCGATCCAAAGAAGATGAAGAACCCCGTGCCGATGAGGAGCGACCAGGCCACCATCACGTTGGCCGTGAAGTTGTCGACCTTCAGGATCTGCTGCAGGAAGAACAGCGCATAGAACTGGCCCGTGTACCAGACAACGGCCTGACCGGCGACGAGGCCCAGCAGGGCCAGAATCGCGATGCGGCCGTTCTTAACCCGCGCCATGTTGAACGCGATGAGCAGGATGATCGCCGGGATGCACAACAACGCCAATCCGGTGCTGCCGACGTAGGCGAGCACGGCGCCCCCGACGACCAGCAGACCGAGCGTCCAGGTGAGCGCCTTCGGGAATTGGCCGAAAGCCTCGTCGAGCGGCGCCTTCGACTGGGTGCCTTCCGTCTTCATCTTAACGAAGGCCGGGCTCTCGTTCATCTTCAGGCGGATGTAGAGCGATATCGCCAGCAGGATGAACGACGCCAGGAACGGAATGCGCCAGCCCCAATCCGCAAAGGCGGTGCGCGTGCCGCCACCTGGGAGGGCAACGTTCGGCCAGTTGGCGTTAACGTAGATCGTCGTGAACATGATCACCAGAAGCGACAGCAGCAGGCCCAGCGTCGCCGTCGTCTGGATCCAGGCCGTGAAATATCCACGACGGTTCGACGGAGCGTGCTCGGCCACGTAGATCGCAGCGCCGCCATACTCGCCGCCGAGCGCCAGGCCCTGGAGACACCGTAGCACGATCAGGAGGATAGGCGCGACCGCGCCGATCGAGTCGTAGCTGGGCAGGCAGCCGACGAAGAACGTCGACAGTCCCATGATCAGGATGGTGACGAGGAAGGTGTACTTGCGGCCGATCAGGTCGCCGAGACGGCCGAAGAACAGCGCGCCGAACGGACGGACCAGGAAGCCGGCGGCAAACGCCAGCAGAGCGAAAATGTTGCGCGTGGTTTCATCGAACGCCGTGAAGAACTGCGCGCCGATCACTCCGGCGAGAGCGCCGTAGAGATAGAAATCGTACCACTCGAAGATGGTCCCCGCGGAAGAAGCAATGATGACCTTGCGTTCCTCGGCGGTCATCGGCCTGCTTCGCTCGCTGGCGTTGACCATTGTTTTCTCCGTCGCCATCTTTGGTTCTCTCCCGTGCTTTGGTTATTGGTTTGCGTTCGTCCCCAACGCGGGGACGTTTTCCTCTATCTCGGCACCCCGACCCCTTCCATCAGGCCGACCGCGTCATCGAGTTCGCGATAGGCCGACAGTCCGGCATCGGAGGTGATACTCGAACCGCGCAACTCCAGCTTGACGCGGCGGTCGCAACCGAGCCGGAGAGCATCCGATTGGGCTTCACCCGCTGGCTGCACCATCATCGCCTCGATCCAATGAGATAAGATGCCGAGCCTTATGGCTCGAATGGAATCGGCGCGGGCCAACTCAATCCTTCATCTGGGTAATGCGGGCTCATTGGTGCTTACTCCCCCAAATTGAGATGTGTTTACGACACACTTCTCACTATTAGTTGCGTGAGATTAAAGTCGGTGCTCATACCGTGCGCAATTCGACCAACGTCCAAGGCATGAAATGGTGCGGCGCGAAAAATCCTGTGGCGTTGCAGCATCGGCATTGGCCTTGACCGCACGAACAGCCTGTCGGCACTGTGATCCAATCAGCTAGTAAAGGCCCCCGTAAAGGCCGATGTCCTATGAAACACTGAACTTTTTGATCGCCGACGACCACCCGATGGTGCGGGACGCTCTCGCGTCTGCTCTTGGCCAGGCGTTCGCAGGTGCCGAAGTAACCACCGCGGCGACACTTCCCCATGCACAGGCGGCGCTCGAGGAGCAGCCTGAAACCGACGCCCTTCTGCTCGATCTCGACATGCCTGGCATGGACGGTCTGACGGGCCTCGCCCTGTTGCGATCGAGTCATCCGACAGTGCCGATCATCGTAGTGTCGGCGGCCCGCGATGAGGCGGTGGTGCGCCGCGCCTACGATTTCGGCGCGTCGGCTTACATCGACAAGTCGGCTTCGCTCGAGGAGATCGCCAGGACCGTCCGCGCCGTGCTCGACGGCGAGATCTTCGCGCCACCCGAGGCCCAGCCGGCCGATTCGTTTGCACAACGGGCGGCACAGCTCACCCCTCAGCAGTGGCGCGTGCTCGCTCTCATGGTCCAGGGCGACCAGAACAAGCAGATCGCCCACAAGCTCGGCGTCGGCGAAGCGACCGTGAAGGCGCATGTGACGGTGATCCTGCGCAAGCTCGGCGTCCGCTCGCGCACCCAGGCCGTGATCGAGGCCCGCAGCCTCGCCCTTCCCGCCGCCGAAACAGTCAGGCCCTAAGCCGGCGCCCTGCCATACCGCTGCCGGGACCACGCATCCTGAGCAGTGCGCGCAACGACGCAGGTTTCACCGGCTTGTGCAGCAGTTCGACCTGTTGCGCCCGTGCCCGCACACGCAATGTCGGGTCGCGGTCGGCGGTCACCAGCGCCGCAGGCACCACGCGGCCCCAGGTCCGGCGCAGCGCCTCGACGACGTCGAGGCCGTCCGGGCCCTCGTCGAGATGCAGGTCCGCCAGCACGAGATCAGGCAGACGGCCAGTCCGCGCCACCTGATCGAGCGCATCGACATGGGAAGCCGCCGTAACCACGCGGCAGCCCCAGCCGCCCAGCAGTGCCGCCATTGCCTCGCGCACGCGCGCTTCGTTGTCGATGCAGAGCACGAAGCTCTCGGCATCGATCGACAGCACCGGCTGCGGCGCGGCCTCGGCGGTCGGCACAGCCACGACCGCGGGGACGCGTGGCACGGTCACGGCAAAGGTCGAGCCACGCCCCGGGGCGGAGGCAAGCGACAGCGGCAGGTCGAGCATGCGTGCGATGCGATCGACGATCGCGAGCCCGAGGCCGAGCCCCCGCTCCTCCCGCGGCGCGTCCTCCTCGGGCTGCAGCCGCACGAATTCGTCGAATATCATGGCCTGCTTGTCGGGCGAGATGCCGGGACCGTTGTCTTTTACTTCGATGCGCAACTCCTCGCGTCCGTCTTTGCCCATGACGCGACGACAACCGAGGAGGACGCGCCCCGCTTGGCCTTCGGTCCTGCCATAACGCAGCGCATTCGACAGCAGGTTCTGCAGGATACGCCGCAGAAAGGCCGGATCGGTCGAGACGAAGGCCCGCGTCGGCACCAGGACCAGCTCGGTGCCTCGTCGGGCGGCAACCGGCGCGAAGGCGGTGCCCAGGGACTCGAACAGTGGCTGCAGGGCAAACGGTCGCGTCTCCGGCTTGAACGCACCGGCATCGAGCTTGGAGATGTCGAGCAGCGCATCCAGCAGCGATTCGACGGCGCCGAGGCTCGCGTCGATCTTGCCGCCAAGGTCGTTCCCGGGATCGCGATCGATCATCGCGGCAGTGAACAGGCGGGCCGCATGCAGCGGTTGCAGCAGGTCGTGACTGGCGGCAGCGATGAACCGCGTCTTGCCGAGGTTGGCGGCCTCGGCCTCGGCGCGACTGGCTTCCAGTTCGGCCGTGCGCGCGATCACACGCTGCTCCAGCGTTTCCGCGGACTGCCGCAGCTGACGGTCGCTTTCGCGCAACGCCTGGGCCGTGTGCACGCGCGCCGTCACGTCGTTGCAGGTCGCGACGAAACCATCGCCCGGCAGCGGATCCAGCCTGAGCTCTATGACGCGGCCTTCGCGGGTGGCGATTTCGTGTGTCTGCGGCGCTTCCGGCCGCCGCAGCAAAGCGACGACGTCGGGGCTGGCGCCGAACTGCTGCGGCGCAGCGCCGACCGCGACGGCGTCGTCGTCGAGTGACAGCAGGGCCGTGAAGCGATCGTTGAATATCTCCAGACGGCCCTCGCGATCGAACGCGGCGATGCCCATGCCGACATGGTCGAGGGTATTGCGCAGGATCTCGTAGTTATAGCGGATCGCCTCCGAGGCCTCGTCGATCAGCGCGCGGGCGCTGCGCGGCAGCAGCCGGCCACGGCGGCCGAAGGCCGCGATGATGATGCGAGCCGACGCCGAGCCGAGCGTGCCTGACAGCATGCGTTCGGCGCGCGCCAACGCCACCTCGATGGAGAGGTTCTCGCCGGACAGCGCACGCAGCGCACGCTCCGCC
>RGPT01000162.1 GCA_010032545.1 Alphaproteobacteria bacterium
GGCGGCGTCCATCAGGTCGAGCAGGAAGCGGGCTTCGGGGTCGAGCATGGTAGTCACTCCGGCACTTTGGAAAGAAGTCTCACGAAAACAGGTGGCGACAGGCGAACAGGGCGGCCGTACCGCCGACAGGAGATGATCCGGGCGTCGTGCCTGCTGCGTACAAGCCGCATGACCCAATTGTCCAGCCGCCTCAATTCCGTAGCCACCCTCGGCCTTCTCGCCTCCCTGCTCGCGGCCTGCGCGTCGCCGCCGCCGGTTCCCGTTGCCGCCACGGCGCCGCCGCTGGTGCTGGAGGCCTTCTTCCCGGGCCGGACGGTCGGCGAGGGCGTGTTCACCAACAGCTGGACCGGCTCGGAGCGGCGCTTCAGCGTGATCATCGACGGCTCATGGGATGGCCGGACCCTCACCCTGGTCGAGGATTTCGACTACGCCGACGGCGAAAAGGACCGCAAGACCTGGGTTCTGGAGCGGACCAGCCCCGGCGTCTACGTCGGCGCCCGCGAGGATGTCGTCGGCAAGGCGCGCGCCTGGACCGAAGGCAATGTCGTGCGCCTCGAATACAAGGTCGAAATCGGCGGCTGGACGGTGGATTTCTCCGACGTGCTGGCGCTTCGCGAAGACGGCTCCCTCATCAACCGCGCGATCGTCGGCAAATGGGGTATCCGCGTCGGTCGTGTCGAACTCGTCCTCCGCCGCGCGGGCGGCGCCAGCTAGAACGCACCGCTAGAATTCGACGTCCAGTTCCTCGACCTCCTCCGGCTCGGCCTTGGCCGCTGCCGTCCACTCGACCATGGCGGGAAACCGCAGCATCAGGTCGCGGTAGGCGGCCGCGGCGGGGTCGAGTTTCACGTCGTAGGTCGCGAATCGCGAACAGACCGGCGTGTACATGGCGTCAGCGGTCGTCGGGGTCTTGCCGAACAGATAGGGGCCGCCGTAGCGCTGCAAGCACTCGCGCCAGATCGCGGTCACGCGGTCGATGTCGGCCTGGGCGCCTGCCCACACCTTGAAGCCCTCATGCCGCGACTTGAGATTCATCGGCAGCGCCGAGCGCAGGTTGGCGAAGCCCGAGTGCATTTCGCCGCAGATTGCCCGGCAATGCGCCCGCGCAACCGGATCGGCCGGCAGCAGCCCGGCCCCGGGCTTGATCTCGTTCAGATACTCGCCGATCGCCAGCGTATCCCAGACCTTCACCTGCCCATGTTCCAGGCAGGGGACCAGAAAGGAGGGCGACAACAGCAGAAGCTCGGCCCGGGTCGCCGGATCATCGAGCGGCACGAGCCGCTCTTCGAAGTCCAGGCCGGCCATTCGGCACAAAAGAAAGCCGCGAAGGGACCAAGAGGAATAGTTCTTGCTACTGATGGTGAGCGAAGCCTCGGCCATGGGCGCTAGCCCTCTCGATTCGATGGTTAAGTCTGGGTCACAGGCGTTGTGTGTGCAATTTTCGAGCCGGTCGCCATCATGTTGTACGCGCTCTACCAGACTGCCGCCGACATGATGCTGCCGATGCGGGCGTGGGCGACCGCCACAGGGCAGACCCTGGCAGGCAGCGGTACGGAAACCCGGGAAAGCTGGCGGGCCGCCGGTGCGCTCTGCGAGATGATGAGCCGGGCCACGCTCACCCACCGCCGCCCCTTCTTCGGCATCGACGCGGTCACGGTCGGCAACCGGGTTGTGCCGGTGCAGGAGGAAGAGGTGCTCGCCACCCCCTTCGGCACCCTGCTGCGCTTCGCCAAGCCGGGCGTCCCGCCGCAGCCCAGGGTGCTGCTGGTGGCACCGCTTTCCGGGCATTTTGCGACTCTTCTGCGCGATACGGTGCGGGTGCTGCTGCCCGAGCACGACGTCCACGTCACCGACTGGGCCAATGCCCGCGACGTCGGCCTGTGGAATGGCCGCTTCGGGTTCGACGAGTATGTCGAACACCGGATCAAGTTCCTCGAGGCGATGGGGCCGGGCGCCCATGTCATCGCCGTGTGCCAACCCTGCGTCCAGACATTGGCGGCGGCGGCGATCATGGCCGAGGACGACAATCCCGCCCAGCCACGCAGCATGACCCTGATGGCCGGGCCCATCGATACCCGCGTCAGCCCGACCAAGGTGAACGAGCTGGCGATGGGCAAGCCGATCAGCTGGTTCGAGCAGAACCTGATCCACCGCGTGCCGCTGCGCTATCCCGGCGCCATGCGCCGCGTCTATCCCGGCTTCGTCCAGCTCACCGCCTTCATGAGCATGAATGCCGAGCGGCACATCAAGGCCCAGGCCGATCTCTACCGTCACCTGGCGAAGGGCGAGCACGAGCAGGCGGCCACGATCAAGACTTTCTACGACGAGTACTTCGCCGTGCTCGACATGACGGCGGAATTCTACCTCGAGACCGTGCAGTGGGTGTTTCAGGAGCATCGGCTGGCCAGGGGCGAGCTCGACTGGAAGGGCCGGCGGGTCAATCCCAAGGCGATCCGGCGAACCGCCCTGTTCACGATCGAGGGCGAGCGTGACGACATCTGCGCCATCGGCCAGACCGTGGCGGCACACGATCTCTGCTCCAGCCTGCGGCCCTACCGCAAGAAGCACTATATGCAGGCCGGCGTCGGCCATTACGGCGTATTCAGCGGCCGCCGCTGGGCCAGCCAGATATACCCCTTGGTGCGAAACACGATCCTGGCCAACGAATAGCGCCTTTTCTGGACGGAAATCCGCAGTACATTGTGGGTATGGCTGACTTTCCGAAGAAGACCCTCGCCGAGTGGGAAAAGCTTGCTGCCAAGGAGCTGCGTGAGCGGCCCCTGGATGACCTCGCCTGGATGACGCCGGAAGGCATCGAGGTGAAGCCTCTCTATACTGCAGCCGACCTGGAACAGCTCGAGACGCTGGGCTCGCTGCCGGGCTTCCCGCCTTTTACGCGCGGACCGAAAGCAACCATGTATGCTGGTCGGCCGTGGACGGTTCGCCAGTACGCCGGCTTCTCGACCGCCGAGGAGAGCAACAAGTTCTATCGCGCCAATCTCGCGGCCGGCCAGATGGGGCTCTCGGTGGCGTTCGATCTCGCCACCCATCGCGGCTACGATTCGGATCATCCGCGCGTCGTGGGCGATGTCGGCAAGGCGGGCGTCGCCATCGATTCGGTCGAGGACATGAAGATCCTGTTCGACGGCATTCCGCTCGACAAGATGAGCGTGTCGATGACCATGAACGGTGCCGTGCTGCCGGTGCTGGCCGGCTACATCGTGGCAGCCGAGGAACAGGGCGTGCCGCAGGAGAAACTGGCGGGTACGATCCAGAACGACATTCTCAAGGAGTTCATGGTCCGGAACACCTACATCTACCCGCCCGGACCTTCCATGCGCATCGTGGCCGACATCATCGAGCACACGGCCAAGTACATGCCGAAGTTCAACTCGATCTCGATCTCCGGCTATCACATGCAGGAGGCCGGCTCGACGCTGGTCCAGGAGCTGGCATTCACTCTGGCCGATGGGCTCGAGTATGTCCGTGCCGCCAAGGCGAAGGGCCTGGACATCGACGCCTTCGCGCCCAGGCTTTCGTTCTTTTTCTGCATCGGTATGAATTTCTTCATGGAGGTGGCGAAGCTCCGTGCCGCGCGCTTCCTGTGGGCCGAACTGGTAAAGCCGTTCGAGCCCAAGAAGGCCGACTCTCTGTCGCTGCGCACTCACTGCCAGACCTCTGGCGTGTCGCTCACCGAGCAGGATCCCTACAACAACGTGATCCGCACCGCCTACGAGGCGATGGCGGCGGTGCTGGGCGGCACGCAGTCGCTGCATACAAATTCCTTCGACGAAGCAATCGCGCTGCCGACGCCAACGTCGTCGCGGATCGCCCGCAACACGCAGCTCATTCTCCAGCACGAGACCGGCGTCACCAGGGTCGTCGACCCGCTGGCTGGCAGCTATTACGTCGAGTCGCTGACCGCCAGCCTGATCGCCGAGGCCCGCAAGCTGATTGCCGAAGTCGAGGCATTGGGCGGCATGACCAAGGCGGTCGAGGTCGGTATGCCCAAGATGCGCATCGAGGAGGCCTCGGCGCGTCGCCAGGCCCGCATCGATCGCGGCGAGGAAGTGATCGTCGGCGTGAACAAGTTCCAGCCCAAGGACGCCACCACGGTCGAGGTGCTCGACATCGACAACGACGTGGTCCGCGAATCGCAGGTCATCCGTCTCAACAATATCCGCAAGACCCGCGACGAGCCCAGGTGCGTGGCAGCGCTCAAGGCGTTGGGTGATGCGGCGCGAGACGGTACCGGCAACCTGCTGGGCCTTGCGATCGAAGCCACGCGCGCGCGCGCCACGGTAGGCGAGATCTCATCTGCCCTCGAGGGTGTGTACGGCCGCTACCAGGCGACGGTGCGCTCGATCTCCGGTGTCTATGCCGGCGAGTGGGAAGGCGATCAGGGTCTCGATCGCATCCGCACGGACATTGCAGCCTTTGCCGAAGAAGAAGGCCGCCGGCCGCGTCTGATGGTCGTGAAGATGGGCCAGGATGGCCACGACCGTGGCGCCAAGGTGATCGCCACGGCCTTTGCCGATCTGGGCTTCGACGTCGACATCGGCCCATTGTTCCAGACCCCGGAGGAGGCGGCGCGGGCGGCGATCGAGAACGACGTGCATGCGATCGGCGTGTCAAGCCAGGCTGCAGGCCACAAGACTCTGGTGCCGCAGCTGATCGAGGAGTTGGCCAAGCAGGGGGGCAAGGAAGTGATGGTGATCGTGGGCGGCGTCATCCCGGCCCAGGATTACGACTTTCTGAAGAAGGCCGGTGTAGCCGCGATCTATGGTCCGGGCACCAACATCCCCGCGGCCGCCGCCGAGATCCTTGGTATCCTGCGCCAGCGCAGCCAGAAGCGGGCTGCCTGAGCTAGCGCCGCATTGCCTGGCTTTCCTGCGGCGTCAGCGGACGCTCGCGGAAAAACAGGAGCTTGCCGCGGATTGTGCCGAATCCAGTACTCGCCTCGAGCCTGGCTGGATAGCGCACCTGCGAATTGTCGAACCTCGCAAGCCACACTTTCATCGGCCGCTCGCGCTTGCTTTCGGCCTCCTCCGGCGCGTCGTCGAACTCGCCGGCCACGCGCTTGGTGTAGATCTCGCACACCAGCAGGTCGCCCTTCGCGGTAGGCACGCCCGCGGCGGCCGGCGACTGAACGCCGACCTTGTGGATCATGATGTCGATCCGTCGCTTGCCGTCGTTGCTCGGCACCGTG
Organism: Alphaproteobacteria bacterium; assembly: GCA_010032545.1. Classification (GTDB taxonomy): domain Bacteria; phylum Pseudomonadota; class Alphaproteobacteria; order Reyranellales; family Reyranellaceae; genus Reyranella. Next base: position 5,210 of record RGPT01000162.1, read on the forward strand.
CGGTCGCACGCAGCGTCGCCAGCAAGGCCGACGACCATTGCCGCCGACAGCGGGTCGAGCGAACCGGTGCGTTGGTCGTCAGGGATCGTGTGTTGCGGTGGTGGCTTCCAGGCTGGATTGTGAGTCTCGCTCATGGTGCCGCCGGGACCGTATTGTGCCACCCAGGTGCGCGGCTTATCGCCCACGACGATCGACAGAGAGCCCGCCTGTGGCTGGGCGCCGTCGGCGGAGAATCCCCCCCATGCCCGGTTGCGCCCGTCGTAGTGCATGGTGACCGTCTTCAGGACCCCTTCCTTGAAGGTCCGGCTTTCGACATCGTAGTTCGCGCCATTGAAACGCGCGGTGACGTCGATGCGGAAGCCGGCAAATCCGGCGAAAGTGATCTCGTAGCCGATTTCGACCTGGCGCGCGTCTTGTCCAAGCGCTGCCGTGGACAGGCCCATGCTCAAGGCAAAAGCGATCGAGGCCCTACGAAAACGCATGAATTCCCTCTCGAATGGGGGGCTTACCTGAGGGGCAACGGCACGATAGAAGGCCCAAGCTCCCTCTGCCATACAAGTTTCAGATCAGAAAAGGCACTTTTCTTCAATGTCGCCTCCCGACAATGGCCACGTTCCCAAGTTGAGCCCGTCGCGTACCTGGGCCGTCGTCGGCATTTTGGGCAGACATTTGTGGCCAATTGGTGAAACGGGCCTGCGCAGTCGGGTCGTTGTGGCCATGGTTCTGCTGGTCCTGGCCAAGGTCACCAACGTCTACGTCCCGATCCTCTATAAACATGCCGTCGATGCTCTGGGCGAGCCTGTGGCCCAGGCCGTCGCGGTTCCCATCGCTCTGATCGTGGCCTATGGCGTAGCGCGCGTGCTCGCGCAGGCATTCGGCGAGGTCCGCGACGCCATTTTTGCACCCGTCTCGCAGCGAGCGATTCGCAATCTCGCTCTCGAGGTGTTCCGGCATCTTCATGCACTGTCTCTGCGATACCATCTCGAGCGCCAGACCGGCGGACTCAGCCGGGTCATCGAACGCGGTACCCAGGGTATGGAATTCCTGATCCGCTTCACGACCTTCAATATCCTGCCCACACTGTTCGAGATCGTCCTGGTCAGCGGTATCCTGTGGAGCCTCTACGACTGGCGCTTCAGTGCCGTCACGCTGGGCGCGGTCACGGCCTATATCGTGTTTTCGATCACCCTGTCGGAATGGCGCATCAAGTTCGTGCGCCGCATGAACGATGCCGACACCGATGCCAACGCCAAGGCAATCGACAGCCTTCTCAATTACGAGACCGTGAAGTACTTCGGCAACGAGGCTCACGAAGGGCGGCGGTTCGACGTCGGACGCCGGCGCTACGAGACCGCGGCCATCCGTTCCAGCCGGACCCTGTCGCTGCTCAATATCGGCCAGGGCGCCATCATTGCCGTGGGCCTGGTTGCCGTCATGTCGATGGCCGGGCAAGGGGTGATCCGGGGCACGATGACGCTGGGCGACTTCGTGGCGGTGAACGCCTTCCTGATTCAGCTTTACGTTCCGCTCAATATGCTGGGCTTCGCCTATCGCGAGATCCGCAACGCTCTGGTGAACATGGAGAAGATGTTCGGCCTGCTCGACGTCGCGGCCGAGATCGCCGATCGGCCGGGCGCACCGGCGCTGGCCGTGTCCGGCGGCGAGATCGTCTTCGACCATGTCGACTTCCACTACGAGGCGGCCCGGCCAATCCTGCAGGACGTGAGCTTCCGCGTGCCGGCGGGCAATACCGTGGCGATCGTGGGATCGAGCGGCGCCGGCAAGTCGACAGTCTCGCGTATCCTGTTCCGCTTTTACGACGTGGCGTCGGGCAGCGTGAAGATCGACGGCCAGGACATCCGCGAAGTCCAGCAGACGAGCCTGCGGGCGGCGATCGGCGTGGTGCCGCAGGACACCGTGCTGTTCAACGACACGATCTACTACAACATCGCCTATGGCCGGCCCGACGCCAGCCGCGCGGAAGTCGAGCAGGCAGCGCGCATGGCTCGAATCCACGATTTCATCATGGCGCTGCCGCTGGGCTACGAGGCGACTGTCGGCGAGCGCGGCCTCAAACTGTCGGGCGGGGAGAAGCAGCGCGTGGCGATCGCCCGCACGATCCTCAAGAACCCGCGGATCCTGCTGTTCGACGAGGCGACGAGCGCACTCGACACGCGTACCGAACAGGAAATCCAGAACTCGCTGGAGGAAGTTAGCCGCGGCCGCACGACAGTGGTGATCGCGCACCGGCTTTCGACCGTCATCAACGCCGACGAGATCATCGTCCTCGACCGCGGCCGGATCGTCGAGCGCGGCCGCCATGGCGAGCTGCTGGCACGCAGCGGGCTCTATGCCGACATGTGGAGCCGCCAGCAGGAAGCCGCCGCCGAGGCCGAGCACAAGGTCGAGGAGCCGCCGTCCTTCCGCGCCGAAGGCCATCTGCATGTCGCGGACTAGTGCTGCCGAAAATCCCTGGCGCGCCCTTTTTCCAGTCTTCCTCGCCTGCGCCGCCATCGGCCTGCAGGCGGGCGTAGCCATCCCGCTGGTGCCGCTGGCGCTGGAACAGCAAGGGGCGGACAAGTTCACCATCGGTGTCGTTGCCGCCGCCTGGGGCATCGGCATGCTGGCCTTTGGGACTCGCATTCCGCAATTGGCGGCCAGGTTCGGTGCCGTCCCGCTCATTGTCGTCTCTGTCGTGACGGGCTCGGCCGTCACCGTTGCCTACACACTAACCAGCAGTCCCGTGCTGTGGTTCGGGCTCAGCCTCCTGCACGGCATAACCGGCGGTGTGCCGTGGGTGGTGACCGAGATCTGGATGAATGTCGTCGTCGAGGAGAAAAGTCGCGGCCGCGTCATGGGTTTCTACTCGACGCTGGTGGCACTGGGCCTCGCGCTGGGCCCGCTCGTGCTGCAGGTGACGGGCGTCTACGGACCGGCGCCGTTTCTCACCTGTGCGGCGCTGGCCCTGCTGGTGGCGGTGCCGCTGCTGCCCTACTGGAAGCGTGCACCGGTCATCGAGCATACGGCCGACAGCGGTTTCATCGTCGTCGTGCTGGCGGTCCCGCTCGCCATGTTCGCGGGCTTCGCCTGTGGCTTGGGTGAACAGGTCGCGTTCAGCTTCCTGCCGGTCTATGCGGTCGGCGCCGGCGTCTCGGCGGAGACCGGTGCGCTTTGGCTCACGGCGTTCGTTCTGGGCAACGTGATCCTGCAGTGGCCGATCGGCTGGATGGCCGATCGCTACGACCGGCGTGCCGTGCTGGCCGGCTGCGCTGCGGTCAGTGCGATTCTCGTCGGGCTGCTGCCGCTTGTGCCGGCACAGTCGCCGGCGGTAATCGGCGTCGTCCTGTTGTGGGGCGGCATTTCCTTTGCGATCTATCCGGTGGGGCTGGCGCTGCTCGGCCAGCATTTCCAGGGTGGCGACATCGCCCGCGCCAACACGGCATTTAGCTTGCTCTACATCCTGGGCGGCCTGGTCGGCCGTCCGCTCACGGGGGCGGCTATGGATGCGATTGGCGATCCCGGTCTCGGCTGGACGCTTGCCGTCTTTTACGCCGCCGCGGCGCTCGCCGCCTTGCTGGCGCTTCGCCGTCGCGGCTGATAATTCTGGAACCGATGAGCGCCCCGGCAGCCAGGACCGAATCGTCCGTCGATCCGCTATTCGCGCCCCTGCTGGCCGGCGACCGGCGCGCGCTCGCGCAGGCCATCACCCTCGTCGAATCGACGCGCGGCGACCATCGCGAGCGGGCCGATGCCCTGCTGGCGGCACTCCTGCCGCATACCGGAAAGTCGGTGCGGCTCGGCATCACCGGCGTTCCGGGCGTCGGCAAGTCGACCCTCATCGAGCGCTTCGGCCTCTCGTTGCTGGAGCGCGGCCGGTCGTTGGCGGTGCTGGCGATCGATCCGTCGTCGAAGCGAGGCGGTGGCTCGATCCTGGGCGACAAGACGCGCATGGAAGAGCTTTCGCGCCGGCCCGCCGCCTTCATCCGGCCGTCGCCGGCGGGCGCTACACTGGGCGGCGTCGCACGGCGCACGCGCGAGGCGATGCTGCTCGTCGAAGCGGCAGGCTTCGACACCGTGCTCGTCGAGACGGTGGGCGTCGGCCAGTCCGAAA
>RGPT01000163.1 GCA_010032545.1 Alphaproteobacteria bacterium
CAATCTCGGTCATGGGCGACGGTGGCTTCTGGCACAACGGGCTGCTGAGCGGTGTCGCCTCGGCGATGTTCAATCGCGGCGATCGGGTGCTGGTCATCATGCAGAACGGCTACACGTCCGCGACCGGCGCGCAGTTCATTCCCAACACGGCCGGCAACCGCCGCGACGGCAAGACGACGTCGGATATCGCAGCCACTTTGAAGGCCATGGGCGTAAAGTGGTTGCGGACCATCCGGACCTACAATGTCGCCACGATGCTCGGCAGCCTGCGTGAGGCAATGAATTCGCCCGACAAGGGGTTGAAGGTCATTGTCGCCGATGGCGAATGCCAGCTTGCTCGCCAGCGCCGAATCCGGCCGCAGATCGCGGCCCAGCTCAAGCGTGGCGAACGCGTGGTGCGCACGCGCTACGGTGTCGACGACGAGGTCTGCACCGGCGACCACTCCTGCATCCGCCTGTCGGGCTGTCCGTCGCTGGTGGTGAAACCCAGCCCGGATCCGCTGCGCTCCGATCCTGTCGCGCACGTCAACAATGGCTGCGTCGGCTGCGGGCTTTGCGGCGAAGTGGCCGATGCTGCCGTCCTGTGCCCGTCTTTCTACCGGGCCGACATCGTGCAGAACGCAACCTGGTGGGATCGTCTGAAGTGGCGGGTCCGCTCGTCCGTGATCGGGGCGATGGCCGGAAATGGGGCGAGTGCCTAAGCCCGTCACCATCCTGGTCGGCGCGCTCGGCGGCGACGGCGGCGGCGTGCTGTGCGACTGGATCGTGTCCGCCGCACAAGCTCAGGGGCTCGGCGTGCAGGCTACGCAAATCCCGGGCGTCGCGCAGCGGACAGGTGCCACCACCTACTATCTCGAAGTGATGCCGCGCGGCGGACAAACCTCTGCCGTGCTGGCACTCAATCCGGCGATCGGCGAGGTCGATGTGGCGCTCGCCACCGAGTTGCTCGAAGCGGGCCGCATGATCTTCAACGGCTTCGTTACGCCCGATCGCACGACCCTGATTGCCTCGACGCACCGCGTGCTGGCCATTGGCGAGCGAATGGCGATGGGCGACGGCAGCTTCGACGTCGGCCGGTTGCTGCGGGCGGTGAAGGAACGTAGCAAGGAGCAGATCCTTTTCGACATGGACCAGGCGGCCGAGGAAGCAGGCGGCGTCATCAACGCGGTGCTGTTGGGAGCGCTTGCGGGGTCGGGGAAGCTGCCGATTCGCGATGCGGCGTTCGAGGCGGCGATCCGGCATGCCGGAAAATCCATCGACACCAACCTTGCGGCCTTCGCCTTTGGCCGCGGTCATGCCCGCGGCGAGCTGGAGCAGGCGGTGCGCGAGCATCGCAAGCGCCAGGCCGCGGGGCAGGGCGTAGAAGATCTACTCGAACGCGCACGCCGGGCGTTTCCGGCGGCCAGCCTCGATGTCGTGGAGGAGGGCATTCGCCGCCTTGCGACATACCAGGACAAGGCCTATGCCGCGCTCTACCTCGACCGGCTCGATGCCGTGCATGCCCTTGGCTCGGCCGAGTTGCTGAGCGAGACGGCGCGGCACCTGGCGGTGCGCATGTCGTTCGAGGACGTGATCCGCGTCGCCCAGGCCAAGACCTCGGCCGAACGGCTGGCGCGCTTACGGAGCGAGGTTCGAGCGAAGGCGCACGAGCCTCTGGAGATCACCGAGCATTTCAAGCCGGGGATCGAGGAGATCGCCGCCATCCTGCCCCCGGGCCCGGCCCGGTGGCTGATCGCCTGGGCCGAACGCACGGGTCGGTTGGGCAAGGTCTACTTTTCGATGCATGTGCGCACCACGACCGTGTGGGGCTTCGCACGGCTGCGGTTCCTGGCATCGCTGCGCTGGTGGCGGCCACGCACCTTCCGCTTTGTCGAGGAGCAGGCCGAGATCGACCGTTGGCTCGCCTCGATCCGCGCCGCGGCACCGCTCGGTGTCGAGCTGGCGCGGGAGATCGCCGAGTCGGCGCGCCTGATCAAGGGCTATGGCGACACATTCAGACGTGGCTTGGCGAACTATCGCCGCATCGCCGACGAAGTGATCGCCCCCGCGCTCGCCGGCCGCATGACCTCGCGTGCCGCGGCCGATGCCGTCGCCAGCGCACGCGTGGCGGCGCTGGCCGATCCGGAGGGCGAGTCGCTGTCGAAGACTCTGGCGGCCATCGCCGCGACAGCCACCCTGCGTCATGCCGCTGAATAGCCGGCACGAGGTCACCGTCGAGTGGGGCGACTGCGACCCCGCCGGCATCGTCTACTATCCGGCCTACTTCCGCTGGTTCGACCAGGCCACCTACCGCCTGTTCCTGGCGGCCGGCCTCAGGCGCGACGACATCACGAGCGGCCAGTGGACGGAGGGCACGCCGCTGGTCCACGCCGAATGCTCCTTCCGGCGCGCTTCCCAGACGGGCGAGAAGCTGGTCGTCGAAAGTCACGTCGCGAAGTTCGGACGCAGCTCCTTCACCATCAGCCATGTCTTCCGAGATGCTTCAGGCCAGATCGCCGCCGAAGGCACCGAAACGCGCATCTGGGCGCGCAAGGACGGCGATGCCAGCTCGCTGAAGTCGATCGCCATTCCCGAGGACGTGCGGAGGCGGCTGGGCGGAGCCTAGCGACGACTTAGGCGGCCGCCTTCAGGATGTCGGCCATCTTCTCGCCGACCATGATCGAAGGGGCGTTGGTGTTGCCCGAGGGCATGGTCGGGAAGATCGAGGCGTCGGCCACGCGCAGTCCTTCAAGCCCATGCACCTTGAGCTTGTCGTCGACCACGGTGTTCTGGCCCGCCGGTCCCATGCGGCAGGTGCCGATCGGGTGGTATGCGGTCTGCGAATTGTTGCGGATCCAGGTCAGGATTTCCTCGTCGCTCTTCACCGACGGCCCGGGCGAGAACTCCTCGTCCCGATAGGCGTCCATCGCCGACGCGTCGACGATCTTCCGCATCATGCGGAAGCCCGCTGTCATCGCGTCCTGGTCGATCCGGTCGGCCAGGAAGTTGAAGCGGATCGCGGGCTGCGCCTTGGGATCGGCCGAGCGGATGTGGATCGAGCCCAGGCTCTCGGGACGGAGCTGGTAGCAGGCAATCGTCATCGACGGGAAGTCCTGCAGCTTGCGCGTCTTCGGGTCCTTGATCGAGTAGGGCACGAGATGCATCTGGATGTCGGGCGTCGCCAGTTCCGGCCGCGTCTTGAGGAAGGCCAGCAGCGGCGCCGAGGGCAGGCTCATGAAGCCGCCGCCGGTCGCCAGGTACTTCATCATCTGCGTGACCGCGCCCAGGCCCCGCGCCATATGGTTGTAGGAGACGTTGGCCACCTTCAGCCGCCAGATGATGCGGGCGTTGATGTGGTCGCGAAAATTCTCGCCCACCGCCTTCAGCTCGTGCTTCACCTCGATGCCGTGCTGCTTCAGAAGTTCAGGCTGGCCGATTCCAGAGAGTTCGAGGATCTGCGGGCTGGCGACGCCGCCCGCCGACAGGATGGTCTCGCGTGCCTTGGCCTGGACGACCTTGCCATCCTTCTCGTATTCGACGCCGGTGCAGCGCTTGCCCTCCAGCAGCACGCGCAGCGTCATCGCGTTGGTGACAACGTGGAGGTTGGCGCGCTTCATCGCCGGTTCGATATAGCAGTGCGCCACGCTCATGCGCCGGCCCTTGTAGATCGAGGTCTGCGTCTTCACGACGCCTTCCTGGTCCTCGCTGTTGTAGTCGGGGTTGAGCTTGAAGCCGGCTTCCCTCGAGGCCGCGAACAGCGCGTCGTAGAGTGGGTTCTGGTCGGGCACGGTCGAAACCTTCAGCGGCCCGTCGGTGCCGCGGCCGTTCGAGCCGTCGCCATCGACGAAATTCTCCATGCGCGTGAAGAGCGGCGCCACCTCGCGCCAGCTCCAGCCGCGGCAACCCATCTGTGCCCAGGTGTCGAAATCGAGCGGCTGGCCACGCACCCAGACCAGCCCGTTGATCGAGCTCGACCCGCCCAGCAGCTTTCCGCGCGGTACCGGGATGACCCGGTTGGCGGTATTGGGCTCGGGCTCGGACTGGTAGAGCCAGTTCGCCGCCGGATTGTCGATCAGGAGCCCGAAGGACAGCGGCATCCGGGAGTAGGGATGGCTGGCGGCGCCAGCCTCCAGCAGCAGCACCTTGTTCGCCGGATTTTCCGTGAGCCGCGCCGCGAGCGTCCCGCCCGCCGAGCCTGCGCCGACGACGATGTAATCGTACTGGTCCATGGTTGGTCCTTCCCCAATGGCCGCGAGTATCCCCTGCAGCTCCTGCGCCCGATCATTCCGACGCTGCTTTGGGCGGTGATCCTGTCGGTGGCCGTCTACCCTCTGTTCGCACTGCTGCGCCGACGCCTGGGGTTGCCGAGGGGAGTGGCCGCCACGTTGCTGGCGGTGTTCCTCATAGTGTTGGTGGTCGCGCCCGTCATTCTGCTGGCGGGGTCCGCCATCGACACGCTGGAAGGCTACGCGCGCGACCTCATGAGGGGCGAGCACCTCCTGCCCCCGCCGCCCGATACGATCCAGGGTTGGCCGGTCGTCGGTCAGCGCCTCCATGAGTTCTGGCTCAACGCTGCGAACGACATGCGTGCGGTCCTGAAAGACCATGTCGGCCAGCTTGCCTCGATGGGGCGCTGGATGGGCGGCATCGCAGCTGGTCTGGCGCTCGAAATTCTTCAGTTCGCCGTCGCCATTGTCATCGCCGGCGCGATACTCGCGTATTCGGACACTCTGACCTCGACGGCCCGTGATTTGGCTGGCCGCGTTGCCGATGCGAAGGGACGGCACTTTCTCGAGATCGCCGGATCGACGATCCGCAATGTGTCGCAGGGCGTGATCGGCGTCGCCGTTCTGCAGGCCGCCCTGCTGGGCATCGGCATGCTGGTGGCCGGCGTTCCCTTTGCCGGCGCCATCACCTTTGCGGCCCTCGTTCTGGCGATCGTCCAGGTCGGGCCGGGAATCGTGATGCTGCCTGTCATTGTCTGGGTGTGGTTCACGCTGCCTTTCGGGACGGCCGCGATCTACACCATTTACACGGTTCCGCTGTTGCTGGTGGACAACGTGCTGCGCCCCGTCCTCATGGCCCGCGGGCTGCAGACGCCGATGGTCGTGATCCTGGCCGGCGTGATCTGCGGCACGCTGGCCGGCGGTCTGATCGGCTTGTTCGTCGGGCCGGTCGTCCTCGCGGTCTTCTACGATCTCGTGGTTGCCTGGATCGTCGCCGGGCGAAAAGCCGACGACGTGGGTTAGGTCTGTCCCGGGCGGGATAGTTCTATTTCTTCTTCGGCCGTATCGCGTCCCACTGCTCGTCCGTCCAGTCGAGCATGGCCGAGGTGTTGGCACCGCCGCCGCCCGACTGCAGCATCTTGCCGCCGTCGATCACGATGGCATCGCCGTTGATGTAGGCAGCACCATCGCTCACCAGGTAGGCGGCGAGATTGGCGAGTTCGATGTGCTCGCCGACCCGACGCATCGGGATCGCCTTGATCATCTCGTCCTGGCCGCCGCGCTCCTTGGGCATCAGGCGGCTCCACGCGCCTTCAGTGGGGAAGGGGCCGGGGACGATGGCGCAGGTGCGGATGCCCTTGGGGCCCCATTCGACGGCGAGGCTCTTGGTCATGGCGAGTACACCCGCCTTGGCCATCGCCGAGGGCACCGTGAAGGGTGCCCCCGTCAGCGAGGAGACGGTGAGGATCGACATCACCACCTTGTTGCGCTCGCCGGCGTCGATCCAGCGACGGCCCGCGGCCACGGTGCAGTAGGCGGAGCCGTGCAGGACGATACCCAGCACAGCGTCGATGGCGCGCGGGGACATCTTGTGGGTCTGCGCCAGGATCTGGCCGGCCGCGTTGTTGACCAGGATATCGAGCGGGCGCTTCTCCCAGATCCTGTCCATCATCGCCTCGACGGCGTCGGCCACGCGCACGTCGCAGCCCACCGTCTCGATCTCGCCGCCGGTGTCCTTCGCCAGTTCCTCGGCGGTCTGCTTCAGCACGTCCTCGCGCCGGCCGCAGATCACGACGTTGGCGCCGAGTTCCAGATAGCGGTGCGCCATTGAGCGGCCGAGGCCGGTGCCGCCGCCTGTTACCAGGATACGCTTGCCCTTCAGCAGGTCGGGTTGGAACATCTTCTTCTCCTCAGGCTTTCTTGATCTCGGTGAGTGCGATGCCCGATGTGACGAGCTTGTCGATCTCGGCCGCCGAATAGCCCACCTCGGCCAGCACCCCCCTGGTGTCGGTGCCGAACTTCTTGGGCTTGCTGCGCACGCCTGCCGGTGTACGCGAAAGTTTCACAGGATTGCCGACGTTCCTGTACCCGTCCTTCTCCCACACCATGCCGCGATGCTTCGTGTGTGGATGCTCCATCACGTCGGGTACCTCGAGCACCGCGCCCGAGGGCACGCCACCCTTCATCAGTTCGATGGAGAAGCTGTCGGCGTCGCGATCCTTGAGAAGTTCGCGCAGTTCGGCCTCGAGCTCGAGGCGATGTGCCACTCGGTCCTTGTTGGTCTTGAAGCGCGGATCCAGGGCGAGCTCGGGCTTGCCCAGCATCTGCGCAAGCTTGCGGAACTGGCCGTCGTTGCCGGCGGCGATTGCGATGTTGCGGCCCTTTGTCGCGAAGTTCGAGTAGGGCACCAGGCTGCCGTGGCTGTTGCCCACGAGCTTGGGCTTCTGCCCCGCGGTGAAGTAGTTCGGCGCATGCGGCTGGTGGAGCGCGATGGCGCTGTCGTAGAGCGTGGCGTCGATGAACTGGCCTTTACCGGAACGGTTGCGCTCGTAGAGCGCCATCATGATTCCGATGCAGGCATTCATGCCGGTCGAGAGATCGACCACCGGGACGCCAACGCGCACCGGGCCGCTCTCGGGCGAGCCATTGACCGAGACCAGGCCGGCAGAAGCCTGCACCATGGCGTCGTAGCCTGGGAAGCCGCCCAGCGGGCCGTCCTCGCCGAAGCCCGAGACACGGGCATGGACAAGGCGCGGGAATTTGTTTGCGAGCGTGTCGGCATAGCCGATGCCCCATTTCTCCATCGTGCCAGTCTTGAAATTGTCGATCAGCACGTCGGCTTCCGCGAGCAGCTTCAGCAGCACTTCGCGGCCTTCGGGCTTGGAGAGGTCGAGCGCGATCGTGCGCTTGTTGCGGTTGATGCCGGCGAAGTAGGCCGAGATGCCTTCCTTGTCGAAGGGAGGGCCCCAGGTCCGCGTTTCGTCGCCCTGCGGCGGCTCGATCTTGATCACATCGGCGCCGTGGTCGGCCAGCATTTGCCCGCAGTAGGGACCGCCCAGCACACGTGACAGGTCGATAACTTTCAGGCCTTCCAGGGCGCCGGGCATTCGTTTCACTCCTCGAACTCGGTGAGAGGCGGCGGTTATAGACCATGGGGCATCGGCCCGGTACCGTTCGGGCATGATTGAACGCACTTTCGATATCCCCACGCCCGACGGCGCCATGAACACCTATAGCGTCCGGCCCGACGATGGCGGCCCGCTGCCCGTCGTCCTGATGCTGATGGACGCGCCCGGCGTCCGCGAAGGGCTCCGGGAGATCTGCCGGCGCATTTCGCAGTCCGGCTATTATGTGCTGCTGCCCAACCTCTACTACCGCACCATCCGCGACTTCGTGTGCGGCCCGACGAAGGATCATCCCGACGCCGAGGCCAACCGGACACGGATGTTCGGTTTCCTGGAGTCGATCTCCAACGCCAAGGTCGCTGCCGACACCGGCGTGATCCTGGACCGGCTGCCGTCGATGCCCGATGCCAAGCCGGGCAAGATCGGCCTGGTCGGCTACTGCATGAGCGGCGCCTTCGTGACGGCCGCGGCCGCCGCGCATCCCGACCGCATCGCCTGCTTCGCGTCGTACTACGGAACGCGCTTGATCACAGATAAGCCCGACTCGCCGCATCTCATGCTCGGCGACATCACGGCCGAGGGATACTATTCGTTCGCCGAGCACGACACTTACGTGCCGCTGACCGACGTGGCCAAGTTCGAGAAGCTCCTGGCCTCGGCCCCGTTCCCGTCGCGCGTCGAGACCGAGATGGGCACGCACCATGGCTACGCTTTCTCCGACCGCGGCAACCTCCACGAGGCGGCCCGTGAAAAACACTACGAACGCATGCTGGCGCTTTATCGGCGCCACATCGGCTAAGGACCATTCCATGCTGAACGGCATCCACGGACACCAGGACATCGAGCGTGTGGTCTACGGCAGGCCGGCGGGCGCGGCGCTGCGCGCCGAGTCCGAGCGTCTGGGCGCCAGGCGCGTCTTCGTCATGACCACGAAGTCGGTGGCGCAGAGCGCGCTTCTGGCCGATATGATCCGCGACCTCGGCGACCGCTATGCTGGCGTCTATGCCGGCATCACCGCGCATTCGCCGCGGCCCTGCGTGATCGAAGGCGCGGCCCTTGCCCGCGAAGCCAAGGCCGACCTGATCGTGGCCGTGGGCGGCGGTTCGGCGATCGATGCAACGAAGGCCATTCTCATCGCCTTGTGGCAGAATGCCACCAGCATCGAGGACCTGGACCTTTATCGCGCCGGCAAGCCGAAGGAGGGCGCGGCACCGCCCTCGGAGGCGATCAAGCCGCCGGCGGATGCCATTCGCATGATCGCCGTGCCGACCACGCTCTCGGCGGCCGAATTCAACGCCTTCGCCGGCATCACCGATCCGCGCTACGGCATCAAGGAGAGCTTCGGCGATAGGCATCTTATAGTTGACTATTCCTTTGCCTGGATCGGAGGCCTCTTCGCTTATCATGAATTGAGCGACGCGCTTATCATCACTTAGGTAACGAACTCTAACGGTGTCTCCCACCATAACGCGACGAGTCTCGCTTCTCTTCGGCCTCGCCGAATCCTGCTGTGAAGCCTCTACATCAAATAAAGATGAAGGTTGCTCTGAGCCATTCCGTTTTGGGGTCGGGGCTGATTTTCTGCTCGGACTCTGAGTTACACTCGCACTCTGGCCCTCGGAAACAATTGCTGCAGTGAAATACTTTTCCTTTTCTTTGAGCTCTATCATACGCTCGTCAATTACGCGCCGTAGAATAGCACCCTGCTCATTCGGATTATTAAACCAGTCGGTCGACCATATTCTATGGATTTTCCAACCCAATCCCTCTAATATTTCTTGACGGAGACGGTCACGGTCTCTAGCAGATTTAGATGAGTGAAATGTAGCGCCGTCACATTCAACACCGAGAATAAAACCGTGTTGCCAATTAGGATGCTTGACGCCAATATCAATAGAGTATCCGCGCACTCCTACCTGTGGTACGGGCTTACATCCCATA
>RGPT01000164.1 GCA_010032545.1 Alphaproteobacteria bacterium
CTTCAACCGGCCGTCGCTTCTCGCGGCGGCCTAACCTCGGCAGAGGCTCCACTTAGAAAGCCCGGGAAACTGTTCAAACAAACCGAGCCACCTCTGTTCTGGGCGGCAGCCTCGATTGGACCCTTATCGGCGTTGGCTGCGGGATCGGCATGATCGTCATCCTGATCGACGAAGCGATGGGCCGGGCGGGCAAGATGCGCTTGCCGCCGTTGGGCGTCGGCATGGGAATCTACCTTCCGATGTCGATGACCTTGCTGATTCCGCTCGGCGCCGTAATCGGCTGGGCCTACGACCGATGGTCGGACCGGCAATCCAGACCGGAGTTCGCGAAGCGCATGGGTGTTCTGGCAGCGACCGGTCTGATTGTTGGTGAAAGCCTTTTTGGTGTGGTGTTTGCCGGGATCGTCGGCGCGAGTGGGAACGATACGCCCCTCAGGTTAGTCGGCGAAAACTTCGCTGGCGTGGCAGTGATCGCCGCGCCTGTCCTGTTCGTCTTGCTGATTGCTCAGCTGTATCGCTATACGAGCAGGGTCGCGACTGGATGACGCCGAGGGCGGCAACGCGCCGGTATTGCAACACCTGGTAGTTGATCGACGACGCCGACGTCGAATCGAGGCACGCCTTCAGCCTGTTGCCGGTCTTGATTTCTCACCCCGAGACCGACGTTGTCACTCGGATGCCGGCCTTCCTGCTGGACCCGGGGGCTCTCCGAACAGGCCGTTCAACTTCTCGAAGCGGATTGACGCCAATGCTTCCGCGGCGGCAAGGCCTATCGCGCGCACGTCTATTGGGGGCAGGCCTCTGTACTCGGACAGCTTGGCCTGCTCGACGCGGCTGACCTGCCGTCGGCGGTCGTCGACAAGCTGCGCGGTATTGGTTTCGACGTCCGTGCGCTGGGGCCTGAGGGACAGGCCGGGCGCGTTCGCACGGAAGTGCCGATGGGGCGTGACGTCATCGTCCAGTCGCGCCTGGAACTGCAATAAGGGGCGAAGCCTCGCGGTGGGTGGCGCAGGCATCAGGTGGCGCTCGGCAACATCGCGCTCGCCGGCTATGCTCGATCTGCCGGCGATCCCATTCGGTTCGACGGCGCGTGCGCCCATCCGCCACCCCTCTTTTTTGGTTCGATGAACAAACGCTGGATCCAACTGCTCGCCGGCATCGTCTGCATGGTGATGATCTCCAGCCTGCAGCACGGCTGGACGCTGTTCGTTCATCCGATCAACCAGAAATACGAATGGGGCCGTGCCGCCATCCAGGTGGCCTTCACCATCTTCATCCTGACCGAGACCTGGCTGGTGCCGTTCGAGGGCTGGGTGGTCGATCGCCTGGGACCGAAGCCGGTGGCCATCGTGGGCGGCCTCCTGGTGGGCATCGCCTGGAGCCTGAATTCCGTCGCCGACTCGCTGCCACTCCTCTATCTCGGCGCGGCGCTGGGCGGCATCGGTGCCGGTTGCGTCTACGGCACCTGCATGGGCAACGCGCTCAAATGGTTTCCCGATCGCCGCGGCTTGGCAGCCGGCCTCACCGTGGCGGGCTACGGCATCGGGTCGGCCTTCACCATCATCCCCATGCATCACACGATCGAACACGCGGGGTACGAGGCGGCTTTCCTGTGGTTCGGCCTCGGGCAGGGCGCACTCGTCTGCGTGGCGGCCCTGGTGCTGGCCAAGCCCCAGCCCGGCCAACTGCCACCGCCATCCACCCATCTGGTCCAGTCGAGTCGGGACTTCACGCCGCGCGAGGTTCTGCGCTCGCCGCTCTTCTGGGTACTGTTCGTGATGTCGCTGCTGGTGACCGGAGCAGGGCTGACCTTCACCGCCCATCTCGCTGCCATCGCCCGCAGCTTCGAGGTGGCAGACGTGCCGGTGAGCCTGGCCGGCCTGACGTTGCCGGCTCTTACTTTCGCTCTTGCCCTCGACCGCATCACCAACGGCATCGCACGGCCGCTTTGCGGCTGGCTGTCGGACCATATCGGCCGGGAGATCACCATGATCATGGCCTTCACCCTGGGGGCGGCGAGCATCTTTGCCTTCAGTCGATGGGGCCACGATCCGGTAATGTTCGTGCTGCTGGCGAGCCTGGTGTTCTTCGCCTGGGGTGAGGTCGCCAGCCTGTTTCCCGCGACCTGCACCGACTATTTCGGCCCGGGTTACGCCACCACCAATGCAGGCATGCTGCACACCGCCAAGGGTGTGGCCGCCATGCTCGTGCCATTGTCCGATCCGCTGGTGAAGGCGACAGGCGACTGGCAGGCGGTATTCGC
Organism: Alphaproteobacteria bacterium; assembly: GCA_010032545.1. GTDB lineage: Bacteria > Pseudomonadota > Alphaproteobacteria > Reyranellales > Reyranellaceae > Reyranella. The sequence goes on from RGPT01000164.1 coordinate 2,264, forward strand.
TATCGCCGTCGGCATGAATGTGGCCGCCGCCGTGTTGGGCATATTCGTCCTTCGTCCCCTGCGGGCAGCCCGGCTGCGCGCCTGATCGCCCAGGAGATTGCCATGTCCATCGCGATGACCCGGGATTCCGCCGTCGGTACGGCGTTGAATAGCCTCCTGTCCAGACAGAGGGCCGCGCAATCGCGCGATGGCGCGCCGCCGGCAGCCGTCCGGATCGACCGGCTCAACCGCTGCATCGCTTTGCTGGTCGACTTCCGAAGCGAGATCGAGGCGGCCTTGGAGGCCGACTTCGGCGCTCGCTCCCGCCAGGCGACGGCGTTTACGGACATCGCGAGCTCGATCGGGCCCCTCAAGCATGCGCGCGATCATCTTGCGAAATGGATGCGGACGGAACGGCGCGCCACCAGCCCGCGCGTCTTGTGGTTTCTCGGAGCCAGGGCCGAGATCCGGCATCAACCCAAAGGTGTTGTCGGCGTGATCAGTCCCTGGAACTTTCCGGTGAACCTCACCTTCGCGCCGCTGGCCGGCGTGCTCGCCGCCGGCAACCGGGCAATGATCAAGCCCTCGGAAATGACTCCGGCAACCTCCGAACTCCTGAAGAAGATGTTCGCCAGTGCCTTCGACGAGGAGGAGATCGCCGTCGTCACCGGTGGACCGGAAGTCGGGCAGGCCTTCTCGAGCCTTGCGTTCGACCATCTGGTCTTTACCGGCGCAACTTCGATCGGCCGGCATGTGATGCGGGCGGCCGCCGAGAACCTGGTGCCTGTCACGCTGGAACTGGGCGGCAAGAGTCCCGTGGTCATCGGCCGTTCCGCCGATCTGGCGACCGCGGCGGCGCGGATCATGAATGGCAAGACGCTCAACGCCGGCCAGATCTGCCTGGCACCGGACTATGTGCTGGCGCCGGCGGACCGGATGGGCGCTTTCGTCGAGGAAGCGAAGGCGGCGGTCGGCCGCCTGTTTCCGACCATTCGCGAGAATCCCGACTACACCGCGATTGTGGCCGACCGCCACTATGCGCGGCTCACCGGATACGTCGATGACGCCCGCGCCAAGGGCGCGGAGATCGTGGAAATCAATCCGGCCGGGGAGGATCTGCGCCAGCAGCCGCATCGCCGCATCCCGCCGACCCTGATCCTCAATCCGACCGACGACATGAAGGTCATGCAGGAGGAGATCTTCGGGCCTCTGCTTCCGGTCAAGAGCTACCAGAAGGTGGACGAGGCGATCGGCTACATCAATGCGCACGCCCGTCCGCTTGGCCTCTACTATTTCGGCACGGACAAGGACGAGCGTGACCGGGTTCTGGACCTCACCACGTCAGGCGGTGTCACCGTCAATGACGTCGTGATGCATGTGGCGCAGGAAGAGTTGCCGTTCGGCGGCATCGGGCCGGCCGGCATGGGCGCCTATCACGGCCATGACGGCTTCCGTGAGTTCAGCCATCGGAAGTCGGTCTTTCACCAGATGAAGAAAGACATCGGACCGTTGCGCATGCTGCGTCCACCCTATGGCGCCGGCATCGCCAGGTTCCTGGCGTCGCAGATCAAACGCTAGCCGGTTGCCGCAGTCTGGCGGTGCGATCCTTGTCGATGCTACGACCGTCGGCGGTGATCGCTACGCCATAGTCGCGCTCGGCGCCGGCGGCACTCACCACGCCGTCGCGCACGTCGCGCAGAACGTGCGCCGGATCACGCGTCCTCGGATCGCCGTAGCCACCGCCGCCGGGCGAGAGCGCGCGATAGGTTCCGGGGCCATGCCGCTCGACGCCGTACTTCGGTGCCTTGATGTGGGTGCCGTCAGCCAGCGTGAGGATCACTTCGCCGCCCGCGCCGGGGCGACCGCCCGCGGCACCGAAGCTGGAGGGTGCGCCCACGCCCTCGCCACGGAAGGCGTAGTCAGCCGGCGTGAAAATCTCGACTTCGTAGTCGCAGCCGGCACCGCCGCGGAATCGTCCCGGTCCGGCCGTGTCGCAACGCAGCTCCTGCCGCTTGAACCGCACCGGGTAGAGCTGCTCGTAAGTTTCGAGGTTGGGCAGCGTGAGGCCGCCCAGCGTGATGAGGTGGCCGATGAGATGGAAGCCGTCGCGTCCCTCGACGCCGCCGCCGGCGGGAGCGCCGGCCCATTGATACATCACGTAGCGCCCGCCGTCGGACTTCACGCCGGCCGTGACCGCATGCACCGCCTTGGACCAGCCCGCCGAGGCACGATCCGGCAGCGCCTGTTCGAGTGCCTTCCACATGGCGTGGATGATCTCGTGGGCCACGAATACCGTGTTCATGGTCATCGGCGCCGGGGCGCGGGCGTTCACCAGCGTGCCTTCGGGCAGGCGGATCTCGACGCTGCGGAAGGCACCTTCATTCTTGGGCAGGTCGGGCTCGAAGAACGAGGCGAGCGACATGAACACCGCCGAGGTCGAGTTGGCGATCGAACTGTTCTTGAAGCCCCGGATCTGCGGCGACGTACCGGCGAAATCCACGATCAGCTTCGAGGTCTTGACGGTCAGAGCGACGACGATCTTGCCGTCGATCGGCTCGAAACAGTCATTGTCGACCGCTTCCTCCGCACGCCAGACGCCCTGCTCGAGACGGTCGATGCAGGTGCGAAAGCGGCGGTCGGCATGGTCGAGAACGCCTTCGAAGAAACTGTCGGCCTGGTCGGCGCCGAGTTCCTCGACCAGCGCCGCAAGGCGCTCGGCGCCGATGCGGGTCGAGCCGATCATGGCGCGCAGGTCGCCATCGAGCGCCTCGGGCAGGCGGGTGTTGAGCAGCAGCAGGCGCCACAGGTCGTCGCGCGTCCGGCCGCTCTCGATCAGCTTCAGCACCGGCAGCCGAATGCCTTCGTGGAAAATCTCGGTGGCCGCCGAATTGTAGGTGCCGGCCGCACCGCCGCCGATGTCTGCCTGATGGGCGCGGTTGCAAGCGAAGGCGATCAGCTTGCCGGCAGCGAATACCGGCCGCGCGATCACCCAGTCGGGCAGGTGGTTGCCGCCGGCCGTGTAGGGATCGTTCAGCAGGAACACGTCTTCCGGTTCGATGGCTCCCCTGAAATCGCGCAGGATGGCGCGCACGGCGAAGCCGCCGCCGCCGGTATGAATCGGAATGCCGTCGGCCTGGCTGATCAGCGTGCCGCGCGCGTCGGAGAGGAAGCACGAGAAGTCGTGGCTCTGGCTGAAGATCGGCGAGCGCGCCGTGCGCGTCATCACCCAGCCCATCTGGTGCGAGATATGGTCCAGCCGGTTCTGCACCAACGCCAGGGTTACGGGATCGAGTGTGACGATGCTCATGCAGCGGCTCCGACGTGGACCAGAAAATCGTCGCGCTCGTCGACTTCGACCATGTCGCGCGGGCCCACGAACGCGGTCGTCGTGCGCTCCTCGATCAGCAGCGGGCCGTCCAGCCGGCAGCCGGGGCGAAGGTCGGCACCGTCGTAGATCGGCACGTCGCGCCAGCCGTGCTCCGGGTCGATCCACACCTTGCGGGTCTCGCGCGGCTTGGGCAGGGCTGCCTGCGGTGAACGGGCGGCCGGTGGCGTCCAGTCGAGCCGGCCGCGCCCCACGACGCGAAGAGCCGTGATGTCGATGCGACCGCCGGGCTGGATATGGCCGAACAGGCGTTGATGCTCCGTTTCGAATGCCTTGCGCGCGGCGGCCGTGTCGATGCCCGTCGGTGTCATGGCAACCCGCACCGGCCACTGTTGGCCGTCGTAGCGCAGATCCAGTTCGCGCTCGATCGCGGCGGCCGTGCCGCTGAAACCATCGCGGGCCATCGCTTCACGCGCGCGCGCCTCGATCTGTGCGAAGCCGGCCTCGAGCAGCGAGGTGTCGACCTTGTCAAGATCGGCCAGAAACACTTGCAGGTAGTCCTGTCGGACGTCCGACTGCAGCATGCCGAGTGCGCAGAACGCGCCGGCACTACGGGGCAGCAGCGCGCGACGGCATCCGAGTGCCCGGGCCACGGCGGCGCCGTGCATCGGCCCGGCGCCGCCGGCGGCGACCAGGGTGAAGGTCGCGGGATTGTGCCCACGCTCGATGCTGAGTCGTTCGACGGCATGCAGCAGGTTTTGTTCCAGGAGGCGGATCACGCCGGCTGCGGCAGCCTCTACCGAGAGGCCGAGTGGCCTGGCCAGCTTTTCCTCCACGGCTTTGCGCGCCAGTGCTCCGTCCAGTGTCACAGCGCCGCCGGCCAGTGGACCGGAGCGCAGGCGTCCGAGCACGAGCTGCGCATCGGTGACGGTGGGGTGCTCGCCTCCCAGCCCATAGGCGGCCGGGCCTGGGCGCGCGCCAGCGCCCTGTGGGCCAACGTGCAGGAGCCCGGCATCGTCGACCCAGGCGATGGTGCCGCCGCCGGCGCCCACGGTGTGGATTTCGACCGACGGCGTGGTGAGGTGGTAGCCGTCGATCACCAGAGCATCCGTCACCGGCACGTCGCCGCGCGCCATCACCATCACGTCGCAACTGGTGCCACCGATTTCCATGGAAATCAGGTTGGCAGCCTCGCCGGGGGCCGCACAGCCTTTGAGCGCGCCGACGCCGGCGGCCGGGCCTGACAGAACCAGCATTACCGGACGCGCCGCCACCTGATCGACGGAAACCGCGCCGCCATTGCTCTGCAGCAGCAGGAGCGAGCGGGGCAGGCCGAGCTGCCGGAGCTGCTCGTCGAGCGCATGCAGATAGCTCGTCACCTTGGGTGCGATGTATGCGTTGACCACGGCCGTCGAGCCGCGCTCGTACTCGCCCATCGTCGGCATGACGTCGCTCGACAGAGAGACCCATTTGCCGGGCCAAACCCGTGCGAGCTGTGCGCCCGTGTCGCGTTCGTGCGTGCCGTTGAGGAAACTGTTGAACAGGCAGACGGCGACCGACTCGACACCTTCAGCGGCAAAGAACTTGGCGGCAGCATCGACGTCTTCGGCGCCGAGCGGCGCGAACTCCTGGCCGTCGGCGCCGATGCGTCCACGCACGGGAAGGCGCAGGTAGCGAGGTACCAGGACCTCGGGGAAGGGCGCGCGATGGTCCCACTGGTTGTCTCGAATGCCGCGGCGAATCTCGAGCGAGTCGCGAAACCCTTCGGTCGTCAGCATGCCAACCTTCGCGCCCTTCTTCTCGAGGATCGTATTGGTGGCAACGGTCGATCCATGCACGAACAAAGCGCAATCTCGCAGAAGCGCGGACAGGGGAAAATCGAGCTGCTGGGCGGCCAACCGCAGAACGCCCAGTACGCCTTCGCTGGGATCGGCCGGAACCGACGGCGCCTTGTAGACGCGAACGGCGCCGGCGCTATCGCGCAGCACCATGTCGGTGAAGGTGCCGCCGACGTCGACGCCAATGCGCCAGGGCGGAACGAGTAGGGGAGACAGGGTATTCATCGCGGAAAAACCATCCTACGCCAGCCTGAGTTCCCGGTATCCGCTCGCCGCGACCTCGTCGCAGCGCGCGCGATAGGCGGGTGCGCTGCCGCTGTAGCGCGCCACCGTGCGCACCTGCTTGCCGTCGACGTTGCGATTGATGCCGGTCATCCAGGAATCGACTTCGTTGGACAGCATGCCTTCGCCCAGGGCCACGACATGGTCAGTCCACGACTTCACGCCCTCGGGGCGGGCCTCGACGCGCGTAAGGCCGTGTTCGCGCATGTGACGGATCAGGCCGGTCACCCAGTCGACGTTGTATTCGATGCTGCGCGGAATGTTGCCCAGAGCGGTATGAGGCCCCATCAGCATTGCCATGTTGGGAAAACCTTCGACCTGGACGCCGAGATAGGTCTTCGGTCCGCCTTGCCACTTGTCCTTGAGCTTGAGTCCGCCCACGCCCCTGATGTCGATGCGGTCGAAGCTGCCGGTGATGGCGTCGAAGCCTGTCGCATAGATGATGATGTCGAAGGCATGATCGGCGTCGCTGGTCTTGATTCCTGAGGGCGTGATCCGCTCGATCGGCGTCTCGTTGATATCGACCAGCGTGACGTTGGGCTGGTTGTAGACCTCGTAGTACCTGGTCTCGAGCGGCACGCGGCGGGTGCCGAAGCCGTGGTTCTTCGGGATCAGTTTCTCGGCGATCTTCTGGTCCTTGACGCGCTCGCGGATCTTGCGGGCGACGAAGTCGCTCAGCAAGGCGTTGGCCTTCTTGTCGACCAGCACGTCGCGGAAGTTGCCCTGCCAGATGCCGAACCCCTTCTCGCCATAAAGCTTCTCGAAGAACGCCTCGCGCTCCTCGGGCGTCACCTCATGCGTGGCGCGCGGGTCTGGCGTATGCAGGAAGCAGGCGAAGGTTTCCTGGCAACGCTTGAACATCTCAGGATAGCCGGCCCTGATCTCGCGCATCTCCTCGGCGCTGATCTTGCCGTTGTGCAGCGGCGCGCACCAGTTGGGAGTGCGCTGGAACACGGTGAGGCGGCCCGCGGTCTTGGCAACCTCCTGGATGGTCTGCACGCCGGTGGCGCCGGTGCCGATCACCGCCACGCGCTTGCCTTCGAAGCTGACCGGCTCGTGCGGCCAGCGCGCAGTGTGGCAGGACTGGCCCTGGAAGCTCTCTACGCCCGGGATGCGGGGCATGGTCGGCGCGGAAAGGGGGCCGACGGCGGTGATCAGGAAACGTGCGGTGAAGTGGCCGCCGTCTTCCAGCACGACATCCCAGCTCCGCGTCGCGTCGCGGTAGTGGGCGGCGCTCACCCGGGACTTGAACTGGATGTCGCGGCGCAGGTCGAACTTGTCGGCGACGAAGTTGAGATAACGCAGAGTTTCAGGTTGGGGTGAGAAGTGCTCGGTCCAGTGCCATTCGTCCAGCAGCTCCTGCGAGAAGGAGTAACCGTAGGAGTAGCTTTCCGAATCGAAGCGGGCCCCCGGATAGCGGTTCCAGTACCAGGTGCCGCCGACG
>RGPT01000165.1 GCA_010032545.1 Alphaproteobacteria bacterium
AGCCATGCGAACCAACCTTATCCGCCCCTCGATCTCCTGGGAGTCACCTTTGTTGGCATTGACCGCGCGCCACAGAGGCAGCCACTCGGTACACGTGCGCGCCCGCCGATCGACATGAGCTTGCAGCCGGGACTTCCGGTCGCCGTCGAGACCTGTCGTCAGGGAGTTGGCTGTTGCGCTGGCCAGCGCAAAGTCAAACGCTGCGAGCCGCAGGGCGTGAAGGTCGGGGAAACGTTCGAAGACAGACCGCACCGAAAAGCCGGCCCGCTCGGCCACCTGAGAGGCCGTCGGCACCTGCAGACTTTCCTTGAGCAATCCCAGATACGCCTCGATGACCTTTTGTCTGGTTTGCGCACTGCGTAGTCGGCGACCGTCCGGGCGGCCAGATTTAGCTGTCGGTGTAGAGGGCAATGTTCATTCAATCCAGGTCATGACGGCAACACGGTAGAGATTCGAAGCCTCGTCCATGCGCTCAAGTGCAAAGCTACCGTTCGGAAGCCTACACCGTTCCTGCCTTCAATACGAACGACAACGGCAACGACAGCGACGATACGTCAGGGTGCGGGCGTCGGCGGAAGCAGCCTGTCGATTGCCTGCAGCCAAGCTGCAGATGCTTCTTCGACGGAAAGCCCGAATTGCTCGCGCATTGTCGCCCAGCTCTCGACATCCACAATGGCGGAAAGCGCGACCAGCATTTGCCGCCGAGCCCCATCGTCGAGAGTGGATCACTCGGGTCCATACATGTGTTCCATCAGGGACAAGACGCGCTCTCGCATTGCCCGAGTGCGTGCTTTGAGTTCCACCGAGTCATCCTGAAGCGCCATGAGCGCACGCCAAAGCGGCAGCCAATGTTCGGAGGCGCGCGCCCGTGTGTTCACGTGGGACTTGATCCGGGCCGCGCGATCGCCGCCACCATCGCGGGGCGCAGCCATCGCCACGACCTGCTGGATTGCATAGTCCGCTGCGGCAACCTGTAAACCGCGCATGTCCGGAAAGCGCTCGAAGATCGACCGCACCGAACAGCCCGCCCGCTCCGCGAGTTTGGCTGCAGTCGGCAACATGGGCCAATCTGCTCTCACGAGGGCAAGATAGGCTTCGACAATCGCCTGCTTGGTCCGCTCACTGCGTACCCGACGCCCATCCACTCGCGTGCGTCTTGGTGCTTTGTCCTCGGGCAAGTGTTCCTCGATCAGCCCTGAGCCGGCTGCGTGCCAGGCAGCAGACGGTCGATGGCCCGCACCCAGACCAGGCAGGCCTCCTCAAACGAAAGGTCGAAGAATTCACGGAGCCGGGCCCAGCTCTCCATATCGGTAAGGGCCTCGAGCGCTATCAGGAGATGTCTGCGCTCGGCATCTCCGAGCGTCGAAAGCTCCGGCCGGTACATGATTTCGAACCGGTCGATTGTCCGCTGTCGCGCGATGCGCAGGCGGAGCTTGAGCTCTTCAGACTCCGCTCCCGTCGAAAGAAGCACGCGCCACAATGCGACTCCCCGCTCGCAGGTTCCCGCCCTAGTTTCGACCTGTGACCTGATTCTGGTCTGTCGGTCGCCGTCAACGTGGCGAGGCGGCGCCAAGGCCGCTGCCTGCGCGAGTTGATAGTCCACCGCAGCGACGCGCAGCGCATTAAGATCTGCGAATCGCTCAAATACCGAACGAACCGAGTAACCGGCGCGCTCGGCAATCTGCGCTGCGGTGGGCATGGACGGGCTTTCCCGCAGCAGCCCAAGAAACGCCTCCAAGATCAGCTGCTTGGTCCGCTCACTGCGCAAACGCCGACCATCGATGCGACCGCGCTTGTTGGGTTGTTTGGCAGACAAGTCAGCCTCGCTGGTCTTCATGCCGACGCCGGGGGGAACGTGAGCGGCGGGCTCTCATCCAGTTCACGGACATCATCTCAAATTACACTCAGCATGAGAATAGTATACGCTGCTCGCCGCCGAGATTGCAGCAAATTCCACGCGTTATTCGACAAGTGGCGTCCCTTTGCTCATGGCCCGAAATGGCGGCCCAGCCGCTCGATTGCCTTGTCCAGGGTCGTGTCGTGCTTGCAAAAGCAGAAGCGGGCAAAGTGTCGAGGTGCCAGCAAGGGCTCATCGTAAAATGCGCTGACCGGCACGGCCGTCACGCCGGCCTCGACCGTTATGTGGCGACAGAAGTCGTCGTCCGTTCCGCTGAATCCGAGTGGCCGGAAGTCGGCGGTCACGAAATAGGTGCCATGAGCTGGCAAGACGTCGAAACCGATGTCGGCCAGTGCGACCGCCAGATGGTCACGTTTACGCTGCATATCCGCTGCCAGGCCGGAAAAATAGTTGTCTGCGAGCCGCAAGCCGACGGCAGCCCCCCACTGCAGGTTGGGCGGGGTCGTGAATGTCATGAATTGATGGGTCTTGGCGATCGTCCTCATGAGTTCGGGGGCGGCCGTGACGTAGCCCACCTTCCAGCCCGTGAGGCTGAAACTCTTGCCTGCCGAGCCAATGCGAACAGTGCGCGCGCGCATCTCCGGCAAGGTCATGATCGACAGATGCTGTCGATCGCCGAAGATGATGTGCTCATAGACCTCGTCGCAAACAGCATAGGCGTCGTGCTCGAGGCAGAGGCCGGCGATGAACTCCAGTTCCTCCCGGTCAAACACCTTCGAACACGGGTTCATGGGCGTGTTGAACAGGATCAGTTTTGTGCGGGGGCTGAACGCTGCCGCCAGTTCCGCGCGCGGTAGCCGCCATGTCGGCGGCTCGAGACGCACCAGTTTGGGGATACCGCCGGCCCGGCGCACCATCGGCAGATACGAATCATAGAGCGGCTCGATCAGAACGACCTCGTCGCCCGGCTCGATGAGGCCGAACAGGCAATCGCCCAGTGCCTCAGTGGCGCCCGATGTCACCAGCACCTCGGTCTGCCAGTCGACGTCCAGGCCCTGGAACCGCTTGGCATGCTCCGCCACAGCCTGCCGCAACTCCGGGATCCCCATCATCGGCGGGTACTGATTATGCCCGTTCAACAGGTAGTCGGCCGCAGCCACCCTTACCTCTTCCGGTCCCTTGTCGTCGGGGAAGCCCTGGCCGAGATTTACGGACTGGTGTTGCCGTGCGAGAGCAGACATCACCTCGAAGACGGTCGTCCCCAAGCCGGACATCAGCGCGTTAGAGGACTTCATTGAACACCATGTCGAAGATCGAATTATGGGCAGAAATGTGATCGATAAATAGTCATCTAGATTGTTTTTTGACCAAATTTCCTTGGTTGAACGCCAAATCCTATGAATAAGTTTGGCATGAAAAGTGCTGATCAGCGTTTCATACGGGCTGCCCCGACCGGTGGCACCGGTGTCGGTGTGCGGAGTATCTCAACCAAATGAAGAAGATCGAGGCGATCATCAAGCCCTTCAAGCTCGACGAGGTGAAGGACGCACTCAATCAGATCGGATTGAAAGGCATCACCGTGCTCGAGGCCAAGGGATTCGGACGCCAGAAGGGGCACACCGAACTATACCGCGGCGCCGAATATGTCGTCGACTTTCTCCCCAAGGTGAAGCTGGAGCTGATCATCGAGGACGAAATGGTCGAAAAAGCCGTCGAGGCCATCCGCAGTTCCGCGCACACCGGCCGGATCGGCGATGGCAAGATTTTCGTGTCGAGCATCGACGAAGCGATCCGAATTCGTACTGGCGAGCGTGGCGACGCCGCCGTATGAGAACTGGCCTTTTTGGGGGCTGAAGACCTAACCACAAGTAGAGGGACGAACGACAAATGGACGCCAAGCAAGTTCTCGCGTTGATCAAGGAAAAGGACGTCAAGTTCGTCGACTTCCGCTTCACCGATCCCCGCGGTAAGTGGCAGCACACGGCGCGCATGGCCTCGGCCACCGATGAAGGCACTTTCGTCGACGGCGTGATGTTCGACGGCTCGTCGATCGCCGGCTGGAAGGCCATCAACGAGTCCGACATGATCCTGATGCCGGATCCCTCCACGGCCGTGCTCGATCCTTTCACTGCACAGACCACCCTCATCATCAACTGCGACGTCGTCGAGCCTTCGACCGGCCAACTGTACTCCCGTTGCCCGCGCTCGACTGCCAAGCGCGCCGAGGCCTTCATGAAGTCGTCCGGCATCGGCGATACCGCCGTGTTCGGCCCCGAACTCGAGTTCTTTGTGTTCGACGACGTGCGCTTCAAGGTCGAGATGCAGGGCAGCTCGTTCAGCGTCACCTCGAGCGAATCGCCGTGGAACAGCAACGCCGAGTACGAAGGCGGCAACATGGCCCACCGCCCCGGCGTCAAGGGCGGCTATTTTCCCGTCCAGCCGGTCGACTCGCACAACGACCTGCGTGCCGAGATGATGTCGGTCTGCACCGACATGGGCATCACCATGGAAATCCACCACCACGAGGTGGCGCCGTCGCAGAACGAGCTCGGCTTCCGCTTCGATACGCTGGTGAAGACGGCCGACAACGTGCAGAAGTACAAGTACACGCTGCACAACGTCGCTCACAGCTACGGCAAGACTCTGACTTTCATGCCGAAGCCGATCTATGGCGACAACGGCTCTGGCATGCACACCCATCAGTCGATCTGGAAGGACGGCAAGCCGCTGTTCGCCGGTTCGGGCTATGCCGACCTGTCCGAGACGGCGCTGTACTACATCGGCGGCATCATCAAGCACGCCAAGGCGCTGAACGCCTTCACCAACGCCAGCACCAACTCCTACAAGCGCGTGATCCCGGGCTTCGAGGCGCCGGTGCTGCTGGCCTACTCCTCGCGCAACCGCTCGGCTTCGTGCCGCATTCCCTACTCGGCCTCGCCGAAGGGCAAGCGCGTCGAGGTCCGCTTCCCCGACCCGTCGGCCAACCCCTACCTCGCGTTCGCCGCGATGTTGATGGCCGGCATCGACGGCATCAACAACAAGATCCATCCGGGCGACCCGATGGACAAGAACCTCTACGACCTGCCGCCCGAGGAGCTCTCCAAGGTTCCGACAGTGGCCGGCTCTCTCCGCGAGGCGCTGAATTGCCTCGACGCCGACCGCACCTTCCTCACCAAGGGCGGGGTGTTCACCGATGACCAGATCGACGCCTACATGGAGCTCAAGTGGGAAGAGGTCTACAACTGGGAACACCAGCCGGCCCCGATCGAGTACAAGATGTACTACTCGATCTGATCTTTTCCGATCTTTCGGATCATGGAAGGGCCCGCTGTTGCGGGCCCTTCTTTTGTTGGAGGATGCCGCCGCAAAACCGAGGGAACCGGACATGAGCGGCTGGATGGACAAGGCGATGGACGAGTTGCGGCCCTGGATCGGGCGGGTGCGCACGGTGGAAGACGACATCGGCATGATGGCCGTGCGCCGCGTGGCCGCCACCTTCGACGTCGATCCTGATCCAATCCGGCGCGGCGACGAACTGCCGCCGCACTGGTTCACGGTGTTCTTCGCCGAGACCATCCGCCAGGGCGAGCTCGGGCCTGACGGCCACCCCAACAAGGGCATCGTGCTGCCGCCCATCCCGATGCCGCGCCGCATGGGCGCGGGCCGGCGCGTCAAGATCATGGGCCGCCTCAGGGCCGGCGAACCCGCGACCAAGAAGGCAGAGGTCGCCGACATCGTCCCCAAGAGCGGGCGCTCCGGCGACATCTTCGTCCTCACCATGCGCCACACCATCGAGCAGGCGGGCAAGACCATCGCCGTCGACACGTTCGACGCGATCTACCGCCCCGCCGTGCCGCCCGGCCAGAAGACCACCGCCACCGTCGCCACGCCCGCCCGCACCGATCAGGCCTGGAGCACCACTACCAGCCTCACCAACACGCTCAACTTCCGCTACGGCGGTATCACCTGGAACGCGCACCGCATCCACTACGACGGCGACTATACGCGGAGCGAGGAAGGCTATCCGGCGATCGTGTCGAACGGCGGCCTCTCCATGCACCTGATGATCGACGCCGCACTCAAGCATGCCGGGGGAACGCTCGCGGGCCTCACCGCCCGCCTCGTCCACCCGCTCTGGGTCGGCGAGCGGATAGAGGTGCGCGGCGAGGCACAGCAGCCCGACGGCCGACTGAAAATCTGGGCGGCGGACAAGAACGGCACGCTGTGCGGCGAGATGGACCTGGAGTTCGCCAGATGAACGGTGGCCCGCTCGATGGCGTCCGCGTCGTCGACCTCACCACCGTGGTGGTGGGTCCGATCTGCACGCGCACGCTGGCCGACTACGGCGCCCAGGTCATCAAGGTCGAGGCGCCGGGCGGCGACCTGCTGCGCACCATGGCGCAGGGCAGCCGCAATCCCGGCATGTCGGGCAAGTTCATCAACTTCAACCGCAACAAGCGTTCGATCGTCCTCGACCTGAAAAAGTCGGGTGGGCTCGCCGCCCTGCTGCGCCTGATCGCCAGGGCCGACGTGTTCGTGAGCAACGTCCGGCCCGAGGCGCTCGCCCGCGCCGGCCTCGACCACAAAAGCCTTGCCGCGGCCAATCCGAGGCTGATCCACTGCTCGATCCTGGCCTTCGGTCGCGGCGGCCGATACTACAACCGCCCCGCCTACGACCCGATCGTGCAGAGCCTGTCGGGCGTCGCCGGCACGCTGGCACGTGCCACAGGCGAGCCGCGTTTCGTGCCCATGGTGATGAGCGACCACACCACCGGGCTCATCGCCGCCCAGTGCATCGGCTTTGCCCTCTACCGGCGCGAGAAGACCGGCACCGGCGAGGCGATCGACGTGCCGATGCTGGAGAACATGACTTCGTTCGTGACCAGCGAACATCTGGGTGCCGCCACCTTCGATCCGCCGGTCGGGCCCACCGGCGACAACCGGCTGCTGAGCCCCGACTACCGCCCGCTGCCCACGCAGGATGGCTACATCACGGTCGGGCCCAACACCAATTCCCAGGCCTTCGCCTTCTTCGATGCCATCGGTCGGCCCGAACTCAAGGCCGACCCGCGGTTCGCCAATGCCGCCGCCCGCACCGCCAACGCCGCGGCCTACTTCGAGGTGCGCAAGACCGGCCTCGCCAAGAGGACGACGGCCGAATGGCTGGAGATCTTCGACCGGCTCGACGTGCCGGCCGCCCGCTACAACTCGATCGACGATCTCCTGACCGACCCGCATCTCCAGGACGTCGGCTTCTTCCGTAGCGAGGAGCACCCCAGCGAAGGCCGGATCCGGCGCACCAAGCTCGCCAACAGCTTCTCCGGCGGCGCCCGCGAGGACGAAACCCACGCCCCGCGCACCGGCGAGCACACCCGCGAGGTGCTGGCCGAGGCCGGCTACGCCGCCGCCGAGATCGACGCCCTGCTGGCCTCGGGCGCGGCCGGCGCCGGGCCCAAAGACTGAAATCGGGCCCGAATTGGCCGCGTGAATTTTGGCGCCCCGCACGCCGGTAAGCCAATACCGGCGGGCTTTCCGCCTGCTCGCCCGGCCCACCTGAATGAGCCGAATATTGGGCCCCGAGTTGGGTCAGACTCCGGGACAAGCTCGAATCCACGGGCCTTTCTGCATCTCTCGATTTCGTGGCTTACATGCACCCCGCCGCGCCTTGTTTTCCAGGCGTCGTTAAGTGTCTGTTCCGGCATCGTTATTCGGCGCACGGTGGAGACGGGGTTATTCTTGTGACTGTCCACGGGTCAGGACCCGCGGCGGCTGTACCCACACGCTCATCGGCGTCGTACCCGCGGCGTGCGCGGGCGAGTCATGCCAAAAAAAAGAAAAGGCCGGCGCAGTCCCTGCGTCAGCCTACAGAAGATATGGCCCTATCCCTGCTGAACCTGCAATTTTTGTCTCGCATACCGGCCTTGCGCTAGACCGGCGGCTCGCCCTCGATCAGCACGCGCTGCATGATGCGCTTCTCGCCCACCGGATAATCGATCATGACGCGATGCATCGTGGCGCGATTGTCCCACACCACGATGTCGCCCACGTTCCAGACATGGCCGAAATGATGCCGCGGCTTGCGCGCCTCGTCGGCCAGTTCGTCGAGCAGCGCGTCGCTCTCGGCCCGCTCCAGCCCAACGATGCGGTCGAGACGATTGGGATTGAGATAGAGCGCCTTGCGGCCCGTCACCGGATGCGTCCGCACCAGCGGATGCTCGACATCGGGCGTCTCGGCGATTTCCTCCGGCGTGCGCGGCGACGGACGGTTGCGCGCCCGCGGCGTGTCGTAGCCGTGGATGGCGCGCCTCCCCTCGATCCGCTTCTTCGTCGTCTCCGGGAGCGCCTCGTAGACTGAATGCATGTTGCAGAACCAGGTCGAGCCGCCGTGGCTCGGGATCTCGATGCTATGAAGCAGAGTCGCCTTGGCCGGGATGGCGAAGTAGGAATCGTCGGTGTGCCAGTCCTCGGCCCGGATGGCCGTCTTGTCGGTCGTGCCGTCGGCCATCAACGTGCTCACCATCAACGACACTTCCGGCACGGCGCCGCTCCGCTTGTAGCGCAGCAGCTGGGTCTGCGGCTTGCCGAACGCTGCCGCGAAATCGCGTGTCTTCTCCGGCGTCATCGGCTCGCCCGGGACCACGATCAGCAGATGCTCAGCCAGCGCCTGGTTCAGCATCGCGGCGACCGCGGGCTCATTCGCGGTCCCGCGATCCAGATTTTCGATGCGCGCCCCGAGCGCGCCCTGGGAGGAAACGATTTCAGGCATGCATCACTCTAGCCGAAGGAAACCCGGCTCTCCAGTCATGCCGCCCCCGGCCTGAAGCCGTCCGGCGCGCCGGGGGGAATCGGCGGATGGGCCTTCAGACTCGCCTGGAACGACTCGATCAGGCGCCGGATCGGACCGCGCACCCAGCCGCCCTCCATGTTGGCGTCGGTCTCCTCCTTCGGATCCTGCACGAGATTGAAGAGATACGGCGTCTCCAATTTGATCGGCCCTTCGTTCGGCTCGACCTCCCACATCAGGTGCATTTTCCAGTCGCGCCATTTGACGGCCCGCAGCTCGGTCTTGATGTAGTAGGGAAACCCGTCGCGCGCCGACGTCGGCCGCTCGCCGAGGAAAAAGCCGAGCTGGTCGATACCGTCGATCGGGCGGTCGATCGGCAGGCTGGCACCGCCGAGTTTCGCCAGCGTCGGGTACAGATCGGTGATGTGCAGCACGTCCGTCGTGCGACGCGGCACGATGCGGCCCGGCCAGCGCAGGA
>RGPT01000166.1 GCA_010032545.1 Alphaproteobacteria bacterium
CGCCCTATCTCGCGGCCGAAAACTTCGCGAAGGTCGCCGAGCGTGCTGCCCGCGTCGATGTGCGGCACGCCAATCTGATCGACGTGCTCGAGAATGCCGAACCCGCCAGCTACGACGCCTATGTGCTGCTCGATGCGCAGGATTGGATGACGGATGCCGTGCTCGACCGCCTGTGGCGCGCGATCCTGCACAGCGCCAAGCCGGGTGCACGCGTGATCTTCCGCACGGCGGCGAATGAAAAGCTTCTGCCAGGCCGCGTCAGTGACGAGATTTTGCGCCATTGGAAGCGCAAAGATGCACGCTCCGACATTCTTCATGCGCGCGACCGTTCGGCCATTTATGGGGCCTTTCATCTTTATGAACTACGGGAGAAGCCACAATGAGCGATGCTGCTTTTGAAATGGATCGCATCTATGGCTGGCAAACCGGCCTTTATGATGTGACGCGTGCCTATTATCTGCTCGGTCGTGACCGTCTCATCGAGACATTGGCGCCGCCACCCGGCGCACGCGTGTTAGAGATCGGCTGTGGCACGGGGCGCAACCTTATTCAATCCATGCATCGTTGGCCGGATGCGCATCTATTCGGGATTGATATTTCCCGCGTTATGTTGACAAAGGCACGCCGTTCTATTCTGGCGGCGGGCGGCATTGACCACATCAGCATTTCTCATGGAGATGCTACCTGTTTCGATCCGGTTGAGACATTCGGCGCTGCCAATTTCCAGCGGATTTATTTTTCCTACACTCTGTCCATGATCCCGGAATGGATTGAGGCGCTTGATCATGCGGCGCAGATGTTGCCGGCAGGTGGCGCACTGTTGATTGCAGATTTTGGTGATCAGCGCGGGCTGCCGCTTTGGTTTCGTAAAATTCTGCGGGTATGGCTTTCCATCTTCCATGTGACACCGCGAGATGATTTCGAGCCTGTCTTGCAGGCTCTTGCCAAGGCGCGGGGTTTGAATTGCGAATTCATCTCGCTTTACCGTGGCTATAGCTTTCTGGCAGTGCTGCGCCGCCCGGTGCCTGCAGCGCATGAACGGCGGCATCGGCGTCGTACACCGGCACGCCCATCTCCCGCAGCATCTTCGCCGCGGTCGATTTGCCCATGCCGATCGAGCCAGTCAGCCCAACGATGACCATCTACGGTCCGTCGCAACAGCCGTTTCCGGGACGCCCCTTTACGGTACCAAGATCGTCTGACCCGTGGTCTTGCGGCCCTCGAGGTCGCGATGAGACTGCGCGGCCTCGGCGAGCGGATAGTGCTGGTCGATGGCGATCTTGACCTTGCCGCTCTTGACCATCTTGAACAGCGAGCGGGCCGAGGCTTCGAGATCGGCGCGCGTGGCGGTGTAGGCGCCAAGACTCGGCCGCGTGAGGTAGAGCGAGCCCTTGGCGTTGAGGATGCCGACCGGCTGCGGCGGCACGGCGCCCGAAGCGTTGCCAAACGAGACGAGAAGGCCCCGCGGCTGCAGGCAATCGAGCGACGCGGCCCAGGTGTCCTTGCCAACGCCATCGAATACGACAGGCACCTTCTTGCCCTTGGTGATCTTCATCACCTGCTCGACGATGTTCTCCTTGGTGTAGTTGATCACCCACTTGTAGCCGTTCTTCTTGGCCAGGGCCGCCTTCTCCGGCGACGAGACGGTTCCGATCACCTTGTAGCCGCGCGCCTTGGCCCACTGGCCGAACAGCAATCCGACACCGCCGGCAGCCGCGTGAAACAGCACGATGTCGCCCTTCTTCAGCCACGCCTTGGCAGTGTGATCAACGAGATACTCCGTGGTCATGCCCTTGAGCATGATCGCAGCAGCCTGCTCGTCGCTCACGCCCTTGGGCACGTGAACGAGCTGATCGACGCCCATCAGGCGCTCCTGGCAGTAGGCGCCCAGCACGCCGCAGTAGGCGACCCGGTCACCCTTCTTGAAGCCTTTCACCTTCGGCCCGACCGCAACGATCACGCCGGCGGCCTCGCGGCCGACCGCATGCGGCATCGGCGTCGGATAGAGGCCGGAGCGGGTGTAGACATCGATGAAGTTCAGGCCGATCGCGGTATGGCGAATCTTGACCTGGCCGGGACCGGGCGAGCCGACCTCGACGTCGTGAAGCTGCATCTTCTCCGGGCCGCCATTTTCGTGGATCAGAATCGACTTGGACATACGTACTCTCCCTCTGGATCTGTCGTTTACTCGGCGGCGCGCTTGGACTTCGCCGCCTGGTATCTCTCGATCTCGCTCGCCACGGCCGACTGCGACTGCACCGAATAGGTGTCGCGGTTGCGCTCGGCGATGTCGTAGCTGAGCTGTCTCAACGTGTTGGAGCCGCGCTGGAAATGCGGATGGACGAAGCGGGCCATGAGCTCGTACGAGCGCTGCGTCGCCGGCCAGTCGGCCCAGTTGTGGGCCAACAGCAAGACGGCCCCGAACCCGCCTTCCGACCCTTTCCACAGCCGCTCGAAATGGCGGATGCAATCGTCGGGCGTGCCGATGCAGGCGATCCCCTCCTTGGTCAGATACTCCGCCGCATTGGTGATGCCGGGCGGCAGGATCGGGAAGGTGGCCACGTCGGTAAAATACTTCGCGTATCGATCGATGCCGAATTTCACTTCCTCGAAAGCCTGTTCGCGCGTCGGTGCCACATGGGCGAAAGTGACGATGCGCCACTTGGAGCGGTCCGGCACCTTGCCGTTCTGGCGCGCATGTTCCTCATAGGTCTGCCAATTGGCGGCATGCGCCCTGAGCGCATCGTCCGACGTACCGCCGATCGACAGCATGCCGATGCCGTGACGGCCGGACGCCACGGCGCCCACGGGCGAACGCGCACAGGCCACGGCCATTTCCATGCCGGGCTGGCTGTAGGATGGCAGTTGAAGCTGGGCCGCCGTCAAGTCGAACCAGTCGGTCTTCCTGGTGACCGACTTGCCGGCCATCAGCTCGATGATCACGTCGAGCGCCTCGTTCATGCGGCTGCGCTGGTCGCCGGCCTTGATGCCGATCTTGGCAGCATCGTGCACCAGCGCACCCGGGCCGACGCCGAACATGGCGCGGCCGCGCGTCATATGGTCCAGCTGGGTCATGCGCGAGGCCAGCATGAACGGGTTGTGGTAGGGCAACGACACGACACCAGTGCCCAGGCGGATATGCCGGGTGCGCTCGGCCGCAGCGGCGATGAACATTTCGGGCGACGCGATGATCTCGAAGCCGCCGGAATGATGCTCACCAATCCAGGCCTCGTGATAGTTCAGCCGGTCGAGATGCTGGACCAGGTCCATGTCACGCTCAATGGCAAGCGTGGGGTTTTCATCGAGCGCATGGAACGGAGCAAGAAAGATACCCGTGCGCAGAAAGCGGTCGATCAAGGAAAGTCCCCCGGTTGGCGATGCCCGAGTATAGTGGCCGGCATCCCGTGCGCCAGTCCGGCCAGACTGGCACACCCCTGCTGAAACGAGGGTCTATGCGTCGCCGCCGTTTCCTCGCCGCCGGCACAGCCGCCGGGCTCGCCACGCCCGCCATTGGGCACGCCCAGGATGCCACGCGAAGCGCGAGGGCCACCTACCGCCTGGCACCCCTCAGCCGCGACCTCGAGCAACCCTGGAGCATCGCCTTCCTGCCCGACGGCCGGCTGCTGATCTCAGAGCGGCCCGGCCGCCTGCGCATCTTCGCCAATGGACGGCTAGAACGCACGCCGCTTGCCGGCGTGCCCAAGGTCTATGCCCGCGGTCAGGGCGGCCTGCTCGACGTCTGTCTGCATCCTGCCTTTGCCCAGAACCGACTGCTTTATCTGTCCTACTCGGCCGAGGGAGCCGGCGGAGCAGCAACGGCGGTGGTGCGGGCCGAACTGGCAGACGGCGGCTTGCGGAACGTGAACCTGATCGTCGAAGCCTTGCCGCGTGCCTCGGGCAGCCTGCATTTCGGCTCGCGCATTGCCTTCGACCGCGCCGGGCTGATGTATGTGACGATCGGCGAGCGCTACCAGATGCGCCGCGCCCAGGATCTCGGCGATCTCGGTGGCAAGGTCATCCGCCTGCGCGATGACGGTTCGGTGCCTCCAGACAATCCTTTTGTCGGGAGGCCCGGCGTCCGGCCGGAGATCTTTACCTGGGGCCATCGCAATCCGCAGGGCCTGGCCATGCATCCCGATACCGGCCGGATGTGGCTTGTCGAACATGGCCCGCGCGGCGGCGACGAACTCAATCTTCTGGTGGCTGGCGCCAACTACGGCTGGCCGCTGGCCACCCATGGCATCGACTACAGCGGTGCCAAGATCAGCGACCACAAAAGCCTGCCGGGCATGGAAGATCCAGTGCGCGTCTGGGTGCCGTCGATCTCTCCCTCCGGCCTCTGCTTCTACACCGGCGACCGCTTCCCCCGCTGGAAGGGCTCGGCCTTTACCGGCGCGCTGTCGAACGAGGCGCTGTTCCGCATCGAACTGAACGGCGAGCGCTACCTCGGCGAAGAGCGGTTGCTCGTGGACCGTCTTCCCTATATCCGCGACATACGTCAGGGGCCCGACGGGCTCCTCTATCTCGTCACCCATAGCGACGACGGCGGGTTGTTCCGCGTCGAACCCGCGTAACTGCCACCGATCATGCCTGCCCCCGCGCTCATCCTTGCATCCGCCAGCCCTTCGCGTCGCCAGCTCCTCGCCAGCGCTGGCTTCGTTTTCGAGGTCGAGCCATCCGGTGTCGACGAGGACGAGGTCAAGCGAAGCCTGCTCGGAGAGCGTGCCGCGCCGCAGGCCATAGCCGAGACGCTGGCCGAGTTGAAGGCGCGCCGCGTCTCGGCACGCCATCCGTCGGCGATGGTGATCGGCGCCGACTCGACGCTGGCCTGCAATGGACGCCAGTTCGACAAGCCACCGACGCTTGCCGCCGCCCGAGAGCAGCTCCTGGCGCTTGCCGGCCAGACACATGACCTATGTTCCTCGGTGGTCGTGGCGCGTGCCGGCGTGCGCCTGTGGCACCACAACGAGCAGGCGCGCCTCACAATGCGGCCCTTCAGCGATTCCTTCGTCGATACCTACCTGGCACGGGCTGGCGAGGCGGTGAAGACATCGGTCGGCGCCTACCAGCTCGAAGGCCTGGGCGCCCATCTCTTCAGCCGTGTCGACGGCGACTATTTCACCATCCTCGGCCTGCCGCTGCTGCCGTTGCTATCGTTTCTGGCAGACCACGGTGTCGGCCTGGAGTCCGCCGCATGAACCCCTACGACCAGCTCGTGGCCGAAGCCGGTGGCCGACCCTTTGCCGCCATCGTCGGCTGGCCGGTCGAACATTCGCGTTCACCGGCGCTGCACGGCTTCTGGCTAAGGCAGCACAGTATCGATGGTCACTACGGCCGCTTGCCGGTGGAACCCAAACGGCAGGCACTTGAGGAACTTGTAGTATTCCTCAAGCGCACGCCCAACGCCCGAGGCTGCAACCTCACCCTGCCGCACAAGGTTGAGATCATCCCTCTGCTCGATCGCATCGCTCCCGGTGCGGCGCGCATCGGGGCCGTGAACACGATCGTAAAACTCGCCGACGGATCTCTCGAAGGCCGCAATACGGATGGTTTCGGCTTTCTCGAGGCTCTTAACTACGGCGCGCAGACGTGGCGCGCAGACGCCGGACCCGTCGTCGTGCTGGGTGCGGGCGGCGCGGCACGCGCCATCGTCGCGGCGCTGATGGATGCCGGCGTGCCTGAACTCCGACTGATCAATCGTACGCAGAAAGCGGCAATCGATCTCGGGATCGCCTTCACGCCGGGCGATGGCCGGCGCATCGTCGTCGACCGATGGGACGACCGTGGCGGGGCCCTCGATGGCACTACGCTGCTGGTCAACACCACGTCGCTCGGCATGAAGGGCCAGCTGCCGCTCGATCTCGATCTGACGAAGCTGCCGCACACCGCCGCGGTCTACGACATTGTCTACGTGCCACTTGAGACCAACTTGCTGGCCTCGGCTCGTGCCCGCGGCAACCGCTGCATCGATGGGCTCGGGATGCTGTTGCATCAAGGGCGGCCGGGTTTCGAAGCCTGGTTCGGCGCCAAGGTGACGGTGAGCGCCGAGCAACGCCGTGCAGTCGCCGCCGATCTGGGAGTATGATGATGGAGTCCGATCCGCCGCAGGGCTTCGAGCCGCTGTTCCGCACCAGCCCGTTCCTCGACCATAACGGACCCTTCTTCTGGAAACAGAACGACGACGGCACTTTCGTCGTCGGCCTGCGCATCCAGCCGAAGCACGCCAATGCCCGCGGCGGCGCCCACGGCGGTCTGCTGATGACGATGTGCGATATTGCGCTGGGCTACCGCACGACGCGCAGCCAGACGCCCTCGCCGATGCTGACCACGGCCAGCGTCACGACCGATTTCGCCGGTTCCGCCAAGATCGGCGACTGGGTCGAAGCGCACGTCGACGTGCACAAGGTCGGCGGGCGCCTGGCCTTCGCCAATTGCTATCTGATCTGCAACGGCGAGCGCATCGTGCATGCCAGCGCGGTGTTCGCGCGCACGGGAGATAGACCAGCTTCATGATCTCCCCTTTCGCGAAATCCGCGAAGGGGACGTGTCGCCGTCTTCGGCAACGAAGGGGTCAGGGATCGGAGCCTTGTCCGTTCTGAACCGCGCAGGCTTTCGGCGTTGATTACAGCGCCTGCCCCCGCGCCAGGGCGCACGAGCGCGCCCTATTGGTTCATCGAGCTGAAGAAGTCGTTGTTGGTCTTCGACGTCCGCAGCTTGTCGAGCAGGAACTCGATGGCATCGACTGCGCCCATCGGCATCAGGATGCGGCGCAGCACCCACATCTTGCTGAGCGTGGCGCGATCGACCAGAAGCTCCTCCTTGCGAGTACCCGACTTGGTGATATCGATGGCCGGGAAGGTACGCTTGTCGGAGACCTTGCGGTCGAGGATGATTTCCGAGTTACCGGTGCCCTTGAACTCCTCGAAGATGACCTCGTCCATGCGGCTGCCAGTGTCGATCAGCGCCGTGGCGATGATGGTGAGCGAGCCGCCTTCCTCGATGTTGCGGGCCGCGCCGAAGAAGCGCTTGGGCCGCTGGAGGGCGTTGGCATCGACGCCGCCGGTCAGCACCTTGCCGGAGCTGGGCACGACGGTGTTGTAGGCACGGCCCAGCCTCGTAATGGAATCCAGCAGGATCACCACGTCCTTCTTGTGCTCGACAAGGCGCTTGGCCTTTTCGATCACCATTTCGGCCACGGCGACGTGGCGGCTGGCGGGCTCGTCGAACGTCGAACTCACGACCTCGCCCTTCACCGTGCGCTGCATGTCGGTCACTTCCTCGGGCCGCTCGTCGACGAGCAGCACCATGAGGTAGATCTCTGGATTGTTGGCAGTGATGGCGTGGGCGATATTCTGCAGAAGCACCGTCTTGCCGGTGCGCGGCGGCGACACGATGAGCGCGCGCTGGCCCTTTCCGATTGGCGCGATCAGGTCGATCACGCGCGTCGAGATGTCGAGCTGCTGCTGTGGCGTTGAACTCGCCTTCTTGGTGAGCGTTCCGGTGGTGCGACGCGAGCTGACGCGGCCCGACGAGGTGGCGCGGGCACCGCCCTCCTCTTCCTTGACGGCCGGCGCCATGACGGCGGATCCGCCCTCCATCTCGAGCTTCAGCTTCTCGTCGGGATAAAGCGGGGTGAGCGAGTCGAAATTGATCCGGTGGCGCAGCGACTCCGGATCGTCGAAGTTGATCTTGTTGATCTGCACCATGGCGAAGTAACGCTCGCCGTCCTTGGGCGCGCGGATCTCGCCCTCCACGGTGTCGCCTGTGCGCAGGCCGAAGCGGCGTATCTGGGTCGGGCTGATGTAGATGTCGTCAGCGCCGGGCAGGTAGTTGGCTTCCATCGAGCGCAAATAGCCGAAGCCGTCAGGCAGCACTTCGATGGTGCCGACACCGAAGATCGCCTGGTCGGCAGCCGCCAGCTTCTGGAGGATGGCAAACATAAGTTCCTGGCGGCGCATCATGGCCGCGCCCTCGACACCCTGCTCCTCGGCGAAGGCGAGCAGTTCGGGGGGCTTCTTCTTCTTGAGGTCCTGGAGATTCATGGGTCTTCGATCCGAAATGGGAAATGACGCACGCGCTTCGGCGACCGGGGCGGTCAAACCATTTAGAACAAGCGCTATGTCGTACTTGGATGGGCCCCGTCGATCACCGCCGGGGAGGCAGCGCCAAGGGCCCTTGGTGGCGTCTATATAAGGGCGCCTTGCCGATCTGTCAAAGGGCCGCGAAACTCGCGGCAATGGCCGACATCCTGCTCCTCGACGCCATGGGCGTGCTCTATCAGTCAGGCGACGACGTCGCCGAGCTGCTGATCCCATTCGTGTACCGACATGGCCGACCCGGTCTGTCGGCCGAGACCATCGAGCAGGAGTATGTGGCCGCGAGCCTCGGCGACATGGATACGACGACGTTCTGGCGGCGCCTTGGCGTCGATCCGGCCCTGGAGGACGATTATCTCGCGGCGCACCGGCTGATCGAAGGTACCCGTGAGACGCTGCCGCTCCTGCGGCGGCGCTTCCAACGTATCGCCTGCCTGTCCAACGATATCGCCGACTGGTCAGTGAAGCTGCGACGGCGATTCGGCCTGGAAGACTGGATCGACCCCTGGTTCATCAGCGGCGATCTTGGCCTGCGCAAGCCGTCGGCCGAGATCTACAGCTTGGTTCTCGAGCGGCTCAGGTCGAAGCCGCAGGACGTCGTCTTCGTCGATGATCGCCCGAGGAATCTGGATACCGCGAAGGCGCTGGGTCTTCAAACGGCTCTTCTGGATCTACGCGGCGAAATGCAGGACCATCCCCATCGCAACCTTCGACGACTGGCTGGCCTGCTCTGACGGCTACTCGTCTTCGGCCAGCATCTCGGCATAGCGGAAGATCTCGGTGTGGTCAGCGCCAGCGCCGAGCTTACCGTCGGCCGCCGTCCAGTAGCCAATCGCCTGCTTCAGCATCGGCATGTTGAGCTTCAGATGTTGGGCGACGTCGCCTGCCGTCCGAAGATCCTTGGCCATCAGGCGGGTACTGAAGCCCGAGGCGAAGCTGCGCGAGACCACGAACTGGCGGCCTTTCACCTCGGTGGCATTGCTCTTGCCGGTGGA
>RGPT01000167.1 GCA_010032545.1 Alphaproteobacteria bacterium
CGATCAGCATGACGCCGAACACCATGGACACGATCGCCGTCACGATCACGGCGAGCATGGCGGGCGGCAGCCCGGCTTCGCCGAAAGCGGCAAGACAAAGCGGCACGCCCATGTAACCGACATTGCCCCACGAGGAAGCGATGCCCTGCAGGCTCATGGCGGCGAGGCCGCCGCGGCTGGCGAGGCGGGTCGAAATCATCCCGACCGCGAAGGTGGCGACAACAACCAGGCCAAAGCCTGCCATCAGCGCCGGATCGAGCACCGTCCGCACCGGCGTCCGTGCCAGGGTGCCGAAGAACAGGACCGGCAGGGCGAAGTAGCTGACGAAGGCATTGAGGGCGCCTGTCGCCTCGCTCCCCAGGATGCGCCAGTAGCCGGCCAGGTACCCGGCCAGGATCACCCCGAAGATCGGGACGGCGACATTGAAGATGGCCTGCACGGGATCCCTTGAAAATTCTCTTTTAGTGAATCATTAAGAATTTGACATAAACAACACAAATCACATAGTATTTTGCCAGTTTATCGAGGCCGCATCGTCCCCCCCCTTCGCAAGCGGCCCGGGAGAAGAACAGATGCGTCTCTTGATCGCCAGCGCCGCCGCCCTGCTCGCCGTCGCCTTCGCCGCTCCGTCCTTCGCCCAGGACGACACCCCGACACCAGCGCCTGTCCCCACCGCCAAGCCCAAGCCCGGCACATCGGCCTACTGCCAGACACTGAAGAGCGCTTCTTCGCGCAGCAGCTGCCTGAAGAAGGTGAGTGCCCAGGCCAAGGCCGCGCCGGCGCCGACCAAGACCGCGAAGGCCAAGGCCAAGAAGCCTACGACCACTGCCACGCCGAAGCAGCCCGATTCGGCGCAGCTCGCGCCGCCGGCCGTTGCCCCCTCGTCGGGTCCGGTTTCCGTGCCGCCGCTGCCGCAGAAGACGATCTAGCCACCTGCGCTTCGAACTAGGCTAGTCTCCGCTCTCCCAACCGGGGGAGCGACATGACAGGGCATTGCGCCGCGTTGATTTCAACCGAGGAACTGGCGCGCCGCATGGGTGCCCCAGGCTTGCGCATTTTTGACTGCACCACCTACCTCAAGCCCGGCCCCGACGGCCGCTACATCGCCGAAAGCGGCCGCGCCAACTACGACAAGGGTCACCTCCCGGGCGCGGCGTTCCTCGACCTCCAGGCCGACCTTTCCGACAAGGGGTCGAAGCTTCGCTTCACCCTGCCCCCGCTCGAGGAACTGACCAAGGCCTTCGCCGCCAAGGGCGTAGGTCACGGCACCTTCATCGTGCTCTACAGCCATGCGTCGCCAGTCTGGGCGACCCGCATCTGGTGGATGCTGCGCAGTATCGGCTTCGACGATGCCGCGATCCTGGATGGCGGGCTCGACAAGTGGAAGGCCGAGGACCGGCCGTTGTCGACCGAAGCGGCCACGCATCCGCCGGCGACGCTCTCGCTGCGCGCCCGGCCGGAACTCTTCGTCGACAAGGAGAAGATCAAGGGCGCGATCGGCGCGCCGGGCACGCTCACGCTGAATGCGCTGAGCCACGACCAGCACAAGGGCGCGGGCGGAGTCGTCTATGGCCGCGCCGGCCGCATCGCGGGCTCGTCGTGCGTGCCGGCGGCGAGTCTGTTCGGCGCAGACAAGGCGTTGAAGCCGATTGCCGACCTGCGCGCGGCGTTCGATGGCGTCGGCGCCGCCCAGGACAAGCGGGTACTGGTCTATTGCGGTGGCGGTATCGCCGCCACGCTCGACGCGTTCGTGCTGACGGCGATGCTGGGCCACCGGAACGTCTCCGTGTACGACAATTCAATGCAGGAATGGTCAAACGATCCCAGCCTGCCGATGGAGATTGGTTAGCCGAAGTTGGTTGAGGGAAACCGGTTGAGGAGGACGACGACGTGACCGCCTACATAATCGTGGAAGTCGAGACGACCGACGAGGCCCTGATGGCCGAGTACCGCAAGCATACGCCCGGTCTGGTCGGCAAGTTCGGCGGCAAGTTCGTCGTGCGTGGGGGCAAGACCCGGACGCTGGAAGGCGGCTGGACGCCGGCGCGGATCGTCGTGCTGGAGTTCCCCGACTATGCCGCGGCCGAACGCTTCTACGATTCCGAAGAGTACAAGCCGGTGCTGGCGATGCGGCTCAAGGCCGGCAAGTCCAAAGCCATCCTGGTCGACGGCCACAGTGGCTAGTTCCGGGACTGAACTGGCCGCGTATCGCGCGGTCGGCACGCTGTACAACGCGCTGATGACGGCCCTGGTGCTGGGCCTCGTCATGCGGCGCGGCGACGACACGGCGCGCGACTACGTCTTCCGCCATTTCCGCCGCCAGCATCTGGAGAAATTCCTGCCCGGCCTCCAGAAGCTCGGCCTGGCCGACGAGCCCGATGCGCCGGCCTGCGCGCTCTATCACTATCATTCCAACGCCCTGGGCGGCGTGAAGACGGGCTACCTGCGCGAGAGCGACCGCAAGGCTTGGGTGCGCTACCCGCCGCCGCGCTGGATCTGGAAGGGCACGGCCATTGCCGCCGTGCCGCACGCCGTTTCGGCCGCCATGCTGCACGGCTGGCACGGGCACAACGGCGTCTCGCTGAACAATCCGGCGCTGGGGTTCGTCTGCACCGGCATGACGGTCGACGGCATGCCGGGCCTCGAAGGCTACTACTTCGACTACGGCCGGCCACTGAAGGAGAGCGAGCGCGTGCGCTTCGCCTACGGCACGGAGGAGATGCCGCGCGTCGACTGGAACGCCCAGCCGAAACTCGAGACCGCGAGTTGGCCCGAGGAGCGGCGACTTAAGACGTTCCGCGCCTATGCCCTCGAATACCTGCGCACCATGCTGCCGACCCTGCAGGAGCTGCTGGGGCCGGCCGATGCGTGCAAGGAACTCGGCCGCGTGGCGCGACGTCGTGACCGAAGAAAACGATGGCGCCGTGATCGTGCGCCTGGCTGGCTGGCGCGCGGTGCGTGACCTGGCGCTTGCCGATCCGCTGCTGGCCTTCGACGCCTGGAACGAACTCTGGCTCGGGGCTGCCGCGGCACACGACCGATTCCTCAGCCTTCAGACCTCACGGTCGCTCGGCGACAAGGGTTGGTCCATCGCCTGGCGAATCGCGCCGAGGTAGCCCGCGGGCAGCGGCCGGCCAGCGATCGATTCGCCGATCTCCGCCAGCGATACCCAGCTCATCTCCAGGTGCTCGTCGCTCAGCGTGACGTCACCGCTTCCCTGCAGCGTGCAGGCGTAGGCCACGATGCGCACAAGGCGCTGTGGCAGCACCTCGAAAAGATGCTCGTCGAGCAGGAGACCGATATCGACGCTGAGCCCCGTCTCCTCGCGCACCTCGCGGACGAGCGTCGCGCGATGGTCCTCGCCCGGATCTGGCCGACCACCCGGCAGGTCCCACTCCCCGCGCTCGTTCGCCAACAGCAGCACGCGGCCCTGGTGCAATACGACGGCTTTGATGGAGGTGGGGTAATCCAAACCGTGCCCTCGGACTTGCCACTCTCCGCCTCCCCCCGTCAGGCGGGGAGGTGCCCGAAGGGCGGAGGGGGAGAGCCACGGTGACAATGTCGAAGACAAAAGAAAAGGCCGGGGATTGCTCCCCGGCCCTTCCGATTTCTGGCTTTCGACTGGACTAGAAGTCCATGTCGCCGCCCATGCCGCCGCCGCCCGGCGGCATGCCCATCGGGGCCTTCTTCTCGGGCTTCTCGGCGACCATGGCTTCGGTCGTCACCAGCAGGCCCGCAACCGAAGCGGCGTCCTGCAGGGCGGTACGCACGACCTTCACCGGATCGATGATGCCGGCCTTGATCATGTCGACATAGTCGCCCTTCTGGGCGTCGAAGCCGAAGTTGTGGTCCTTCTGCTCGAGCATCTTGCCGGCGATGACGGCGCCGTCGTAGCCGGCGTTCTCGGCGATCTGGCGGACGGGCGCCTGGAGCGCACGACGCACGATCTCGATGCCGACCTTCTGGTCGTCGTTGGCCGAGCGCAGCTTGTCGAGCGCACGGATTGCGTAGAGGAGAGCCGAGCCGCCGCCGGCGACAACACCCTCTTCGACCGCCGCCTTGGTGGCGTGCATGGCGTCGTCAACGCGGTCCTTCTTTTCCTTCACTTCGACTTCGGTGGCGCCGCCGACCTTGATGATGGCAACACCGCCCGCGAGCTTGGCCAGGCGCTCCTGGAGCTTCTCACGGTCGTAGTCCGAGGTGGTCTCCTCGATCTGCGCGCGGATCTGGGCGATGCGGGCCTGGAGGTCCGCCTTCTTGCCCGAGCCGTCGACGATCGTGGTGTTTTCCTTCTCGACGATGACCTTCTTGGCCTTGCCGAGCATGTCGAGCGTGACGTTCTCGAGCTTGATGCCAAGGTCCTCGGAGATCAGCTGACCGCCGGTCAGGATCGCCATGTCCTCGAGCATCGCCTTGCGGCGATCGCCGAAGCCCGGCGCCTTGACGGCAGCGATCTTGAGGCCGCCGCGCAGCTTGTTCACGACCAGGGTGGCCAGGGCCTCGCCCTCGACGTCCTCGGCGATGATCAGCAGCGGCTTGCCCGACTGCACGACCGCCTCGAGAACCGGCAGCATCGCCTGCAGGCCCGAGAGCTTCTTCTCGAACAGCAGGATGTACGGCGAGTCGAGCTCGGCGATCATCTTGTCGGCGTTGGTGATGAAGTACGGCGAGAGATAGCCGCGGTCGAACTGCATGCCCTCGACGACGTCGAGCTCGGTGTCGAGGCTCTTGGCCTCTTCCACCGTGATAACGCCTTCGTTGCCGACGCGCTTCATCGCCTCGGCAATCATCTTGCCGATCGACTTGTCGCCATTGGCCGAGATCGTGCCGACCTGGGCCACTTCGTCGGTGCCCGTGATCTTCTTGGCACGCGCCTTGATGTCCTCGACAGCCGCCTCGACCGCGAGGTCGATGCCGCGCTTGAGGTCCATCGGGTTCATGCCGGCCGCGACCGACTTCACGCCTTCGCGCACGATCGCCTGGGCGAGAACGGTCGCCGTCGTCGTGCCGTCGCCGGCGATGTCGTTGGTCTTCGAGGCCACTTCGCGCACCATCTGGGCGCCCATGTTCTCGAACTTGTCGGCGAGCTCGATCTCCTTGGCGACGGTGACGCCGTCCTTGGTGATGCGCGGAGCGCCGAAGCTCTTGTCGAGGACGACGTTGCGGCCCTTCGGACCCAGCGTCACCTTGACGGCGTTGGCGAGAATGTCCACGCCGCGCAGCATGCGCTCACGTGCATCCGCGCTAAAACGGACTTCCTTGGCTGCCATTTTCTATTCCTCTTGGATACTTGGATTGATCAGGACGGATGGAGAGGCGCTCGCACCTGTGAAGGCGCTTAGGCGGCCTTCTTCATCGCGGCGGAACCCTCGATGATTCCCATGATGTCGGACTCCTTCATGATCAGGAGATCCTCGCCATCGAGCTTGATTTCGGTGCCGGACCACTTGCCGAACAGGATGCGGTCGCCCTTCTTGACGTCGAGCGGAACGAGCTTGCCGGCTTCATCGCGGGCGCCCGGACCAACGGCGACGATCTCGCCTTCCATCGGCTTTTCCTTGGCGGTGTCCGGAATGATGATGCCGCCCTTGGTCTTGCCTTCTTCCTCGACGCGCTTGACCACGACTCGGTCGTGAAGCGGACGGAACTTCATGTGTCTTCCTCCAATGTAGCTGTTAGCCCTGCGCAGCCTGGAGGCCGCGCCAAATCGATCGCTATCAGCACTCTCCATGGGTGAGTGCCAAAGGCGTGCAGCATGTAGGGTTGCTGGCGAAGTGAGTCAAGGCGAGCGCGGAAAGTCGCTTCGCACTAGCAGCAATCTCAGGGCAGTGCTGCTAAGTCATTGATATGGAACGATTTTTGCTGCTTCCCAGCCAAGGACGCGTGACTATTCCGATGCGCGTACCGTGTCAAGGAGTGACGAATGGATCGCAGTTTCGTAGCTCAGCTCAACGATTACCGGATCACGACCGCCGAAATCCTCTACTGGATGCCCGATCACCGGCATGTCTTGCAAAGCTTCGTGTGGCAAAACCTCGACCTCGCCCCCCGGTTTCCCGCCCTGACCAAGTTCCTCGACTACTGGGAACGCAACATTGACGGCCAGTTGCACAAGGTCCGGGTGGCCAACGCGGCTCTGATCAAGCCGGCCGAGTTCAAGTTTGCCAGCGGCCTGTACGAACTACACTGAGGCCTTGGCCGCCGTGTACTCGGCCGCGGTGCGGTCGACCAGATCCGCCACGGACGGAACATCGGCTACGCCCGACACGGCGTGACCGGCACTCCAGATATCCTTCCAGCGTCTGGCATCTGGCTTGTCGCGCTCGGCGGCGTTGATGTCCTTGGCGATATCGATGGCGCCGCGCATCGGCAGATTGTCGGGATCGAGGCCAGCCGCCTTGATCGAGGGCCGCAGCATGTTGGTCTCGAGACCGGTAAAGGCCCGCGTCAGCAGCACGTCGTCCATGCGGCTCGCCACCAGCATTCGCTTGTAGTCGTCCTTGGCCAGGCTCTCGCGAGTGGCGATGAATTTGGTGCCCATGTAGGCGAGATCGCAGCCCAGCATTTCCGCGGCTGCTATTGCGCGTCCATCGGACATGCCGCCAGCCATCACCACGATACCACCCCAGAAGGAACGCACCGCGCGCACGAAGGCGAAGGGATTGGCCCAGCCAGTCTGGCCGCCGGCGCCAGCGGTCAGCAGCACCAGACCGTCGACGCCCGCAGCCACGGCCTTTTCGGCATGGCGCACCGAGGCCACGTCGGCGAAGACGAGGCAACCTGCGTCCTTGAGGGGCTTCAGCACCGGTTCGGGCGAGCCCACCGAAGTGATGACCAGTTCGACGCCGGCCTTCAGGACGGCGGCCAAATCTTCGGCCACGCGCGGATTGGAGCGGTGGACGATCAGGTTGGGACAGAGTGGCGACGGTGCGCGGCCGGCTTCGTCGGCGGCGCGCTTCAAGGCGTCGCCCATGTCGGCCAGCCAGCGATCCAGCTCCTCGACGGTGCGGCAGTTGGCGGTCGGAAACGCGCCGATGACGCCCGCCCGGCACGCCGCCGTCACCAGCGCCGGCCCCGATATCAGGAACATCGGGGCCGCGATCAGCGGCAGGCGGAGCTGGCCTTTCAGCGCCGCAGGCAGCACGCTCAGGCCGCTGCGGCGATGCCTTCCTGCTCCATCACGCGCATGACGGCCGGGCGGGCCTTCATGCGCGCATAGTGGGCGGCAACGTTCTTGGGCAGCGGCATCTTCATGCGACCGGCCGCCCAGAACTCGACGTAGAAGAGCGCCGCGTCGGCCACCGAGAACTTGCCGGCGAGGTATTCCTTGCCCTCGAGCGCCTTGTCCATCAGGGCGAGGCCCTTCTCCATGATCTCCTTGCCGCGCGCCTTGACCTTGTCGTGGTCGGCTTCGGTCGGTGCGTAATTCACCGGCCGGAACATGCGCGAGAAGCCCTGCATGTGCATGGTCGACACCACATAATCCATGGCTTCGAGAGCGGCCGCCTCGCCGTCGGCGTCGGTCGGCAACAGGCCTTTGTCGGCGTTCTTGCGAGCAAGCCATACGGCGATCGCCGGGAACTCGGTCAGCACCTTGCCGTCGTCACGCTGCAGCGTCGGCACCTTCGACTTGGGGTTCAGCTTCACGAAGTCGGGGCCGTACTGCTCCTGCTTCGCCCCGTCGATCTTGTGCAGTTCGTAGGGCTTGCCGATTTCCTCGAGCAGCACGTGGATGCCGAGAGAGCAGGCGCCGGGCATGTAATAGAGCTTCATGGTTTCCTCCCAATGATGGACAGACAGAGCCGTAGCTTAGCTCATCGCAGCGCGGCGAGAAGCCCAATCCCACCGACCACCAGCGCCGAGGCAGCCATGAGGCGAAGGCCGAAGCCTTCCTTGAGAACGAAGCTGCCAAGCAAGGCGCCGAAGATCACGCCGGTCTCGCGCAGCGCCACGACGGGACCCAGCGGCAGGCTCCGGGCGGCGAGCAGAAAGGCAAGGAATCCCACCACCGAGATCGCGCCCGCCACCAGACCGACGGCGCCGGCCAGCCGACGAAGGGAAGCGCTGCGAGGCTGAGCACCGGTCCGGCCGCGCGGATCGCCACCATGGTGAGCGTGCGGTCGCTTGCCGATTTCACCAAGGCGTTCCAGTTCGCAAGGGCGATCGCGGAAAGAACGACGAGGCCGTTGAGGAACGCCGGTGTCATGGACCCTTAGTGGCGGCCCTGGCGGGGAGCCGGTCAGCCTGACGGTTCCGGTTGAGCCGCCACGCAAACGCCGCCTATGGTGCTGCCCGCAAAGAGAAATCCGGGGGAGAAAAGCAATGCCGACACCGAACCTGCGCACGCTCGTGGGCACGCCCGCGACCAAGATCGGCACCTTTCTGTTCGAATTCACGACGCCCGGCATCGGTCAGATCCTGAAGGCCGCCGGCGCCGACTACGCCGTGCTCGACATGGAGCACACCGGCTTCGGCTTCGACACGGTGCGCGGTGTCGTGCGCTACTGCCAGGCCGCCGGCCTGCCGCTGGTGGTGCGCGTGCCCTCGCAATCCCGTCACCACATCTCGCGCGCGCTCGATACCGGTGCCGACGGCGTCATGGTCCCGATCGTCTCCTCGGTCGAGCAGGCAAAGGCGGTACTGGAGGCCGCGAAGTACTGGCCCGATGGCACCCGCGGTGTGGCGCTGGGCCTCGGCCACGAGCGCTTCGCGATGCGATCCGACCCGCTGCTGCCGAGATTTGCCGAACAGAACGCCCGCACCGCGATCATCCTGCAGGTCGAGGATCCCAGAGGCGCTGCGGCGGCCGACGAGATCGCGGCGATGCCCGGCGTCGACATGCTGTGGCTCGGCCACAACGACCTTTCGGTGGCGCTGGGCGAGCCCGGCGCCTTCGACCATCCCGATTTCGTGAAGGCCGAG
This sequence comes from Alphaproteobacteria bacterium, assembly GCA_010032545.1. Taxonomy (GTDB): domain Bacteria; phylum Pseudomonadota; class Alphaproteobacteria; order Reyranellales; family Reyranellaceae; genus Reyranella. The sequence goes on from RGPT01000167.1 coordinate 8,923, forward strand.
CAGGCCACGATCGCCGCCGCCAAGAAGCACGGCAAGTCGGCGGGGCGGCTCGCCGTCGACGCCAGGCAGGCGGCCCAGTTCGCCCGCATGG
>RGPT01000168.1 GCA_010032545.1 Alphaproteobacteria bacterium
TTCCTGGTGTCCAACCCGGCACTCACGCTGGCCTGTTGTGCCGAAGGCGTCATGGGCAGCTTTCCCGCCCATGGCACGCGCAGCCGCGAGGAGTTCCAGGCCTGGCTTGACGAGATGCAGGAAGGCATGAAGCGCCTGGAAGACTCGGGGAAAAAGCCGGCCCCCTGGGCGGTGAACCTCGTCGTCCATGCCTCCAACCCGCGATATCCCGGCGATCTCGAATTGGTCGAAAAATACAAGGTGCCCGTGGTGCTGACGTCCAAGGGCGCACCGGGCGATGCCATCAAGCGTATCCACGGCTGGGGCGCAGTGGCGCTGCATGACATCGCCAACCGCCGCCACGCCGAGAAGGCGCTCGAAGCCGGTGTCGACGGCGTGATCGCCGTGGCAGGCGGCGCCGGCGGTCACACCGGGACGATCAACCCCTTCGCCCTGATGAATGAGGTCCGCCAGCTGGGCGATCACTTCGCCGTCGTGCTGGCCGGTGGCCAGACCACCGGCCGCGACGTGCTGGCGGCCGAGGCGATGGGGGCCGACCTCGCCTATATCGGCACGCGCTTCATCGCCACCCGCGAAGCCATGGCGGTCGAGGCCCACAAGGACATGATCCTGAAGACACGCGCGACCGACGTCTTCCTCACCGCGTCGATCGACGGCGCGCCGGCCAACTGGCTGACGCCGAGCCTTCTGGCCGCCGGCATCGACCTCGACGTGCTGCGCACGACCCTCCCGGGCAAGATCGTTGCCGCTTCGGAGAACAAGAAGCGCTGGAAGGACATCTATACGGCCGGTCACGGCGTCGGGAACATCGAGGACATCCCCGCTGCCGCCGAGCTCTGCCGCCGCCTGGTGCAACAGTACCGCGAGGCGAAGTCTGAATTGGCGCGGACGCTGGCCAAGTCGGTCGCGGCATAGACTGGGGCCGCTTCCCTGCTCTAGGCTCCCCGCTTCGCAATCAGGGGAATGTTCGCGTGAAGACAAAGGCAGCAGTCTGCTACGAAGCGGGCAAGAACCTCGAGATCGAGACCGTCGACCTCGAAGGGCCGAAGTTCGGCGAGGTGCTGGTCGAGATCAAGGCATCGGGCGTCTGCCACACCGACGAATTCACGCGCTCCGGCGGCGATCCCGAGGGGCTTTTCCCCGTCATCTTCGGGCATGAGGGCGCGGGCGTCGTGGTCGACGTCGGACCCGGCATCATTTCGCTCAAGAAGGGCGACCACGTAATCCCGCTTTACACGCCCGAATGCCGCCAGTGTAAGTCGTGCCTGTCGGGCAAGACCAATCTCTGCACCTCGATCCGCGCCACCCAGGGCCAGGGCGTGATGCCCGACGGCTCCTCGCGCTTCTCGATCAAGGGCAAGAAGATCCATCACTACATGGGCTGCTCGACCTTCTCGAACTACACCGTGCTGCCCGAGATCGCGCTTGCGAAGATCCGGCCCGACGCGCCGTTCGACAAGGTCTGTTACATCGGCTGCGGCGTCACCACCGGCATCGGCGCGGTGATCAACACCGCCAAGGTCGAGCCCGGCGCCAACGTCGTGGTGTTCGGCCTGGGCGGCATCGGCCTCAACGTGCTGCAGGGCGCGCGCATGGTCGGCGCCAACATGATCGTCGGCGTCGATCTCAACCCGGCGCGTGAGGCACTCGGCCGCAAATTCGGCATGACGCACTTCGTCAACCCGGCGGAGCTCGGGACCAAGGACCTGGTCGCGCATCTCGTCGAGCTGACCGACGGCGGCGCGGACTACAGCTTCGAGTGCGTCGGCAACACCAAACTGATGCGCCAGGCGCTGGAATGCTGCCATCGCGGCTGGGGCAAGTCGGTGATCATCGGCGTCGCCGGCGCCGGACAGGAGATCGCGACCCGGCCGTTCCAGCTGGTGACGGGCCGGAGCTGGATGGGCACGGCTTTCGGCGGCGCGAAGGGCCGGCGCGACGTGCCGAAGATCGTCGACTGGTACATGGACGGCAAGATCGACATCGATTCGCTGATCACCCACACCATGCCGGTCGAGAAGATCAACGACGCCTTCGAGCTGATGCATCGGGGTGAATCGATCCGCAGCGTCGTCACATTCTAGGGGGAAGCGCCATGACGGTTCGCAAGATCGGTGGCGCCACCATCGAGAAAGTCGAGGAACTCTGCGCCGCGGGCTTCAGACCCAACCGGATGTTCCCCAGGTTCGACCAGCAGGCCTTCGACGCCCAGAAGGGCTGGATGCTGCCCGACCACGTCGAGGCAGGCTCCGATCGCCTGGTCGGGTCCGTCCACACCTGGGTCGTGAAGACCGGCCGCCACACGATCCTGATCGACACCTGCCTCGGCAACGACAAGCAGCGCCACAATGCGGCCTGGAACAAGCTCGATACGCCGTTCCTCAATCGCCTCCGGGCCTGCGGCTGCCCACCCGAATCGGTCGACTTCGTGATGTGCACGCACCTGCATGTCGATCATGTCGGCTGGAACACCAAACTGGAAAATGGCCGTTGGGTGCCGACTTTTCCCAATGCCCGCTATCTCTTCGCCAAGCGCGAGTACGCGCATTGGGAGAACGAACGCAAGACCAAGGACGGCGTCAACGACGGATCGTTCGACGATTCGGTGCTGCCGATCGTCGAGGCCGGCAAGGCCGTCATGATCGAGAGCGACCATCAGCCCGATCCACTGATCACCATCAAGGATTACCCCGGCCACACCCCGGGGTCGATCGCCATCAACCTTAAGGATGCCGGCAAGCAGGCCTGCTTCTCGGGCGACATCATGCATCACCCCATCCAGGTCTATCACCCCGACTGGTCGAGCCAATTCTGCTGGGACCAGGAGATGTCGGCCCGGAGCCGTCGCAAGCTCCTCGAGGACTGCGTCGAGGCCAACGCGCTTCTCTGCCCCGCCCACTTCCCCGGCGCCAATGCGGGCTACATCAAGCCACAGGGCGACAGCTTCCGCATCGACTGGGATGTCGTGACGTGAGGGATCGGCGATGAAACTCGAGCCCCTCCTCACCGGACTCTCCTTCGGCGAAGGGCCGCGCTGGCGCGACAATCGACTCTACTTCTCCGACTTCTACGTTCACCAGGTCCGGACCGTAGACGAGAGCGGCAGGGCCGAGACCGTCGTCGAAGTGCCGGGTCGGCCTTCGGGGCTGGGCTGGCGGCCCGACGGCACGATGCTGATCGTGAGCATGACCGACCGCCGCCTGATGCGCTTCTCGGGCGGCGAACTCACGGTCGAGGCCGAGCTGAAGCCGCTCGCGACCGGACACTGCAACGACATGGTCGTCGACGCAAAGGGACGCGCCTATGTCGGCAACTTCGGCTTCGACCGTCACGCCGGCGAGCCGCAACGCCCGGCCGTCCTGGTCCGCGTCGATCCCGACCGGTCGGTGCACAAGGCCGCCGACGAGCTGATGTTCCCCAACGGCACCGTGATCACGCCGGACGGCAAGACGATGATCATCGGCGAGACCTTCGCCAAGCGCCTGACCGCCTTCGACATCGCCGCCGACGGCAGCCTGTCGAACCGGCGTCTCTGGGCCGAGACGCCCAACTGCAACCCCGACGGTATCTGTCTCGATGCCGAAGGCGGCATCTGGGTCACCGGCGCCTTCACCCACCACATGGTCCGCGTGCTCGAAGGCGGGAAGATCACGCACGATCTCGATCTCGGGGCACGCGCGGCCTATGCGTGCATGCTGGGGGGTGTGGATCGCCGCACCCTTTTCGTGATCACCAACAGCGGCAGCGGGCCTGCCATCGCCGACAAGCGCGACGGCCGCATCGAGACCATCCGGGTCGACGTTCCCGGTGCCGGCCTGCCTTAGGAGAACGAGATGAAAGGTCCCGAAGACGACGCCGGCCTGGCCGGCAAGGTGGCGATCATTTCAGGCGGCGGTGCCGCAGGTGACGGCATCGGCAACGGCCGCGCGGCCGCGATCCTGCTGGCGCGCGCCGGCGCAAAAGTGCTGGTGGCCGATCTCGACCTGAAGCTCGCGGAGCGCACGGCCGAGATGATCAAGGCCGAGGGTGGCACAGCGGCGGCGCATGCCGGCGACGTCACCAAGGAAGCCGAATGCAAACGGCTGGTCGATGCCGCGGTCGATCGCTGGGGCCGGCTCGATTTCCTCGACAACAACGTCGGCATCGGAAGCCGCGCCAGCGTGGTCGACGAGAAGCCCGAGGACTACCGGCGGGTGATGCAGGTGAATGTCGAGACGATGTTCCTGCTCTCCAAGCACGCCATTCCCGCCATGATCAAGACCGCCAAGGGCGGCGCCATCGTCAACATCTCGTCGATCTCGGCGCTCCGGCCGCGCGGCCTCACCACCTACACGACCTCCAAGGCAGCCGTGATCGGCCTTACCCAGGCGATGGCGGTCGACCACGGCCGCGACCACATCCGGGTCAACTGCATCTGCCCCGGCCCGATGTACACGCCGATGGTCAACCGCGGCAACGGCATGAGCGAGGCCAACCGCGCCCAGCGCGCCAAGGCCTCGGTGCTCAAGATCGAAGGCACCGGCTGGGACATCGGCCATGCCGTGCGATTCCTGCTGAGCAATCACGCCCGCTACATCACCGGCCATGTGCTGGTGGTCGACGGCGGCGTCACGTTGCAGGGCCCGGAACGCGATTCTGCCGCTCAGTGAGGAGACGAACAAGATGGCCCGCCTGCCCTATCTCGATGCCGATCAGCTTCCGCCGGAACACAAGGAGCTGCTCAAGCGGCCGATCAATCTCACGCGGTTGCTGGTCAATTCGCCCGGCATGGCGCGCGCCTTCCATGGCCTTGGCGGCTACATCCGCAACAAGAGCACTCTCGATCCGCGCCTGCGCGAACTCGCGATCCTCCAGGTCGGCTGGATGGAGAAGTCGGAATACGAATTCACCCATCACGTGAAGATCGGCAAGGAGTTCGGCGTCACTGACGAGGACATCCAGAACCTCTTCCTCGAGACAGATGGCAAGCCATCCAGGCTCGAGCCGCTGGCCAAGGCAGTGCTCAGGGGTGCGCGCGAGATGGTGCGCGACCTCGCGATGTCCGACGAGACCTTCGCCGAGATCAAGAAGGACCTCAGCAACGAGCACATGACCGACCTCGTGCTCACCATCGCCTTCTACTGCGCGGTCGTGCGCGTGCTCGCGACCATGAAGATGGACAACGAGCCCCACTACAAAGAAGTCCTGAAGCAGTATCCGATTCCGGGAGTATCCTGACATGCGTCTCAAAGATCGCGTCGCCATCGTCGTCGGCGCAGGCCAGAGCCCCGGCGAAGGCATGGGCAACGGCCGCGCCACCGCCCTCACCTTCGCCCGCGAGGGCGCCAAGGTCCTGTGCGTGGATCACAACCTCAAATCGGCCCAGGAGACGGTCGAGATGATCGGCGCCAACCAGGGCACGGCGATGGCCTTCAAGGCCGACGTCACCAAGGAGGCCGAGATCAAGGCCATGGTGGCCGATGCGTACGGCCGCTGGGGCCGCATCGACATCCTGCACAACAATGTCGGCGTCAGCCTCGCGGGCGGGGATGCCGAGCTGCTCGACATCACCGAGGAAGCATTCGACCGCTGCGTGGCGATCAACCTCAAGAGCTGCATCCTGGCCGCCAAGCATGTGATCCCGATCATGCGCGCCCAGAAGAGCGGCGCCATCATCAACATCTCCTCGATGGCCGTGATCACCACCTATCCCTACGTTGCCTACAAGGCGACGAAGGCCGCGATGGTGTCCTTCACCGAGCAGCTCGCCTACCAGAACGCCCAGTACGGCATCCGCGCCAACGTCATCCTGCCCGGCCTGATGAACACGCCAATGGCGGTCGACACCCGCGCCCGGACGTTCAAGAAGACCCGCGCCGAGGTCGAGGCCGAACGCGATTCGAAGGTCCCCCTGCGCCAGAAGATGGGCACCGGCTGGGACGTGGCCAACGCCGCTCTCTTCCTGGCCTCGGACGAGGCAATCTTCATCACCGGCGTCACCCTGCCGGTGGATGGCGGTGCCAGCGTCCGGCGCGGCTGACGGCGAGCGATGAAGCGTCTCGCCGGGAAGACCGCCCTCATCACCGGTGCCTCCTCGGGCATCGGTCGCGCCATCGCGACCCGCTTCCATGCCGAAGGGGCAACGCTGCTGCTGATGGACATCACCGAGGCAGTGGTCGAGGGCGGCGAGCCCACGCACAAGATCCTGGATGTGGCCTTCTTTCAGGGTGACGTCTCGAACGAGAAGGACGTCGAGGAGGCTGTCCGGCTGGCCGCGCTGCCGAGCGGCAGGCTCGACATCGTGGTCAACGACGCCGTCATCCGCAGCGGCAAGAAGCTCACCGACACCAGCCTCGACGAATGGAACAGGGTGATGGACGTGAATGTCACTGGCGTCTTCCTGATGTGCCGCGCCGCCGTCCGCCGCATGCTGACCCAGGACATCCGTAACGAGGCGCGGGGGCGGATCGTCAACATCTCCTCGCAACACGGCATGATCTCTTCGCCCGAGGATTTCTCCTACGGCGTCTCGAAATCGGCCGTGGTCTACCTCACGCGCCAGATCGCATCGGACTACGGCCGCGACAGCATCATCTGCAACGCCGTGGCGCCTGGCAAGATTCTCACCGGCAAAGGGGGCCGCGCCGTCGAACCGCGCTGGATCGACTACTCGAATGCCCGAACGCCGCTGCCGAGACTCGGCCGCTCGGAGGATGTCGCCAACGCCGCCCTCTTCCTCGCCTCCGACGAAGCGACCTTCATCACCGGCGAGAACCTGATGGTCGACGGCGGCTGGATGGCGAACTGACCGGGCCGCGCCGCAGAATTGCGGCGTCGCCGGGAGTCGACGGGCCGCGCCCGACCGTTCATCCTCCCTGTAAAGCAAGGCAGGGAGGAACGACATGCGGTTTCCAATGGGAATGCTGTGCGCCACGGTGGCTCTCGTCATCGCCGCCGCACCGGCGCTCGCCCAGAAGAGCGGCGGCACGCTCAAGATGTACTTCCAGGACTCGCCGCCCAGTGCCTCGATCCACGAGGAGGCCACGACCTCGACCGTCGTGCCCTTCATGGGCCTCTACAACAACCTCGTGCTGTTCGATCAGCAGATCCCGCAGAACAGCCTGAACACCATCCGGCCCGATCTGGCCGAGAGCTGGGCGTGGAGCGCCGACGGCAAGCAGCTCACCTTCAAGCTGGTGGGCAACGCCAAATGGCACGACGGCAAGCCTTTCACGTCGGCCGACGTCAAATGCACTTGGGACATGCTGACCGGCCGCAGCGAGACCCTGAAGCTGCGCAAGAACCCGCGCTCGTCCTGGTACTGGAACCTCGAGAAGGTCACGACCAACGGGCCCGCCGAGGTCACCTTCCATCTCGGCCAGCCGCAGCCCTCGCTGCTGGTGCTGCTGGCCTCGGGCTATAGCCCGGTCTATCCCTGCCACGTCTCGACCGCCGACATGCGCACCAAGCCGGTCGGCACCGGCCCGTTCAGGCTGGCCGAGTTCAAGGCCAAGGAGATCGTGCGCCTGGCGCGCAATCCCGACTACTTCAAGAAGGGCAAGCCCTACGTCGACGGCATCGAGTTCTCGATCGTGCCGGCCCGGGCCACGGCGATCCTGGGCTTCGTCACCAACCGCTACGACATGACGTCGCCCTATGCCGTCACCATCCCGCTCCTGAAGGACATGAAGAACCAGGCACCACAGGCGGTCTGCGAACTGGCGGCGATGAACAACAGCACCAACCTGATCGTCAACCGCGACGCGCCGCCGTTCGACAATGCCGAAGTGCGCCGCGCCATGCTGCTCAGCATCGACCGCAAGACCTTCATCGACATCATCAACCAGGGCGAGGCCGACATCGGCGGCGTCATGGAGCCGGCGCCCAACGGCGTCTGGGGCCTGCCGCAGGCAATGTACGACGCGGTGCCGGGCTACGGGCCCGACGTGAAGAAGAATCGCGAGGAGGCCCGCGAGATCATGAAGAAGGCGGGCTACGGGCCCGACAAGAAGCTCAAGCTCAAGGTCGCGACCCGCAACCACCTGCTCTACCGTGACCCCGCCGTGCTGCTGATCGACCAGCTCAAGGAGGTCTACATCGAAGGCGAACTCGAACTGGTCGACACCTCGCTGTGGTTCGCCAAGATCGCCCGCAAGGACTACTCGATCGGCCTCAACACCACCGGCAACGGCGTCGACGACCCCGACCAGACCTACTTCGAGCACTACGCCTGCAAGTCGGAGCGCAACTATACCGGCTACTGCAATCCCGAGATCGAGAAGCTGTTCCCCGTGCAGTCGCGCGAGACCGATATCGAGAAGCGCAAGCAGATCGTGTGGCAGATCGACAAGCAGCTCCTGGAGGACGGGGCGCGGCCCATCATCATGTGGAACGCCGCCGCGAGCTGCTGGCACCCCCACGTCAAGGGCTTCAAGCCGATGGTGAACAGCCTCTACAACGGCTCGCGCTTCGAGGACATCTGGCTCGACAAGTAATCGTGTCACACCCAAAGGTGTCACACCAGGTTGAGACAAATGTTGTGACACAGGTTCTAAGCCCACCTGTGACATCGTCGGGAATCCGACCCTGCGGCCCCGCCCCCGACAGCGTGGGGCGCGGCCGCAGATGACCGTCTGAACCCAGTCCTCGGACGCGTTTTTCACGCCTCGGTCCAACCCACCTGCCGGACGGATCGTCGGCGGGGGCAGCCTTGTGCTTGCTACGCACGGCTCAATACTCGGATAACGAATACCCGGTAAAGATCGCGGGACCTCCCCTCATCCTCCAGGGATACCTACCGGCGGGCGCGCCGGGCGGGGCATGGCCAAAGGTTCTTGGTGGCGGAACGCCACCGGCCACGAAAAAGGCCGCTCCGGATCAGTGATCCGGGCGGCCCGCGCATTACGTGGCGACGATATCAGGAATACACCCAATATCCTGCTCAACCGGCAAGTACTTTGTATTCACGACTTCGGCCCCCCTCCGCCCCTGCGGGGCACCTCCCCCGAGACGGGG
>RGPT01000169.1 GCA_010032545.1 Alphaproteobacteria bacterium
GCGTGTCCTCGCCCAGGCCGAGGCGGTCGATCGCATCCAGCACCTGGCCCACGCGATGGTCCATTTCGACCATCGCATCGGCAAAGTCGCCGGCGCCGGTGCGGCCGGCGAAGTCCGGATGCGGCAAGGTCGGGAAATGCAGCTGCGTCAGCGGCACGTAGGCGAAGAACGGACGGCCGGCGCTCGACTGTCGCTCCATAAAGTCGATCGTCCGGCGCGTAATCTCCCCGTCGATGAGGCGCCGCTGTTCGAGATCGTAGACCGCGAGGTTTATGGCCGGCGCTCCTTTGACGCCCTCCATCACATAGGGCATCGGCACGATCGTGGGATCGAATCCGGGGGCCGACGTGAACATCGCTTCGTTCGAGGTGCGCGGGATGCCGTACCATTCGTCGAAGCCCCGGTCCTTGGGCAGCCGCCCCTCGCGGTCGCCCAGGTGCCACTTGCCGAAGCAGGCGGTGGCGTAGCCGGCGCCCTGCAGCAGTTGCCCCAACGTGATCTCCCAGGGGATGAGCCCCTGCGGCAGGCCGGCCGGCACCGACTGCATCGCCCCGGTGCGGATCGGATGGCGCCCGGTCATCAGCGCCGAGCGCGTCGGCACGCAGTCGCTCTCGACGTTGAAGTTGAGGCAGGTCAGGCCTTCAGCCGCCAGGGCGTCGATCCGCGGCGTCGGCGCGCCGCGCAGGACACCGCCGCCGTAGCAACCGAGTTCGCCCCACCCCAGATTGTCGGCCAGGATCAGGACGATGTTGGGCTGGCGAACGGACATGGATCACTCCCCTTCATGTCGATTGCCGGAGAGTGACAGCCGGTCTCTCCTGCGTGTCTGACTAACTGTCGAAACCGACGAACACCGTCGCTTCTCGGACGGACTTACGTTCGGACACGACCGCGTTCGCCGGGAAACTTTCGTCCGGCCAGCCGAGCGCAATGCTTTTCATGATGACCTGGTCGTCGGCGATTCCGGCGTGCTCGCGCACCACGGGCGATTGCATGATGCCCTGGCTGTTGATCACTGCGCCCAGCCCGCGCGACCAGGCGGCATTGACCAGAGCCGTGGCCACGGCGCCGCAATCGAAGGGCGTATCGTCGCTGCCGTCCAGCACACGGTCATAAGTCACGATCACACAGACAGGCGCGTCGAACTGGCGGAAGCCGCGCAGGACCCAGTCCTGGCGCATGTCCTTGTCGTCGCGCGCAATCCCCATGGCGGAAAACAGTTGCTTGGCGACGCCGACCTGCCTGTCGCGGTGCTGCCCCGTAAAGCCCTGGCCGGTCCGGAACTCGCGCGACTGAGGGATGCCCGCCACCATCCGCTCCGTGTTGCCGGCGCGGATCCGATTCAGCGGCTCGCCGGTGATGACATAGAAATTCCACGGCTGGGTGTTCATCGACGACGGCGCGCGCATCGCCAGACCGATGATCTCCTCGATCAGCGCCCTGGGAACGGGATCGGGTTTGTAACCGCGGATGCTCCGGCGGCCGAGGATGACGTCGTCGAATTGCATTTGTCTGGGATTCCCCGGGTGTCTCATGAACTGGCGTGAGTTTTCGCGGTTTCGCGGCCTTCGTGCAAGGCAGGTGCATCAAGACACGCTTTTCACTGCTTGGATTGATCCGCTAGCGCAGGCGCAGCCAGGCCACCAAGCCCGCGAGCCAGGCGCGCAAACGCGTGACCAGGATCTTCATACGCTGCCACGCAGGCAGGGCTCGGACGAAGCCATAGAGCCTGTCGCGCCACTTGAATATCCAGGTCTCCGATGCCACGAACCACGGCATCGTCGCCAGGGTCGGCCGCAGGATCTGGTAGAGCCGTGCCAGCAGCGCGGTTGCCAACACCTTGCCCAGCGTGATGCTCACGGCCGCCAGGCCAAGACGCCCCTGCAGGGCGAAGAACACGGCGGCCAGCTTCACCGGCAGCACGAGGGTCGAGGGCGCCACGAACGCAAGCAAGGCGGCCCACGGCGGCAGGCTGGCCAGCCAGCGCTCCAGGCGGGCGACCGGCGGCCAGCGGCCGAGTGCTGCCATGGCGGCGCCGAGATAGCGGAGCAGTACCTCTTCGACAAAGACGATGGCCGCCGCCAGCGGCACCAACGCCAGTTCGAGAGCGCGTTTGAGGTGGCGTTTCATGGCGACGCCACCTAAAGCTCACAAAGTGTCATTAAGGTGTTGTCCATGTTGAGCCGCCGCACGCTTGCCGGGCTTCTCGCCCTGGCCTCCCTCTCTCCCGCCCGCGTGGCCGCGCAGGCAGCGACGCCGCTGTCGCGCATCGCCTTCGGATCGTGCGCCGATCAGGCCCAGCCTCAACCCATCTGGGAAGCCATCCTGGCCTGGCGACCCGACCTTTTCATCTTCGCCGGCGACAATGTCTATGGCGACTTCAAGACCGCCGACGCCGCCAACCTCAAGCGCGCCTACGAGGCCGCCGCCGGTATCGAAGGCTACAGCAGGCTGCGCAGCACCATTCCCCACCTCGCGATCTGGGACGACCACGACTATGGCCTGAACGACGGCGGCGCGGAGTTTCCTCACAAGGTCGTCGCCAAGGAAGAGTTCCTGAAATTCTGGAAGGTGCCCGCCGGCGATGCACGGCGCAGCCGCGACGGACTCTACACCGCGGCGACCTTCGGCCCGCCCGGCAAGCGCGTACAGATCATCCTGCTCGACACACGCTGGTTCCGCTCGCCGCTCAAGATCACCGACCAGCGCGGCGCGGCGGGCAAGGAGCGCTACCTGCCCGATCGCGATCCGGCCAAGACGATGCTCGGACCGGCGCAATGGGCATGGCTCGCGGCCGAGCTGCGCACGCCTGCCGAGCTGCGGCTGATCGTGTCCAGCACGCAGGTGCTGGCCGAGGGCCATGGCTGGGAACGCTGGGGCAACCTGCCGCTCGAGAAGCAGAAGCTGTTCGACACGATCGCCAACGCCCGCGCCGACGGCGTCGTGTTCCTGTCGGGCGACCGGCACATCGGCGCGCTTTACCGGGAAACGCCGCCGGGCCTCTACCCGCTGGTCGAGCTCACGTCGAGCGGGCTCAACAAGGTCTACGAAAAGGCCAAGGAAGCCGGGCCCAACCGGATCGGCGACCTGCTGGCGGTGGCGAATTTCGGGACCATCGACATCGACTGGGCGGGCCGCCAGCTCACCCTGGCCCTGGGCGATGGCCTGGGCGAGGTCCGACGGTCGCTCGACCTGCGCTTCGAAGCGCTGCGCCGGGCAGGCTAAACCGAATCGCGCCGGGTCATCTCCCGGGCCGCGCGCTTCATCGGGAGGCCTGCAGCGCCTCGGCGGCGCGCGCGAGGATGCGGTCGATCTCCCCGAGAAAGACGAAATGGCCGCCGTCGGCCACTGCATTCCAGGAATGAGCGGGCACCGCGTCGGCCACCTGGCGGTTGATCTGAGGCGGCACCAGCGTATCTGCGCCGCCCTGCCAGAAGTCGACAGGAGTGCCAAATCGTCCGAGATCGAAATCCCAGGCGCGGTAGAGCAAGGTGGCATCGGTCACGAGCCCACCGGCGCCATGGCGAAAGCATTCGGCGGTGGCGGCGAGAAAAGCCTCCTTCACGCCCGGGCGGGCGCACTCAGCCCGGTCGTAGGGGCAAAGACTCTTTATCAGCGCCCGCCAATAGGTCTCCGGATGATCGACGCCCTGCCACGCGATCGCGTCATACATCAGGCGGAAGCCAAGCTGGAAATGCATGGCGAGGAAGCCGCCGATCCAGTCGGCGAGGTTGAGATGCTTGGAGGCCCAGTTGTCGCCAAACGCGCCGTAGGAGCCGCCGGCCACGGAAATCGTGAGCGCCAGCCGGTCCGGCGGCAACCCGGCGGCGCATGCGAGCGCATAGGGCCCACCCTCCGACCAGCCGGACACGCAGAAGCGACGGACATCGAGGTGGTCGGCGAGTGCTCTTACGTCATCCGCCCAGCTGGACAGGGTGCGGCCCGGATACGGTGACGACAATCCGATGCCGGGCCGGTCGATACCGATCACGCGCACGCCGTGCCGGTGCGCAGCCGCCTCCACCAAGCGCACTTCGAGCCGCGAACTCGGGCCGCCGTGATTGTGGAAGATCGTCGGCCCATCCGGCGCACCGACTGCGAGGAACGACAACGTCCGACCGTCGGCCAGCATCATGCTGGCGCTGCCCTCCGTCGGCGGGGCGGACTTGGACATCGCCATGTCTCCCTGTGGATCCCGCCTGGTTGCCAGGCAAACACCGGCGGCCTGGGGCCTCCCGATTACTCCGGCTTGACTCCGGCGGCCTTCACCGCCGGCACCCACTTGTCGATCGACGCCTTCAGGAGGTCACGCAGGCCCTGCGGAGTTGCCTCCTGCGCGGTCGGCACGTCAACGGCGAGTTCGGTCAGGCGTGCCCGGATCTTGTCGTCGCCAAGGGTCGTGACCAGCGCCTGGTTGACCTTGGCGATGACCTCCTTCGGCGTCCCTCGGGGCGCGAACAAACCATTCCAGATCGTCACCTCGTAGCCTTTCAGGCCCGCCGAATCGAGGGTCGGTACACCCGGCAGCTGCGGCAGCGGCTTCAGGGTGCTGACGCCCAGCGCCCGGATGTTGCCGGCCTGGATCTGGGACAGCACGTTCACCGCCTGGTCGACCATGTAGTCAAATTGTCCGCTGACAAGATCATTCAGTGCGGGCGCCGTGCCCTTGTAGGGGATCTCCAGCACCTCGACCTGCATCATGCTGTTCAGCAACAGGCCGCCCAGATGCGAGGCAGCGCCAATGCCGGCCATGCCGTACTGCACCTTCTTCTGGTTGGCCTTCACGTAGGCCTGGAACTCGGCAAACGTCTTGACTGGCAGATCCTTCTTGACGACCAGCACCATCGGGTTGGTGCCGCCGAGGCCAATCGGCTCGAGGTCCTTCAGGCTGTCGTAGGGCAACGACTTGTAGAGCGCGATGTTGACCGCCAACGTGCCCATGTGGGTGAACAGCAGCGTGTAGCCGTCCGGCGTTGCCTTGGCTGCCTTGCTGACGCCGATGGTGCCGCCGGCACCGCCGATGTTCTCGACGACGATCTGCTGGCCGAGCGCCTCGCTCATGCGCGCGCCCAGGACCCGTGCCAGCGCGTCGGTCGGCCCGCCGGCAGCGAAGGGCACGATCATGGTGATCGGCTTGGCCGGATAGGTCTGGGCAGAAGCCAGGCTCCTCCCTTAAAAACGGGAGGCAGCTACACCGTCTTCACGAGTTCCGCAATGGCCGCACCCACGGTCTTGGTATCGCCGTTGCCGCCGAGGTCCTTGGTCCGTGGGCCGCCCTCCACGAGGGAGGCGGCGATCGCCCGCTCGATGGCTTCGGCCGCCTCGGGATAGCCGAGGTGACGGACCATCATCGCGCCCGACCAGATCATGCCGATCGGGTTGGCGATGAACTTTCCGGCGATGTCCGGCGCCGAGCCGTGCACCGGCTCGAACATCGAGGGGAACTTGCGCTCCGGATTGATGTTGCCAGACGGCGCCACGCCGATCGATCCGGTGAGTGCCGGGCCGAGGTCCGACAGAATGTCGCCAAACAGGTTGGAGCCGACCACCACGTCGAACCAGTCCGGGTTGCGCACGAAATGCGCCGTCAGGATGTCGATGTGATACTGGTCGGCCTTGATGTCCGGATACTTCTTGCGCATCACGTCGAAGCGCTCGTCCCAGAACGGCATGGTGTGGATGATGCCGTTGGACTTGGTGGCCGAGGTGACGTGCTTCTTCTTCGTCGTGCGGGCGAAGTCGAAGGCGAACTTGAGGATCCGGTCGACGCCCTTGCGGGTGAAGATGGACTGCTGGATGGCCATCTCGTCATCGGTGCCCTGGAACATGCGGCCGCCGATCGAGCTGTACTCGCCCTCTGTGTTCTCGCGCACCACCCAGAAGTCGATCTCGCCCGGCTTGCGGTTAGCGAGCGGGCTCGGCACGCCCTCGAACAGGCGCACGGGGCGCAGGTTCACGTATTCGTCGAAGTCGCGCCGGATCGGGATCAGCAGGCCCCACAGCGACACGTGATCGGGCACGCCCGGCCAGCCGACGGCGCCCAGGAAGATGCTCTCGAAAGCCTTGAGCTGCTCCATGCCGTCGTCCGGCATCATCTTGCCGGTCTTCACCAGGCGGTCGCACGACCAGTCGAAATCAGTGAACTCGAGCTCGAAATTGAAACGCCGCGCCGCGGATTCCAGCACGCGAACGCCCTCCGGCAGAACTTCCTTGCCGATTCCGTCTCCCGGAATGAGCGCGATCTTGTGCTTGGCCATCTTGTCCTCCCGCTGGCGGGCCGCACCCTATCAGCGGTAGGCTCCCATCATGAAATAAAAAGCTTGGGGGAGCGCCATGTCCGCGAAATTTCGCATTGGCGGCGTCGTCGTCGCGTTCCTCGCCCTCTTCTGGCCAGGCCTTTCCGCGGCCCAGGGACCGGCAGCCTGCCCGGCCGACGCCACCGCCCTCGCGGATGGCGCCAAGCTCAGCTGTATCTGCGCGGCCGGTACATCGGGTGGAGTCTATGGCAGCGACCGCTACACGGCCGATTCCGCGATATGCACCGCCGCCGTCCATGCCGGCAGGATTGCGGCGGGCGTTCGGCCCCACCATCCCGGCTTGCGGCGGCGCGACGGTGGCTGCAGCCGCCGGCTCGCCGGCAGCAGTGTCATTGTGCCCGTCCTTCATCACCCAGTCGGGCAAGAACAAGCCGGGTGATAGCCTGACCTGCGTCTGCGACAAGGCGCTCGATCTGAATGTCGGCGCTGCCTACGGTGTCGATCGCTATAGCAACGATTCGCCGATCTGCGTGGCTGCGCGGCATGCAGGGAAACTGCCCGAACCCGGCGGCACCGTGACGGTCTATGCAGCCGAGGGATGCGGCAAGTTCGAGGGCTCGGTGCGCAACGGGATCACGACCAATAGTTGGCATTCGTCGGTGCCGGGCACGATCTCTTTCGTCACACCTGCCCCGGCCTGTGCGGCGCCTCCGGCTGCCGCAGCCCCCTCGACCACTGCTGCCGCACCACGCCCGGCGGCCCCTGCCGGACCGAACCCGCGCGTAGCCTGGGAAGCGCGCGCCAAGACCTACGCGCCGTTCCTGCCTGAACCACTACAAGGCTGGAAGGCCAGCGACAGGAAGAGCGAGGCCAGTCCTTCCAGTCCGTTCGACGAAGGGATCGTATCGGCTAGCCGCTACTACGAACTGGGCTCCGATCCGGTGAACCGCAACCGCGTCCAAATCGGGATCTACAACAAGCCCGACGGCTCACCATCATCGGCCATCCAGGCGTGGCGCGATCCGGCCAAGCGCAAATGGGATGACGGCACGACCTTCACCATGACCAAAATCGATGGCAGGGACGCGATGGAAGGAAAGCCCGCGGCTGGCGGCGGCGGCACGATCTATTTCCTGCTGAAGAACAACCTGTTCGTCACCGTCTCCTGGGCCGAGTACGGCGGCGTGACCCGTGCCCATGCCGAGCAATATCTCAAGAAGCTCGACCTCGCCAAGATCGAGGCATTGGCCGCGAAGTAGCCGCCACCGCATAGGACCCCTGAGCCCGGCGCGCTTGCCCGCGCCGCGGCGGACCGACAATATGAACGCTCGTTCACGAAAGGCAGCCATGACTTACGACCTGAAAATCACCGACGGAACCATCGTCGACGGCACGGGCAAGGCGGGCTTCGTGGGCGACCTCGGCATCAAGAACGGCAAGGTCGTTGCCATGGGCAAGGCCGATGGTGACGCAACGACTACCATCGATGCCAAGGGCCGCGTCGTATCGCCGGGCTTCGTTGACGTCCACACCCACTACGACGCCCAGATCCTGTGGGATCGCATGCTCACCATCTCGCCCTGGCACGGCGTCACCACGACTGTGATCGGCAATTGCGGCTTCGGTGTCGCGCCGACCCGGGAAATCCACCGCAAGATGATCATGCAGACGCTCGAAAAGGTCGAGGGCATGAGTCTCGAGGCGCTGGAAGCCGGCCTCGGCACGGACTGGCCGTTCGAGACCTTCCCGCAATATCTCGACGCACTCGAGAAGCGCGGTTCGGCCATCAACGTCGCCGCCCTGTTCGGCCACACGCCGCTGCGCCTCTACGTGATGGGCGAGGAATCGACCGAGCGTGCCGCCACCGCCGACGAGGTCGGCGCGATGAAGAAGCTGGTCCAAGAGGCCATGGAAGCCGGCGCCATCGGCTTCGGCACGTCGGTGTCGGTGAGCCACAACGGTTATGCCGGCAAGCCGGTGCCCAGCCGCCAGGCCACGCCCGAGGAAATGGACGCACTCGTCTCGGTCATGGGCGAGATGAAGCGCGGCCTGATGCAAATCACGATCGGCCGCGATTTCTCGACGCGCCACATGGCCGAGGTCAGCCGCAAGTACAACATCCCGGTCACCTGGACCGCGCTGCTCTCTCACCTCTACGGCCCGGGCGGCCATCGCAAGCAGCTCGATCTCGCCGCCGAGCAGCGCAAGTCCGGCGCCATGGTGATACCGCAGGTGAGCTGCCGGCCGCTCAACTTCGAAGTCACCTTCGCCGAGCCGTTCATCTTCGACGTGATGCCGTTCATGAACGAGCTCGCGAAGGCCGACGCCAAGGATCCCGGCGCCCGACGCCGCGCCTACGCCGATCCGGCCTGGCGCGAGAAGCTGCGCAGCGAGGTCACGCCGCTGTTCCAGAAGTGGTGGGACCGCGTCGTCATCGCCTGGGCGCCCTCGGCGCGCGAACTGGAGGAAATGCCCCTCTCCGTGGCCGCCGCCCGGCTGGGCAAGGACCCGGTCGACCTCGCGCTCGACCTCGCCCTCGACAACGACCTGCTGGCCCGCTTCCGCATGGCCGTCATGAACTTCGACGAGAAGGAAGTGGCCGAGCTGATCACCGATCCCAACACGATCATCGCGCTCTCCGACGCCGGCGCCCATGCCAGCCAGCTCTGCGACGCCTGCTATTCGACCTACCTGCTCGGCCACTGGGTGCGCGACCGCA
>RGPT01000170.1 GCA_010032545.1 Alphaproteobacteria bacterium
TTATCCCGTCGTCCTGAGCGGAGGCGCCCGCAGGGCGACGTAGTCGAAGGACCTTTTTTCCTCGATGGATCATTACAAAAGAGGTCCTTCGACTACGCTACGCTCCGCTCCAGGGCGGGGGTTACCCCGCCCGAGACGACGGAAATAGCCATCTCAGGGGAGACGGCGCGAAGCGCTGGAGGGGGTCTCTAGTCCCAATCGTGCCTGAATTGCGGCGCACGCATGTCGGCCAGCGCCGCCTTCAGCCGCTCGGCCAGCGCCAGGCGCTCCTCGGGCGCGAGAAAGCGGCCGAGCACCAGGCGGTTGCCCTTCGAGATCGCGACCAGGCGCTCTTCCGTGATCTCGAGCCGCAGCCAGTAGGCGTCGAGCCGGTGTTCCTCGCGCTCGCCGTCGGGCGCCACGCGGTCGACCAGCAGTTCGCTGTCGGTCAGCACCAGCGTCTCGCTGCGCCGGGCGTCGAGATAGGAGCGCTTGAACAGCCACCACAGCAGCCAGATGTCGAGGCCCATGAAACCCATCACGGGCCAGGCGCCGAGGACCAGCATGGGCACGCCGATCGCCAGGTTAGCCGCGATGGCGCCGCGGATCACCCACTTGAAGGCCGCGGGCGAGAGGCTGCGGTGGGGGCTGAGCGAGGTGGCGAAGTGAACCATCCCCGGCCCCGAAGCGATGGGCGTTTCGGTCATGCTATGAAGCCATATGCCCCCGATGAAGCCCGCCGTCATCCCCGAGTTCTTTGCCCGCCTGAAGAAGGCGATACCGGAGCCCGAGACCGAGCTGGAGTACGAGAACGTCTATCACCTGCTGGTGGCGGTCGTGCTCTCGGCCCAGGCCACCGACATCGGCGTCAACCGCGCGACGGGGCCACTGTTCAAGACGATCAAGACGCCGGCGCAGATGGTCGCACTGGGCGAGAAGAAACTGATCGACCACATCAAGACCATCGGCCTGTTCCGCACCAAGGCCAAGAACGTGATCGCGCTCAGCCACCTGCTGCTCGAGCGGCACGGCGGCGAGGTGCCGAAGACGCACGAGGAGCTGCAGGCGCTGCCGGGCGTCGGCCGCAAGACCGCCAACGTGGTGATGAACGTGGCGTTCGGCGAGGCGACCATCGCCGTCGACACCCACATCTTTCGCGTCGGCAACCGCACCGGCCTGGCGCCCGGCAAGAACCCGCTGCAGGTCGAGCTGAAACTGCTGAAGCGCGTGCCCGCGGAATATCGCCTGCACGCGCATCACTGGCTGATCCTGCACGGCCGCTATACCTGCAAGGCGCGCACCCCGATGTGTCCGGGCTGCGTCGTGGCCGATCTCTGCACCTTCAAGGGGAAGACGACCGCGGCTTGAACGTGTCTTTCCTCCCCTTCGCGGAGTCCGCGAAGGGGAGGAGAAGATCAGCGGCCTCCGGCGAGCTGGCGCAGGCCCCCGCACAAGGCTGCGAGATCGACGGAGGCGAGGCGGGCGTCGATCTCGGCGTGGGTGCGCTTCCAGATCGGCACGGCCGCCTTCTGCAGCCTGCGGCCTTCCTTCGTGAGCGTCAGGAGACGCCCGCGCCGGTCGGCCGGGTCGATGCCGATCGTCACCAGCCCCTGGCGCTCGAGCGGCTTCAGGTTGGCGGTGAGCGTGGTGCGGTCCATCGCGAGCAAGGCAGCGACAAAGCCGATCGAGGATGGCGCCGGCCGGTCGAGCGACGTCAGCAGCGAGAACTGGCCGCTCGTCAGGCCGAGCGGGGCCAGTGCCTCGTCGAAGCGGCGCGCGAGTGCGCGGGCCGCGCGCTGGGCGGCAAGGCACAGGCAGTGATTGTAGACGTGCGCCGCCGTGGCGGAGGCGGCGTTCCCGGTCTTTGACATGGTCCATTTACGTTGATATCAACCTTTCTTGTCAAGCCCGACCCGCTGGAGGAAATCGATGGTCTATGTGCAGGGATTCGTCGTTCCGGTGCCCGCCGCGAACAAGGAAGCCTACCGCAAGCTCGCCGCCGATTTTGCCGCGATGTTCAAGGAGTTCGGCGCGACCCGCCAGGTCGAGGGCTGGGGCGACGATGTGCCCGACGGCAAGCTCACCGACTTCAAGGGCGCGGTAAAGGCCAAGCCCGACGAGGTCGTGGTCTTCGCGTGGCTGGAATATCCCAGCAAAGCCGTGGCCGATGCCGCGGGCGAGAAGATGATGAGCGATCCGCGCATGAAGGAGATGGGCGCGGCGATGCCGTTCGACGGCCAGCGCATGATCTACGGCGGGTTCACGCCGATCCTCGACGAAGGCGGCAAGGGCCGCATGGGCTATACCGACGGTGCCCTGCTGGCCGTTCCGGCCGCGCTGGCGCTCTATTTCCTGTTCCTGCAGCTCCAGCCCAACCACGACCTCGAGCCGTCGACCGGCGAGAACACGACCACGCAGGAGTAGGGCGGCGGCCCGTCGTCCCCTCGGCGAAAACGAGGCAGTCCGCCGCAGGTGTCGCAAGCATCTTAGCCACTTGGTGAATCTTGTGGATTGATCCATGCTCACATCAACGGTGGACTTAGCTGGGGGGGGGCGTCTGAGCTAACGTGCACGCTTCGTCACAAAGAGACTGCCCTTTCTGCGACGTTTCTCAGGAGCGCATTGCATTTGCTACGCATTGCTCACTCGCGATCTGGGATGGTTACCCCGTCACACAAGGCCACTTGCTAATCGTCCCGAGGAGGCATGTGCCTGTTTGGAGGGACTTAGAAGCCCACGAAATTGAAGACATCGCCAAGTCTGTCGAGCATGCACAAAATCTTCTGAGAGACCGCTTTTCAATCGATGGATTCAACGTTGGCTTCAACGAAGGTGCGGCAGCGGGCCAGACCGTTCCTCACTTCCATGTTCATGTCATTCCTAGGCGATTTGGAGACATGGCCGATCCCCGCGGCGGGGTGAGGCACGTGATTCCAGAGAAGGGAAATTACAAGAAGACAAAAGTAGTCCCTCCTTGGGACAACGACGGTACTCCTCACAAGAGGGCGCTGATTGCAGGAGGTGAGGACGCCCTTCTTCACCACTTACTGCCGCACATTCAGCAAGCTCATTCGGTCGACGTTGCGGTTGCGTTTATTCTCGATAGCGGCGTGCGTCTCTTGCATCCGTATCTCCAAGAACTCCTGGATCGAGGAGGGCGGCTGAGACTCATCGCGGGCGACTATCTTGACGTCACAGATCCTTCATCGCTGCGCCGCCTGCTCGACCTGGATGGCGACGTTCATCGCTGGATCTTCGAGGCAAACCTGCTCAGCTTTCATCCGAAGTCATGGATCTTTCACTTTGCCCAAGGCGGCGGCATCGCAATCGTAGGCAGTTCGAATCTTTCCGAAACGGCCCTCCGGTCGGGAATTGAGTGGAACTACCGCCTCTATGACGCGACGAATTCAAACGGCTGGCAGGATGTTCTCGACGGTTTCGAGGAGCTTCTGAAAAAAAATGAAGTCAAAGAACTAACGAACGATTGGATCGATGGCTACGAGGCACGCCGCGTGCGACTTGAAATGCCTCGTCGCGAGCTTGCCGAAGCGCCACCCGAGCCGCCACTGCCAGCGCCAATACCGCACCGCATCCAACTGCAGGCTTTAGATGCCCTGCGGAATAGTCGTCGGCAGGGTTACACGGCGGGACTGGTTGTCCTCGCCACAGGTCTGGGCAAGACTTGGTTGAGTGCCTTCGACAGCGAATCGTTCGAACGTATTTTGTTCGTCGCGCACCGGGAGGAAATCCTTACTCAGGCAATGGCCACTTTCCGTCGCTTGAAGCCGACGGCTCGGTTTGGGCGCTACGCGGGTGCCGAAAAGGATTTGCAGGCGGATGTTCTCTTTGCCTCGATCCAAACACTCGGTCGGATATCGCACCTTAGAAACTTCCCGGCAGATGCTTTCGACTACATCGTTGTCGACGAATTCCACCATGCTGCGGCTCGAACCTACCGGACCTTGATCGAGCATTTCACGCCCAAGTTCCTCCTTGGGCTGACGGCCACGCCAGAGCGAACTGACGGTGGTGACCTTCTGGCTCTGTGCCAGGAGAATTTGGTTTATCGCTGCGACATGTTTGAGGGCATCGAGGCGGAGTTGCTTTCGCCATTTCGGTACTTCGGCGTGCCGGACGAAGTGGACTATTCGCAAATTCCGTGGCGCTCATCCGCGTTCGATGAACAAGAGCTGACTGCGGCACTCGCTACGCAGGCCCGCGCTCAGAATGCATTCGATCAGCTTCGCTTGCGTGGAGGGAAGCGCGCGATCGGCTTCTGCTGTTCGCGCGTTCACGCGGATTTCATGGCTCAGTATTTCCTAGAAAGAGGCGTTCGCGCTGTCGCAGTCCATTCTGGACCGACGTCGGCGCCCAGACTCTCCTCCCTCACAAGCCTGCAGGCGGGTGAACTCGATATCGTCTTTGCCGTCGATATCTTGAACGAAGGTGTTGATATTCCGGAGACCGACACAGTGCTGATGCTTCGGCCGACTGAGTCCGCGATCGTGTGGATGCAGCAGTTCGGAAGAGGATTGCGAGTTTCACAAGACAAGAGCCATCTGATTGTCTTGGACTATATTGGCAATCATCGCGTCTTCCTGTTGGCGCTGGCGCTGGACCGCGTTCGCCGACATGAGATGCAGTTTCCTCCGGGCTGTGAAGTTACCTACGACCTGAAAGCTTTGGACCTTCTTGAAGGACTGTTGAGGGCGTCAAAAGACTCGGATGCGTTGGAAGCGTTCTATGTCGACTTTCGATCACGACATGACCAACGCCCCACGGCCACCGAGGTGTTCCACGCGGGCTTCAATCCGCGGGCTACTGGCCACGGCGGTTGGTTTTCGTTTGTCAATCATATGGGCGACCTTGGCGCAGAAGGGGAAGCCGTTCACTTGCGTCACGACGCGTTTCTAGAAATTGTCGCAAGCACGCCGATGAGTAAGAGCTACAAGATGCTGCTTCTTGAGGCCATGCTGCAACGGGATCGTCTGCCTGGAAGCATGCATATCGATGCGCTGACTGCTGAAGTGACACGATTTGCGGCGCGCAATCCACGGTTCGCCCGAGACATTTCGGTAGCGCTAACCGACACCGATAAGGTTAAGCACCTGCTCATCGAGCATCCAATCGACGCTTGGATCGGTGGTCGGGGGACCGGTGGTGAACCGTATTTCGCGTTTGAAGCCGACTCGTTTCATACGATGTTCGAAGTAGCGCCGGCTGTCCGTTCGACGTTCATCGATATGGTGAAGGAGATTGTCGATTGGCGGTTGGCACAATACCTTAACCGAGCGATCGGAGAACCGCCCAAGGAACCAGAGGCAGACGAGCTTGAGGGCAAAAGCAATGCACTTGAGCTTTGGCAAAGCTATTCCCGAAGCGAGATCCCGCCCTTCTTCAAAGCAACGTTCAGTACCGGTAGCTGGAACAGCGGCATGGTGACCGTAGGACAGCACATCATTTTGCTTGTGACTTTAACCAAAGGAAATCTTTCGGCAGGTAATGACTATGTCGACCACTTTATCGACGCTCAGACATTCGAATGGCAGAGTCAGAATCAAACGGTGCAATCTTCCAGACATGGGCGGATCATCAACGGATCGCTTCCCGGGCATGATGTTCATCTCTTTGTGAGACCAAACAAGCTACGAGGAGCTAAAGCGGCTCCCTTCACTTATTGCGGCGTCGTGGCGTTCCAAAAGTGGGAAGGCGAGAAGCCAATTACGGTGACTTGGAAGTTGAGCAAACCGGTTCCTGATCATTTGCGACGTCTGTTCAAGATCGCGGCCTGAGGGCCTCATTACCTCCCAGACAATCGCCTTCCGGCCCATCCCGCGCTTCCCTCCGCCTGGGTCAACCATCCGCAGGAGGAAGCCATGTCCACCCCAGCGCCGTCAAAGGTCGGCGTAGCCGGCTCGATCCGCCTCCGAGGCCCATTCGGTGAAGCAGGCGAACGGGTCGCTGCCTTCGGCCGGGGCGCGGATCACCCGCACGTCATCGCCCTCGATGGCGAAGGCGAAGGTATCGCCGGGTGTGAGGCCCAGCGCTTCGCGGGCTTCCTTGGGCAATACGACCTGCGCCTTGGTGCCGAGGCGCGCCCTGCGGATGGTGGGCGGCATGCCGATCTCCTGCGTCCTGTGACAGCAAATTAGGGCGTCGGGCCCACTCCCTGCAACGGCTGCCAGCACTGCCAGCGCGGACGATGATTTGCAGGTTCAGCAGGGTCCGCGGTATATTTCAGCTATCGTTGCATGTGGTCTGTTTGGAAGGCCGGGCCGCCCGTTCGCTTGTGCGGGACGGCGCCGCGTCGTGTGACGTCCCGGGCCGTCCCGGGAAAGTTTCGAACATATTCCGACACAAACACACTCGGTTCAGGTGTCGGGAATTGTCGGGAAAAGACATTTTTAGGCGGCGCCCCCGACGGGCACGCCGTCTAGCGCGTCCGCTCTTCGAGGAAGCTCATCACCGCGAGGTCGCTCCACGGCCGGTAGCCGCCGGTGCCGTGGAAACCGACGTGGCCGCCGTGCTCGGTCAGCACGGGCGTGAGCGACCTGCTCCTGTTGGCGCCCCAGGGAAGGCCCGCATAGGCGCCGCCCGGCACCCAGGGATCGTCCAGCGCCGCCAGCACCAGCGTGGGCACGGCGATGGCGGGCATGAAGTTGAGCGCGCTGGCGTGGAAGTAATAGTCCTCGGCGCCTTTGAAACCGTTGCGCGGCGCGGTGAAGACGTCGTCGAATTCGTAGAGCGTGCGCGCCCCGGCGATGGCGCGGCGTTCGTCGTCCGTCAGCACGGCGCCGGGGGCCAGCGCTTCGCTGCGGACCGCCTCGAAGACGTGGCGGTGGTAGAGCCAGTTGCGCAGGCGGAGCAGGCTGCGGCAGGTGCCCAAAAGATCGATCGGCGCAGAGACGCTGGCGGCGGCCTTGAGCGGCGCGGCGGCGCCCGCCTCGCCGAGGTACTTCAGCAGGATCGCGCCGCCCACGGAGTAGCCGACGGCGGCGAGGCCGGCTGCCGTGAGATCCTGCGGCAGAAGGGCGATCAGCTCGGCGAGATCGCGGCTGCTGGCGGCGGAGTACTGGCCGCCGCAGGTGGCGCGCGACGGGCCGGCCCCTCGCATGTTGAGGCGCAGCACCGGGTAGCCCTGGGCGAGCAGGTACCCCGACATGCGCCGCAGGTACGGGCTCGCCTCCGAGCCCGGCACGCCGTGGATGAGCAGCACGAGCGGCTTGTTCGCGTGCGGGGGCGGCGGGCGATCGAGCATCGCCAGCATCGTGTCGCCGTCGGCGAGCTTGATGCTGAGGCGCTCGCTGGTCGCCGGCGCCAGGCTGCTGGGCGCGTCGATCAGCGCCGAGGCCAGCGTCTGCAGGTCGCCGCCCCACCACGGGAAGCGCTGAACGAAGGGCGGCAGGGCGGTCTTCACGGCCCGGCCCTCACAGCCCGGCCACGAAGCGGATCGCCGAGCGGCTCGGCATGAAGAAGTAGCCGCCGGCGCGCACGGTGACGAAGCTCTGCATGTTCTTCAGCGTCACCGGCCCCGACGGCGTGGGAATCCTGCCACGCCCAGGCCTGCGGCGCCGAGGGTCAGGCTGGCGACGAGGCCGTCCTGCACCGGATCGCGCACGGCGGTGAAGACGATGGGGATTCTCGAAGTGGCGGCTTTCGCTGCCGCCGCCAGCCGGCGCTCCTCGTGGCGGCCGGTGGGAATGTTGCGGCGGCCAACACCGGCAGCTTCGCGGAGTCGCCATCGGCCCAGCCGTACTCGACGGCCACGGTGCGGTCGACGACGTAGCCGACCTCTTCCAGTCCGGCGCGGAACGCCGCCAGTTGGTCGCGCAGCGATGCTTCCGGGAGCAGGCTGAGGAAGCCGATCACGGGTAGAGCGGGTTTCTGCGCGACCGCGGCCGATGGCAGGCTGGCCACTGCGGCGAGGCCGCCCAGGACGTCACGTCGCCTCATTCGATGATCTCGTCCGCCTGGGCGAGCAGGGCCGGCGGCAGGGTGAGACCGAGTGCCGCCGCCGTCTTCTGGTTGATCACGAACTCCAGTACCGTGGGCTGCTCAATCGGCAGGGTCGCCGCGGCCGCGCCGTCCAGCACGCGCACGACATAGAGCGCCAAGCGCTTGTAGGCTTCCTGCAGGTTGGGGCCGTAGGTGAAAAGTGCTCCGGCGTGCGCGATCTCGGACCAGCCGGAGATCAGCGGTACCTTGCGAGCGACGCAGTCGGCGGCGGCCAGCCGATCAGGCGCTCGGCGGCAAAGGCGCGGCCGGCGCCCAGGAAGGGCGCCGCAAGACAGGCGGCCAGGATGTGACGTCGGTTCATTCGATCACCTCGTCGGCGCGAGAAAGGAGCGAGATCGGAACGGTCAATCCCAACACCCTGGCGGTACGCGTACCGAGGCAACGGCGGACAGCGCGGCGAAAGCGTACCGTCGCGTCAGGGTCCCGAACCGGGCACCGGTTTGGTCTCTCTCACCCATGACGTTACGGACCCCTTCCCCGGGACGATCCTAACCGGATCGGCAGGGAGTTGGCGAGATCACCTGTATGGGCGCGTCACTCGATAATCTGCTCGGCGCGGCTGAGGACCGCTAGCGGGATCTGCAAGCCCAGTGCCCTGGCCGTCCTGAGGTTGATGGCGAGTTCGAAGGTCGTGGGCTGCTCGACCGGCATGTCGGCCGCCTGCGCGCCGCGAAACAGCCGTGCGACGTAGTCCGCCAATCTGACGCGTTGTTGCCGCAGGCCGGGTCCGTAGGACAGCAGGCATCCCGCCTCGGCCATCTCCACCCACTGGCAGGCCAGCGGCAGTCCAAGACTGGCTGCTTCCGCGACGACGGTCGGCGTGTCGTTGAACAGCCGGGGGTCCGCGGAAACCACGACGGCGCCGGCACCGGCGGTCTTGAGACCGGCAAGGGCAGGTCCGATGTCGCCGGCCTTC
>RGPT01000018.1 GCA_010032545.1 Alphaproteobacteria bacterium
GGTCACCTGCTCTGCTGCGATACGCCGGCGGCGGATGAACTCGCTCGCCAACAGGATATAGGCCTGCGATCCGGCGCAGGCGTTGTCGTAAATCAGCACCGGCAGGCCGTGCGAGGGCGCTTCGGCGATGCGGACGTTGCGCGGGATCGTGGTGCCGAACACCAGGTCGCCATAGTGGGCACGGACGTCGGCCTCGACCTGCTGGCTGAGGGTCATGCGGCGGTCGACCATGGTCAGGACGACGCCGGCGATATGCAACTTGGGGTTGAGGCGTTTCCTGATGCGGTCGATCGTGGTGCCGAGGGCGCCGATGCCCTCCAGCGCCAGGAACTCGGCCTGCAGCGGCACCAGCACGGCGTCGACGGCGACCAGGGCATTCAGGGTCACCAGGCCCAGCGACGGCGGGCAGTCGATCAGGATGGTCGTCCAGCGCGCCCGCGCGTCGTCCGTGGCGAGTGCCTCCAGCAGGCGATGTTCGCGCCGCTCCATGTCGATGAGTTCGATCTCGGCGCCGGCGAGCGACGTTGCGGCCGGGATCACCGACAGGTTGGGGATCTGCGAGGCGCGCACGCAGTCGCCCAACGGCGACAGGCCGAGCAGGAATTCATATGATCCAGGTGAGCGCTCACTTCTTGCAATACCAAGGCTGGTCGAGGCATTGCCCTGGGGATCGAGGTCGATCAGCAGCACCTGCTCGCCGACGGCGGCCAGCGCCGCGGCGAGGTTAATCGCCGTCGTGGTCTTTCCGACCCCGCCCTTTTGATTGGCGATCGCGAACACCTTTGGCGGTGTAGGCGCCGATTCGGAGGATGACGGCATCTAGGTCGGTCACGCTGTTGAAAGGCTTGCCGGGAATATCCCAGTCCTTCATGGCCTCGGTGAGTTCGGCCTGCCACTCTTTCCCCTTGTGGAAAAGGCAAATAGCGGTATCCGTCCGGTGCGGCCGGGCCCATTCGAGCAACTGGCCGAGCGGCGCCAGCGCCCGCGCCGTCACGACATCGGCCTTCGTCGGCGATACCGCTTCGATGCGGCCAACCACGATTTTCGGTTGCTTTTTCAGGCCCATGCGGCGGCCGGCCTCGCCCAGAAACGCACTGGCTCTCTCGGGGATCAGGATCGCGAGCTGCGCCGAGTCGAGGACGTGACGCACCCAGATACCTTCTATGGTGGTGCGGCCGACCAGGTTGATGGCTTTTTGCCAGCGCACCAGCGTGTTGACCAACGCCTCGAGCTGGTCGCGTGTTTCACGTGAAACATCGGCCCCAAGCTGGCGCATTTCCCGCAGGAACAGATCCCGGCCCGACTGGATATGGCTCATGCGCCTAGGCTGCGCGGCGGCGGACGTATTTCAACAGGGCAACCAACGCCGCCGGGGTCACCCCCGAGATCCGGCCCGCTTGGCCGAGGGTTGCAGGCCGGTGCGCCTGGAGCTTTTGCCGGACTTCATTGGAAAGACCGCCGACCGCCCCATAGTCGAGGCCCTCCGGCAGATCCAGCGCCTCGTCGCGCCGATAGGCGCCGATATCCTGGCGCTGGCGCGTCAGATAGCCGGCGTAGCGGGCATCGATCGTGAGCTGTTCGGCGACGTCCCCGGCGATGGGCGAAAGCACTGGCCATAGGTCGACCAGCTGACTCCAGCCGATTTCGGGGTAGGCCAGGAGATCCAAGGCCGAACGCGCGACACCGTCCTGGTTGATGGCAATGCCCCGCTTGGCCAGTGCCGACGGGCTGATCTTCAAGCCGCCCGCCAATTCACGCGCTTCCGTGAGCGCCTGCTGTTTCACGTGAAACATTCGCGCACGCTCGGAAGCGACGCAGCCGATCTCCATGCCGCGCGGCGTCAGCCGCTGGTCGGCATTGTCTGCCCGCAGCCAGAGGCGATACTCGGCCCTGGAGGTGAACATCCGGTAGGGTTCGGTAACGCCCAAGGAGACCAAATCGTCAATCAAAACACCGAGATAGCCGTCGGCCCGGTCGACGACGAAGGGCTTTGCCAGCACTGCATTCAACCCGGCGATCAGCCCTTGTGCTGCTGCTTCCTCATAGCCGGTCGTGCCGTTGATCTGGCCGGCCATGTAGAGGCCCGGAATCCGCCGCGTCTCCAGGGTCGCGCGCAATTCGCGGGGGTCGATATGGTCATACTCGATGGCATACCCCGGCCGCAGCATGGCGGCGTGCTCCAGCCCTGGGATCGTCTGCAAAATCTCGAGCTGCACGTCGCGGGGCAGGGAGGTCGAAATGCCGTTGGGATAGACGGTGTCGTCGTCCAGCCCTTCGGGCTCGAGGAAAATCTGATGCCTGTCTCGCCCAGCGAAACGAACAACCTTGTCCTCGATCGAGGGGCAGTAGCGCGGACCCACCCCCTCGATCTGACCGGAATACATCGGCGCGCGATGCAGATTGGCGCGGATGATCGCATGCGTGGCCGCCGTCGTGGTCGTGATGTGGCAGGCGATCTGCGGCGTCGTGATCCGATCGGTGAGATACGAAAACGGCACCGGCGGATCGTCGCCGTCCTGGCGTTCCAGCCCGCTGTAATCGATGGTGCGGCCGTCGAGCCGGGCCGGCGTCCCGGTTTTGAGCCGCCCCAGCGCGAACCCCAGCCGATGCAACGTCTGCGCGAGTGCCGTGGAGGGTTCTTCAACCCCATCCCCTTGCCCCGGGCCACGCGCGCGGCCGGCCGGAATCTGCGTTTCGCCCATATGGATCAGGCCCCGCAGGAACGTCCCCGTGGTCAGGATCACGCGGCCTGCGCCGATTTCCCGGCCCGACTCCGTAATCACGCCGGCACAAGCCCCGCTCGCATCGAGAATGATATCCGCAACCGGATCCGCCCGGATCTCGAGCCCCGGCTGTTCTGCCAATAGCGCCTGCACGGCGGCGCGATAGAGCTTGCGGTCGGCCTGGGCGCGCGGCCCGCGGACCGCCGGCCCCTTGGAGAGATTGAGCGTGCGGAACTGGATGCCCGCCCGGTCGATCGCCCGGCCCATGATCCCGTCCAGGGCGTCGATCTCGCGCACCAGATGGCCCTTGCCGAGGCCCCCGATCGCCGGATTGCACGACATCTCGCCGACGGTTTCGAGCCGGTGGGTGAGCAGCAGGGTGCGGGCGCCCAGCCGCGCCGACGCGGCCGCGGCCTCGCAGCCGGCATGGCCGCCGCCCACCACGATCACGTCATAAGGAAAGGCCCGTTGCATCGCCGGCCTTAAGTCGGGGAAGAGTGCCCCGAGGTCAAGGCCCCGGTGCACCTGCCATAGGTCCGCTCAACTCGAGAGGTGGCTGGTGTCGTTGATGCGCTCGATCCGGACGTCGCCCGCGGCGGCGACCTCGATCTCGTTCAGGGTGCAGGGATCCTGGGACAGCCGCCAGTAGGCCGACAGGGGCTGATCGAGAAGTTGCAACAACAGAGCGCGGTTGACGCTGTCGTGGCCAACCAGGACGACGGTATCGGTCGCATGCCGCCCCAGCACCATGCGCAGCACATCGGCCGTGCGCGCCACCACGTCCTGCAGCGACTCGCCGCCGGGAAAGCGCACGAGGTGGGGCTTCTCGCGCCACAGCCGATAGGCGGCCGGCGTCTCGGCGCTTACCTCCTCATGGGTGCGCATCTGCCAGGCGCCGTAGTCGATATCGCCCAGCCCGTCGTGGACCGAGGCCGCGATCCCGCAGGCCGCGGCAATCTTGCCTCCGGTCACCGCGCAGCGCTGCAGCGGGCTGGTATAGACGGCGGCGGGCTTCCAGTGCGCCGCGATGCGCGCCGCCAGCGCGTCGGCCTGGGCGAGGCCGTGATCGGTGAGGGCCAACTCGGCACGGCCGCGAAAGCGGGCGGGCTTGATGCCATCGACGTGGCCGTGTCGGGTGAGGAGAATCCTAGTCATGGCCGCAGTCTAGCAACTGTTGCCCGTCCGCCACATGCGGGAACGTCCGTGATCGTCCCGGCAACCCGCTACCCCATCCGCCGTTGACCCCGCGACGCCCTCATCCCGAGGCATTCAACCCACTGGGGAAATCAAATGAAGAAGGCTCTTCTGGCGGCTGTTGCGAGTCTCGTTCTGCCCGCAGCGGTCCAGGCACAATCCATGTTCACGCCCGGCCCGTCCAATCCCGGCTTCTACGTCGGCATCGAAGGCGGCGGCAACTGGCTGCTGAACAGCAGCAACTACAACATGGACATCGGCTATGCGGCCGGCGGCGTCATGGGCTACGACTTTGTCGGTCCGCGCCTCGAACTCGAAGGCGTGTTCCGCAGCAACAACGGCCGCGGCACGGCCAACTTCGGCAACGTGTTCAGCAACGTGAGCGGCCGCATCGAGCAGCTCTCCGTCATGGCCAACCTGCTCTACGACTTCATGCCGGGCGCCACCATCACCCCCTACGTCGGCGCCGGTGCCGGCATCGCTTTCGCCGATGCCTCGATCAACGGCTGCTCGCTCTGCAGCACGCAGTTCGCCTACCAGGGCATCGTCGGTCTCGGTTGGAACGTCGACCAGAACATCCGCGTCAATCTCGACGGTCGTTACTACGGCACGACCAGTCCCGGCACCTACCAGAACAACAACATCACGGCGATGCTGAGCCTTACCTACAAGTTCGGCCAGCCGGCGATGACCGCCGCGCCGGCGCCGGCCGCCGCCGCGATCGCGCCGCCGTCGTTCATGGTGTTTTTCGACTGGGACCGCTCGAACCTCTCCGACCAGGCCCTGAACACGGTCAAGCAGGCGGCGAGCTCCTACAAGACCAAGGGCAACGCCCGCATCACCGCCACCGGCCACACCGATACGTCGGGTGCGGAAGCCTACAACATGGCGCTGTCGCTGCGCCGTGCGAACACGGTCAAGGACGCGCTGGTGCGTGAAGGCGTACCCGCCACCGCCATCTCCGTTGTCGGCCGCGGCGAGGCGGGCCTGCTGGTCCAGACGGCAGACGGTGTGCGCGAGCCCCAGAACCGCCGCGTCGAGATCGTCATCCAGTAGCCTCGAATCGAACGAACGGAGCGGGCAGCACGATCGTGCCGCCCGCTTTTTCGCGCCCGGCCTACTTCCCGATGCAGAAATCGCGAAAAATCACGTCCAGCAATTCCTCGACCCGCACCGTGCCGGTGATGCGCCCAATGGCGCGTAGGGCCAGGCGCAGATCCTCGGCGGCGAGCGCAATCTCCGGCGCCACCAGCGCGCGGCCGAGGGAAGCGTGGGCCTCGGCCAGCGCCTCGCGATGGCGCGTGCGGGTGAGCGGCGGCGCGCCCCCCTGATCCCTGGCACCTTCGTCCATCAACGCGCCGGCCGCGCTTTCCAGCCGCGCCAGCAGCTCGGGCAGGCCTTCGCCGCTCCGGGCCGACAGCGGCACGGTTTCCGCGGCGGGGTCCGCCGGCGCGAGATCCACCTTGTTCAGCACCACGATATCGCGCGCGGGATCCCAGTTTTCGGTCTCGGCCGTGAGCGTTCGCATCGCCGCCTTCCAGTCGCCCGACGCGTCGAGCACCAGCAGGCGAAGGTCGGCCTGGGCGGCGCGGGCGCGGGCGCGGCGCACGCCTTCCTGCTCGATCGCATCGCCCGACTCGCGCAGGCCCGCGGTGTCGGCCAGCACCACCGGCCAGCCGCCGAGGTCGAGATGGACTTCGATGATGTCGCGCGTGGTGCCCGCGGTTTCGGAGACGATGGCGGCGTCGCGGCGCGCGAGCAGATTGAGCAGCGACGACTTGCCGGCGTTGGGCGGGCCGATGATGGCAATGTGCAGCCCCTCGCGCAGCCGCTCGCCGCGGCGGTCGACGAGATGGGCGCCGATGCCGTCCTGCAATCGTACGATGCCGTCGCGTACGCCTTGCGCAAGGCCCGCTTGCAGGGCAAGCCGTCGCTGTTGCTCGGTCTCGGCCGCGACCAGGTCGGCGATGCCTTCGGCTTCGGTGAGATCGAGCTTGCCGTGCTCGAAGGCGCGGCGCGTAAACTCGCCGGGCTCCGCCAGCCGGCAAAGATCCAGTCGCCGGATGGCTTCCAACGCTGCGCCCACGACAGCGCGGCCGCCGTGCAGATGCAGCTCGGCCATCGGCTCGCCGGTCTCGGTGTGGGGCGCCTCGAACCAGACCACCAGGCCGCGGTCGATCGCCTCGCCGCTCAGCGGATCGTGGAGCGTGCGCAGCACCATGCGGCGCGGCGCCGGCAGGGCAGGATTGCGCGCCGACCGGCCGCGCTGAAAGGCACCCGGCTCGGTGAGGAAGACCAGCACATCGGCAGCGCGCGGACCGCTCAGGCGAACAACGCAAAGAGCGCCCGGACGGGCCCGCGATGGGGCGGGCGTGCCCAAGGCGTAGATCGTCGAGCCGTCCATCTAGGTCCGCTTTTGCGGCGCCGGGCGAGCCGGCGCCGGCGCAGCGGGCGGCGGCCGCGCCATCACCTTGTCGGCAATCTTCTCGTAGAGGGATTCTGGGATCAGCCGGCGCTCGACCAACTCGGTCTTGGCCTTGAACGGCCGCGCCCGGATAATGGCGTCGGCCCGTACCTCGCCGATGCCGTCGAGCGTCATGAGGTCGTCGCGGCTCGCGTTGTTGAGGTCGATCAGGTTGGAAGCAGGCGGCGGCGCGGCCGGCGCGGCCCGGGTCTGCGCGAAGGAAGGTGCCGCGAACGCCAGCAACGCGAGGGTGATCAGGGCGAGGATCGGTCTCATCGGGTGACTATCTCACGATCTCGTCCCGGGCGGGACTGGCCACCTGGGAATGGCCACCGGCGAATGGCCAGACGGGAGTGGGTCTCTGGGCGAAGGGCACTTTCCACCGCGTGTAGTTCGACCGGTCGATCAGCTCGGCAGGCACCACGATCTCGGGCGGCACCGGTTTTCCCTCCAGATGGCGGAGCGCAGCCCGGGTGGCGATGGCGGCGATATTGAAGGCGCTGAAGTCGACGCTGGCCAGCATGCGGCCGTGTTCGATGTGATCGATGGCGGCAGGCAGGCCGTTGACGCCGACCACCGCGGCCGTCCGCCCCGCCTCGGCCAGCGCCTCCAGCGCACCAAAGGCCATGACATCGTTGGCGCACCAGACGCCGTCGATGCGCGGATGTTCCGTCAGCAGCTCGGCCATCGCCGTGCGCGCGGGTGGTGCCAGGAGATAGCCCACGCGCGACCCCAGCAGCCGTATGCCGGGGTTTTCGGCAATCGCTCGCTTCAACCCCACGGTGCGGTCGCGGGCCGTGGGGGCGCTCGGTGTACCGTCGAGGGCGACGATACAACCATTGCCGTCCAGTCCCCGGATGAGCGCCGTTGCCGCCGTATGTCCCACGCCCACGTCGTCGGAGCCCACGAAGGCGAGCGCCGGGCCCTTCATGCGGTTGATGATCAGCACGACCGGAATACCGGCGGCGGCAAACCGCGCCAGATCTTCTGCCATCGCCACGTCGTCGGCCGGGTTGAGCAGCACGGCATCGGGGCGTGCCGCCAGCGCCTCGCTCACCAGGGCCTTCTGCTGGCCGACATGGTCGGGCGTCTCCGGCACATAGTGAATGGTGGCGGCGCCTGCTTCGGCTGCCACCCGGTCGGCCGCCATCCGGGCTGCATCATAGGCCGGATTGACCCTGTTCTTGGTGAAGACGGCGAGGGTGAAAGGGCGGGGCACGCCCTATTTTAGACCATCGCCGCCCTGTAGTATCCCGCCGCCATGGCCAAGCCTTACGACCATATCCCCGACCGCCGCAGGATCGTCCGCCGCCGCGTGCTCGAAGAAGCGCTGGCGGCGCTGGTCGAGGATCTGCCTTCGGGCGGCGAGCCGCCCCGGCCTCCGGTGCTGGCGCTGCTGCGCGACGCGCTGACCAAAGGCCGGGCGGAAATTCGCCGCCGCTTCGAGGAGCCCGGCCCGCTGCGCAACGACGGACCGGCCGTGCTGGCCGCCACCTCCTACCTGATGGACCAGCTCGTCAGGGTCCTGTTCGACTTTGCCGACCGCTACGCCTATCCCGCCGCCAATCCCAGCACCGCCGAGCGGCTGGGCGTGGTGGCGACGGGCGGCTACGGCCGCGGCGAGCTGGCGCCGCTCAGCGACCTCGATCTCCTGTTCCTGCGTCCCTACAAGCAGACGCCCAGGGGCGAGCAGATCGTGGAGTTCATGCTCTACCTGATGTGGGATCTCGGCCTGAAGGTGGGCCATGCCACCCGCACCGTGGCCGAGAGCCTGCGCTATGCCGAGAACGACCAGACCATCCGCACGGCGCTGCTCGAGATGCGCTACCTGTGGGGCGACCGCGAACTGTTCGACGAATTGCTGAGGGGTTTTGCGCAGAAGTTCTACACCGGCGACGGCCGCGACTTCGTCGAGGCCAAGCTCGCCGAACGCGACCAGCGCCACCAGCGCATGGGCGATTCGCGCTACGTCGTCGAGCCCAACGTCAAGGAGGGCAAGGGCGGCCTGCGCGACCTGCACCTGCTGTTCTGGATCGCCAAGTATCTCTATCGCGTGAGCGAGCCCGCCGACCTCGTGGCCAAGGGCGTGCTGACCAAGGAAGAGGCGCGCCTGTTCGAGCGCGCCGAGCGCTTCCTCACCACGGTGCGCTGCCACGTCCACTATCTGACGGGCCGCGCCGACGACCGCCTGTCGTTCGACCTCCAGCGCGAGATCGCCGGGCGGCTGGGTTACCAGGACCGTCCCGGCAGCCGCGGCGTCGAGCGTTTCACCAAACACTACTACCTGCATGCCAAGACCGTGGGCGACCTCACGCGCATCTTCATCTCCGCCCTCGAGGACAGCCACAAGCGCAAACCCAAGCTCGCCGCCCTCTGGCAAACGCTGCGCCCGCGCCAGCTCGCGGGCTTCAAGCTCGACGGCGAGCGCCTGGCCGTCGCATCGCCCGACGCCTTCGCCAACGACCCGGTGGCGATCCTGCGGCTGTTCTATGTCGCCCAGGAAAACGGACTCGACATCCATCCGGCAACGCTTCGCCTCATCACCCAGAACATCCGGCTGGTCGATCGTCTGCGCGCCGACCCCGAGGCCAATCGCCTGTTCATGGAGATGATGACGTCGCGGCACGATCCGGAGACGACGCTCCGGCGCCTCAACGAGGCCGGCGTATTCGGCCGCTTCATACCCGACTTCGGCCGCGTCGTGGCGCAGACGCAGCACGACATGTATCACACCTACACTGTCGACGAGCACACGATCCGGGCCATCGGCATCCTGGCGCGGATCGAATCGGGCGAATTGAAGGAAGACCATCCGCTTTCGGCCGACGTGGTGCACAAGATCCTCTCTCGACCGGTGCTCTATCTGGCGGTGTTGCTGCACGACATCGCCAAGGGCCGCGGTGGCGATCATTCAGCGCTGGGCGCCGATGTGGCCCTGCAGATCGGGCCGCGTCTTGGCCTCAGCGCCGCCGAGACCGAAACCGTGGCCTGGCTGGTGCGCTATCACCTCGCCATGTCGGGCACCGCCTTCCAGCGCGACCTGATGGATCCCAAGACCATCGAGAGCTTCGCCGGCCTGGTGCAGTCGCCGGAGCGGCTCCGTCTGCTGCTGGTGCTGACGGTCTGCGACATCCGCGCCGTCGGCCCCAACGTGTGGAACGGCTGGAAGGCGGCGCTGCTGCGCCAGCTCTACAGCGCCGCCGAACAGGTGCTGTCCGGCGGCACGCTGGCCGGCGGTCGTGCCGAACGCATCAAGCAGGTCCAGGCCGACGTGGCCGAGCGCCTGACGGGCTGGAGCGACGCCGAGAAGGACGAACACTTCGCCCGCGGCTACGCGCCCTACTGGCTGTCGTTCGACGCCGATTCACTTGCCCGCCAGGCCGGGCTGGTGCGCGGCGCCGAGCGTAACGGCCAGGCGCTCGCCCTGGAACATCGCGTCGATGCCGGGCGTTCGGTCACCGAGATCACGATCTACACGCTCGATACCCACGGCCTGTTCGCGCGCCTCGCCGGCGCCATGGCGGTGAGCGGCGCCAACATCGTCGACGCCAAGATCTTCACGCTGGCCAACGGCATGGCGCTCGACACCTTCTGGATCCAGGACCTCGAGGGCAAGCCGTTCGACGATCCACAGCGCCTGGCGCGGCTCGCCGCCCGGGTCGAGCTGGCGCTTTCCAACCGCCTCGACATCCAGGGCGAACTCGCCGCCCAGCGCGGCTCATGGCCGAAGCGCGACCAGGTGTTCACGGTCGAGCCGCGCGTGCTGATCGACAACAACGCTTCCGACACCTTCACCGTGATCGAGGTCAACGGCCGCGACCGGCCGGGCTTCCTGCACGTCGTCACGCGCGCGCTGACGCGTCTCAACCTGCAGATCGCCTCGGCCCACATCACGACCTACGGCGAGCGCGCGGTCGACGTGTTCTATGTGAAGGACCTGTTCGGCCTCAAGGTCGTTAACCAGGAAAAGCTCAAGCAGGTCGCCGAGGCCGTCGAAAAGTCCATCCGTACCTTCGACGCGAGATTCGAACCGTTGGCCAAGGCTGCGGAATAATCTTCCGTCGTCTCCAGGCGGAGATTACTCCGCCTGGAGACGACGGAAGGCCATCACTCCGGCTTGTAGTTCGCTTCCTTCAGGAGGGCCGTGTTGGTTTCGACTTCCTGCTTGATGTAGGCAGCGAACTCCTTCGGCCCGCGCGCCGTTGGCACAATGCCGAGCGATGCCGTCCTGGCGAGGAAGGTGGCGTCCTTGGAGACCTCGGCCATGGCGGCGGCGACGCGATCGACGACAGGATCTGGCGTGTCCTTGGGCGCCCACAGGCCGTACCACGAGCTCGGCGTAAAATCCTTCAGCCCTACCTCGTCGCTGGTCGGGATGTTGGGCGCAAGCTGCGTACGCTGCCTGGACGTGACGAACAGGCCGCGCGCCTTGCCCGACGTGG
The DNA here is from genome assembly GCA_010032545.1 of Alphaproteobacteria bacterium. GTDB lineage: Bacteria > Pseudomonadota > Alphaproteobacteria > Reyranellales > Reyranellaceae > Reyranella. The sequence goes on from RGPT01000018.1 coordinate 10,824, forward strand.
CAAGCGGCAGCAGCGCGGTCCAGGGGTCCATGAAGAGCTGCACGCTGCCGCTCAGGAGGTCGGCATTGGCTGGCGCCGTGCCCTTGTAGAGGATGGTGTCGAGCGGCAGCTTGGTCTTCTTCAGGAACTCGAGCGTCGCAATGTGCCCGGCCGATCCCCCGGACGAGAGCGCGAAGAAGAACTTCTTCGGGTCCTTGGCGATGGCGTCCATCGTGCTGGCATAGTCGGTGCCCGGCACATTGAGGTTGGCGAGCAGCACCAGCGGCGCTTCGCCGGCCTGGGCGATGGCGCGGAAGTCGGTCTGCGGCTCGTAGGGACAGGATGGCAGGATGGTCTTGCCAAGCACGAACAGGCTGGCGTTGAACAGCAGCGTATAGCCGTCGGGATCGGACCGCCGCACAACCTCGGAGCCCGTCGTCCCGGAAGCGCCGCCGATGTTCTGGACCACGATCGGCTGCCCGAGTTTCTGCGACAGAAACTCCGAAGTGATGCGCCCGAGCCCGTCGGTGCCGCCACCCGGCGGATAAGGCACGATCACCTTCAGCGGCTTGTTGGGATAGGCACCCTGTCCAAAAGCCGGTCCGATCGCAGGTGCCGCCAGCACGGTTGTGCCGGCAGCGACCAGAAGCTTTCTTCTCCGGATCATGGCTGCACCGAAACCGACGAGGTGCAGGCCTTGCCGCCCGAAGCTTCACAGATCGTACGCAGCACGCGGCGCGACTTGACGTCACCACAGGCAGCACCAAGGGCCGCCGAAGTATCGAGATGCTGTTTCAAGACCGCCGTCCCTCCTGGGGCAATGGGGTAAAGTACGCCTTCACGATAGGCCGACTTGAGTTCGACGATGCGTTCCTGGCCATTGCCCAGCGCCACCGCGACATCGACCTGAAGATAGTCGATGGTCTCCGCCGACTTGTTCTCCACGACCATGCTCGGCACGCAGTTGCCGAAGATCATGGCATCCACGCCGCGTTTGACATCGATGCCATTCGCCGCGTGCGCCGAAAAACCAGCAAAAATCAGACCAACCGCAATGAGACGAACGTCCATGATCCGCTCCCTCGTTGTGCCGACCACCTAACTCGTTTGCAGTCTCTGTTCGCGGCGCGTCGCCAGCATCTGCAGGATTGCCGCCGCAGTTTCCTCGATCGACCGCCGCGTGACATCGATCGTCACCCACTTGCGCCGCGCATAGAGGCGGCGGGCATCCTGGATCTCGCGCTGCACCTGTTCCATGTCGGTGTATTCGGTTTCGGTTTCCTGCTGCAGCAGGCGCAGACGGTTTACCCGGATCTGCACCAGCCGCTCGGGATCGGTAATCAGCCCCACGATCAGAGGGCGCTTGGCGTCCTCGAGTTCCTGCGGTGGCGGCACCTCCGGCACCAGTGGCACATTGGCCGCCCGCACGCCGCGGTTGGCGAGATAGACGCAGGTTGGGGTCTTGGACGTCCGCGACGGTCCGACCAGGATGACGTCGGCGTCCTCCAGATCGTGCGTCGATTGACCGTCGTCGTGCGCCAGCGTGAAATGCATGGCGTCGATGCGATCGAAATAGCCTTCGTCGAGCTGATGCTGGCGGCCCGGCCATTGCTCGCTCTTGGAATGAAAATGGACGGCAAGCACGCTCATCGCCTGGTCGAGAACGCCGACGCAGGGAAGCTGCAGCCGCCGGCAGTGATCGCGCACGAGATCGCGCAGATCCTGGTCGACCAGCGTATAAAGGACGGGACCTCGGTCGCGTTCGACCGCCTGTACGACCTTTTCCATCTGCCCCCGCGTGCGCACCAGGGACCAGACATGCTCCTGAACGAAGATGCCCTCGTACTGAACCAGGCAGGCGCGCGCGACGCTGGACACCGTTTCACCGGTGGAGTCGGACACGAGATGAACGTGAAAATTACGGTTTGCCACGGTGTGTTTTACCCCACAGTCCGGCCGGGAGAAACGCGGGATTGGCGCAGACATCGCGGGGACAGATGGCGGGCTCCGCCCAAACCGGCCGATTCAGGACCCGACTCGCCTTTGCCCTCCAACTATTCGTCCCTTGCGGACAACTTGGGAGGAATGACCTGCGAATCGGGAATCAGCCCGACCAACCAGCCGAAACCGGCCCTGGCCGGTCCACAGCCCCCTGGGGAGAAGAGTCCAATAGGGCGCATCCCCACATGCCACAGGCCCTACTACTGCTACTACCTATTAAGATTAGAGTAAGAGGAAGCATGAGGGACAAGAGTTGAGCCGCGTGGAAGCACCGGGAAAGTTTCTGCAGACATTGGCCGGAACGCGCTTTCCGACGCCACCGGTCTGGTTGATGCGACAGGCCGGGCGATATATGCCGGAGTATCGCGCCGTTCGCGCGACGACAAAATCCTTCCTCGAATTCTGCTACACGCCGGACAAGGCGGTCGAGGTGACGCTGCAGCCGATCCGCCGGTTCGGGCTCGATGCCGCGATCATCTTTTCGGACATCCTCGTCGTACCCGACGCGCTCGGCCAAAAGGTCTGGTTCGAGGAGGGCGAGGGTCCGAAACTCGAGGCGCTGACCGACCCCTCACAATTCGGACGCCTCTCCCGCGCCCGCATCTCCGACCATCTGGCGCCGGTATACGAGGCAATCCGGCAGACCCGTGCAGCGCTGCCACGGGAAACCGCACTGCTGGGTTTTGCCGGCGCACCGTTCACGCTCGCCTGCTACATGATCGAGGGCAGCGGCAGCAAGGACTTCGCCAAGGTAAAGTTGTGGGCCTACAAGCATCCCGAATCTTTCAGGCTGCTCATCGATCTCCTGGTCGAGGCCGTGGTCGACCATCTGGCCTACCAGGTCGAGGCCGGCGTCGATGCGGTGCAGCTCTTCGATTCGTGGGCGGGCGTTCTGCCCGAGGAGCAACTTTTTCATTGGTCGCTCGATCCGATGGTGCGCATCGCCAAGGGATTGCGTGAGCGTCATCCCGGGATTCCCGTCATCGCCTTTCCGCGCGCCGTCGGGCCGGCGATGCTGATGTATCGCCGCCCGGATACTTTTTCCGCCCTGTCGATCGACACCGGCGTCGGCGCACATTGGGCCGCCAAGGAATTGCAGCCGCACATCTGCCTGCAAGGCAACCTCGATCCGATCATGCTGGTGGCCGGCGGCACGGCAATGGAACGCGAGGCGACGCGCATCCTCGACAAGCTTGGCCACGGGTCGTTCGTGTTCAACCTCGGGCATGGCGTGGTGCCGCAGACGCCCCCCGACAATGTCGCGCGCCTGGTCGAGATCGTCCGAAGCTGGAAGCCCGGCGCATGAAAGTTGCCATCATCCTGTTCAATCTCGGCGGCCCCGATTCGCCCGAGGCGGTGCAGCCCTTCCTGAAAAACCTTTTCAGCGATCCGGCGATCATCTCGCTGCCGTCGTTCCTGCGCCTGCCGTTGGCCAGCTTCATCTCCAGTCGGCGCGCGCCCAAGGCCAAGAAGATCTACGACCAGATCGGCGGCAGCTCGCCCATCCTCGGCCAGACCGAAGCCCAGGCCCGTGCGTTGGAGGAGGCGCTCGGCGGCGGGCACGAATGGCGCGGCTATGTGTGCATGCGCTACTGGCACCCGATGACCGAGGCGGTGGTGCGCTCGGTGAAGAAGTTTGGCCCCGACCGCATCGTGCTGCTGCCGCTCTATCCGCAGTTCTCGACCACCACGACCGGCTCCTCGATCAAGACCTGGAAGGCGGCCGTGGCGGCGGCGAAGCTCGTGGTCCCGACGCAGGCCGTGTGCTGCTATCCCGACGAGCCGGGCTTTGTCGCGGCATCGGTCGATCTTCTGAAGCAGGGGCTCGCTGAAGCGGGCGACAGGCCGGTCCGCGTGCTGTTCTCGGCCCATGGCCTGCCGGAAAAGATCATCCAGCGCGGCGATCCCTATCAGGTCCAGGTCGAGCGCACGGCCAAGGCGATCGCCGACCGGATAGGCGGGCTCGACTGGTCGGTGTGCTACCAGAGCCGGGTGGGCCCGCTGAAATGGATCGGACCGTCGACCGACACCGAGGTCAAGCGTGCCGGCCAGGACGGCAAGGCCATCGTGCTCTATCCGCTGGCCTTCGTGTCGGAGCATTCCGAGACCCTGGTCGAGCTCGACATCGACTATCGCCGCGTTGCCGGGGAGTGCGGGGTGCCGGCCTACATCAGGGTGCCGACGGTGGGTACCCATCCGCTGTTCATCGCGGGCCTCGCCGATCGCGTGCGCGCGGTCCTCGCCGAGCCCAAAGTCGCCGTCTGCCATGGCGCGACGGCCATGCCGTGCGGCCAGCAGCACCGCGGCTGCCCCCTCGTCTCCGGAGCGGTGTGATGCTCTACGAGGTCCTGAAGGCGCTGCACATCGTGGCCGTCATCGCCTGGATGGCGGGGCTGCTCTATCTGCCGCGCCTGTTCGTCTATCACGCCGATGCCGAGAAGGGATCCAAGCAGAGCGAGACCTTCAAGATCATGGAGCGACGCCTGGTCTACGCCATCATGGAGCCGGCCCAGGGCGCGGTCTGGATCCTGGGGCTGCTGCTGGCCTGGCGCGGCGACTGGTGGGGCGCCGGCTGGTTCCAGGCCAAGATTGCGCTGGTCCTGCTGCTGACCGGCGTGCATCACCTCTACGGCCGCTGGCGCAAGACCTTCGAGGCAGACCGAAACACGCGGCCTGCCAGCTATTATCGCTGGTGGAACGAGGTGCCGACGGTGTTGATGATCGCTATCGTATTCCTCGTGGTGCTTAAGCCGTTTTGAGTGGAGAAACATGAACGCCGTGACGCCGATCGATTGGCGCGACCAGATTTTCGAGACCCTGCAGGATCATGACATCAAGCAGGTCTATCATGTGCCCGATGCCGGGCATGGAAGACTGATCGAAGCCTGCCAGAAATCCAATTCCATCCGCACCGTGGCGCTCACGACCGAGGAGGAAGGCATTCCCCTCGCCGCCGGCGCCTGGCTGGGCGGCCAGCGCTCGGTGCTGCTGATGCAGAGCTCGGGTGTCGGCAACACCATCAACCTGATGGGTCTCACCAAGACGCTGCGCTTTCCGTTCCTGACCCTGATCACGATGCGCGGCGAGCCGGGCGAATTCAATTCGTGGCAGTACCCGATGGGCCAGGGCACGCCCAAGGTGCTGGAAGCGATGGGCGTGCTGGTCATGTCGGTCGACAAGGCCGACGAGGTAAAGCAGACCGTCGATCACGCCGCACGTTCGGCCTTCAACGGCGGCCAGGCGGTTGCGGTGCTGCTGCGCCAGAAGCTGATCGGCATCAAGACGTTTGGAAAGAAGTAGGGGCGGGAAGAAGTAACATGAGCAAAGCCACGCTCCAGCGTCGCCCGCTGGTCAAGAAGATCCTCGACGGCGCCGACGGCGACCTGCTGGTGATTGCAGGCCTCGGCTCCTCGAACTGGGACATCACCAACGCCGGGGACCGTCCGCTCAACATGCCGCTGTGGGGCGCGATGGGCGGTACGGTGCCGATGGGTCTTGGCCTCGCGCTGGCCCAGCCGACAAAGCGTGTGCTGGTGATCACCGGCGATGCCGACCTGATGATGACGTTGAGCGCGCTCGCCACCGTTGCCGCGCAGCAGCCCGACAATCTCGCGATCTGTGTGCTCGACAACGAGAAGTTCGGCGAGACGGGCAATCAGGCCAGTCACACCAGCCCGCGCAACAACGGCCCGATCAACTCGGGTGCCGGCGCCGATCTCGCCATGATCGCCAGGGGCTGCGGCATCGCCGACACCGGTACCGTGACCGAACAGGCCGACGTCGCCCAGCTCGTCAACGATCTCCGCACCAAGAAGGGCCCGGTGTTCCGGCTGGTGAAGGTGATGGTCGAGAAGCTCGAGTTCGTCATGCCGCCGCAGGACGGTGCGCATCTGAAGGACCGCTTCCGCCAGGCCCTGCTGGGCCAGGCCTGACGCCACGACTGTTCGGGTGAGACCATGGCCGACTACAGCCCCTTCCCGCTGATCGAGCTTGCGGGCAGTCCGCGCGAACGCGGCCGGACGCACGGCAAGGCTGCAGCCGACCGGCTGACGCGCGGCGCCAGGATGTATGCCGAGTCGCTGCTCGCAAGCGGCGTCGACTGGAAGGAACTGGAGCGCCGCGCCGAGGCGATGGTGCCGGCAATCGAGCGGTTCGACCCGGCGTATGTCGAGGAGATGCGCGGTATCGCCGAAGGTGCGGGCGAGCCTTTCGCCGCGGTGATGCTGATGAACGCCCGCACCGAGATGGTGGCGGCGGCGCGGCGCCAGAAGGCCGCCCAGCACTTCCCCGACGGCTGTACGGCGGCGCTGGCGTTGCCCGAAGCCAGCGCCGATGGCGTGCTGCTGCACGGCCAGAACTGGGACTGGCGCGCCGAATGCGCCGAAACGGGCGTGATGCTGCGCATCCGCCGCGACGACGGGCCCGATATTCTCACCTTCACCGAAGCCGGCGGCCTTGCCCGCTCGGGACTCAACTCGGCCGGCATCGGCCTCACCGCCAACGCGCTCGAATGCGATCGCGACTATCAGCGCGGCACCGGCGTGCCGCTGCCCTTCATCCGCCGCAAGGTGCTGGAAGCCTCCCACTTGGCGCTCGCCGTTCAGACGATCGTCTCGACGCCCAAGCCCGGATCCAATCACATGGCCATCAGCCACGCGACGAGCGATGGCGGCGGCGAGGCCTTCGGCTTCGAATGCGCGCCCGACGACACCTTCTGGCTGGCGCCCGACCGCGGTCTCTACGTCCATGCCAACCACTGGATCGCCGAGTCGGCGCGCGCCAGGGTCAAGGACACAGGCCTCGCCGAGACGCCCGATTCGGTCTATCGCGACAAGCGGGTACGCGACCAGCTCGCGCCGAAGCGCGGCAAGCTCACGCTGGACGATCTGCGCAGCGCTTTCTTCGACACATGGGGCACGCCCTACTCGGTGTGCCGGCCGCCACGACCCAACACCCGCGGCGTCATCACGGCGACGACGGCGATGATCCTGATGCGGCCCGGCGAGGGCCACCTGGAAGCCTGCCCGATGCCGGCGCTGAACAAGCAGTTCACGACCTACAGCCTGACGCCCGACCGCACTGCGCAGAAGCAGGCGGCAGAATAACCGCCTGGGAGAGTTCGACATGGCTCAATCGCCCGAGTTCCGCGGCCGCATCTACGCCAACATCACGGAGACGATTGGCGCCACGCCGCTGGTGCGGCTCAACCGGCTTCCCAAGCGCGACGGCGTCAAGGCCGAGATCCTGGCCAAGCTAGAATTCTTCAACCCGCTGGCCTCGGTAAAGGACCGCATCGGCCTGGCCATGATCGATGCCGCCGAGAAAACCGGCAAGATCGTGCCCGGCGTCAGCACCATCATCGAGCCGACGTCGGGCAACACCGGCATCGGTCTCGCTTTCGTGGCCGCCGCCCGCGGTTATCGCATCATCCTCACCATGCCCGATTCCATGTCGGTCGAGCGGCGCAAGATGCTGGCGATCCTGGGCGCCCAGCTTGAACTGACGCCGCGTGAAAAGGGCATCAACGGATCGCTCGCTCGGGCCGAGGAGCTGCTGAAGGAAATTCCCAACAGCTTCATGCCGCAGCAGTTCCAGAACCCGGCCAACCCCGCCGTGCACAAGTGCACCACCGCGGAGGAGATCTGGAAGGACTGCGACGGCAAGCTCGATTTCTTCGTGGCCGGCGTCGGCACCGGCGGCACCATCACCGGGGTGGGCGAGACGCTGAAGCCACGCCTGCCGGGGCTGAAGGTGATCGCAGTCGAACCGGCATTGAGCCCGGTGCTGTCCGGCGGCAAGCACTCGCCGCATCCCATCCAGGGGATCGGCGCGGGCTTCGTCCCCGACATCCTCGATCGCAAGGTGATCGACGAGGTCGTGCAGATCGACAACGAGAGCGCCTTCAAGGCCGCCCGCGACATGGCCTCGATGGAAGGCATTCCCGTGGGCATTTCCTCGGGCGCGGCCGTGGCGGCCGCATTGAAGATCGGTGCCCGGCCGGAAGCGGCCGGCAAGCGCATCGTGGTGATCATTCCGTCGTTTGCCGAACGCTACGTCAGCACGGCGCTGTTCGAGGGGCTGTAAGCCGCCGGCGAAGACTCAGCCCGGATACCACGCCGGCTTGCGCTTCTCGCGGAAGCTGGCGAGGCCCTCCGTCGCCTCGGCCTGCTGGCGGGTGCGGGCGTGTTCGTCGATCAGGTCGCGCAGCTCGCCGTCATCGACGAATGAATGCGCGGCGGCGAGGGAACGCATCTTGGTGGCCGACGTGGCGACGGGCGCATTCATCAGCACGGCCTCGACGATCTTGTTCCCTGCCTCCTCAAGGCCGCCGGTCGGGCAGACTTCGTGCACGAGGCCGAGTCGGCGGGCCTCCTGCGCGCCAAAGCGCTCGCCGGTGAGGGCATAGCGCCGGACCTGGCGTACGCCCATGGCCTGGCAGAGCTGCGGGAGGATGATGCCCGCCATCAGGCCCCAGCGCGTTTCGGCAATGGAGAAGATCGCGTCTTCGCTGGCGACGACGACATCGCAGGCGGCGGCAATGCCGGTGCCGCCGCCGAAGCAGCCGCCCTGGACGAGGGCCAGGGTCGGCACCGGGCAGGTGTCGAGCCGGCGGATCGCCTCGGCAGTGAGCCGGCTCACCTGCTCGTTCTCGGCCGGTGATTGTTTCGCGACACCGCTGATCCATGCGAGATCCGCGCCGGCCTGGAAATGTTTTCCATTGCCGCGCAGCACGACGAGGCGGAGACCTGCTTCGCGGCCGAGCGCATCCATCCCGGCATGCAGACCGTCGATCAGATCGCCATTGTAGGCGTTGTTCACTTGCGGCCGGTTCAGTGTGACCGTGGCCACGCCACGGCGGTCGACTGCCCAGAGGACCGTGTCGTTGCCCATCTTCACTCGGCCTTCAGGTAGCTGTCCTTGAGTGCAATCTTGCCGTCCTTCACCTCGTACAAGTCGATGCCGTAACGGTCGAAGGCGCGACCGGCGTGGTCGATGCCGGTGACGCGAAAGGTGCCGAACAGCTTGTCGCCGGCGCGATGGATGCGCGCCTCGGAAAAGCGCGCCTCGCGATGCGCCTTGGACTTGTCGGCGAAGTGGGCGCGCAGATCGTCCTTGCCCTTGAGCACGCGACCGGCCGGTCGTCGATAGCGTCAGCCATGGTTTCCTCCGGATTGGTTGTCGCCACTATATTACGCCTCCGCTCATATTTCCCATGGCGGCGGCGTAAACTTCTCGATCAGGAAATTGACGAAGGCCGGGACCTTGGGCGCGAGGTGCCGGCGGTGCGGGTAGACGGCGTGGATGGGCACCGGCTCGTCGGCCGAGAAGTCGCTCAGCAGCGGTACCAGGGCGCCGTCGCGAATGGCCTGGGCCATGGTGAGCCGCGTCAGGCGCACGATGCCGATGCCCTGCAGGGCGAGCTGCATCTGCATCTCGCCCTCGCTGACGGCGACCCGTCCCGCAACCTCGATCTCGCGAATCTGATTGTCGACGCGGAACTGCCAGCGGTTGAGGTGGGGCCGCTCCCGCGAGACGATGCAGTTGTGCCGCGTCAACTCTTCCGGGCGGCGCGGCGTGCCGTGGTGCGCGAGGTAGGCAGGTGCGGCACAGATCAGGCGTTTGTCCTCGCCGATCTTGCGCGCCATGAAGCTGGTGTCGGCCAGCCGACCGATACGGATGGCGATGTCGACGCCCTCCTCGACCATGTCGACCACGCGGTCGGTCGGCAGCAGCTCGATCTCCACCAGCGGATGGCGCGCCATGAACTCCGGAATCACGGGCGCGAGCTGGTGGGTCGAGAAGGCGAGCGAGGTGGTGACGCGGAGCAGGCCATGTGGCGTGCCGCGCTGGACCGAGATCTGCTCCTCGATGGTCTCGATCGCGCTCACGATCCGCCGCGCGGCTTCATAGAAGGCCTCGCCCTCGGCCGTGAGATGGAGCGCCCGGGTCGTACGCTGCAGCAGGCGGACGCCCAGCCGCGTTTCCAGCCGCGTCACCAGCTTGCTGACGGCGGACGGCGAGAGGCCGAGGCCTGTCGCGGCGGCGGAAAAGCCCTTGGCCTCGACGACCCGCACGAAGGCCGCCATTTCGCTGGCATGACCGATCATTGCCTAATTAGTGAATAATATTCATCAGTGTTCGTCAATATATACGGATTAACGAACTAAAGGACAGGAATTATGTTCTTTTCAACCTTGAAGGAGATTTCCATGTTTGCTGTCCCCTATCCCACGATCCCCGAAGTCCAGGCCTACGCGACCCAGGCGCACCGTCTCCGCGGTCGGGTCGTCGCCACCCTGATCCGCGATCTGGCGCGCTGGATGTCGTCGGCCGCCCGCTGATCAAGGCACATGGTCGCGCCCTGGGGCCACTACGCCCGCTACAACCGGCTGGCCAACGAGACGCTCTACGAGGCCTGCGCCGCGCTCCGAGACGAGGAGCGCCGGCGCGACCTCGGGGCGTTCTTCGGGAGCGTCCATGGCACACTTAACCACCTGTTGCTGGGCGACCGTATCTGGATGACCCGCTTCGAGGGCGGCAACCATCCCTCGACCGATCTCGGCGCGATCCTGCACGAGGACTTTGCCGCCCTGCGCTCGGCGCGCGCGGCAATGGACACCCGCATCGAGACATTCTTCTCGAACCTGCCGCCCGATTTCACGGCTGGCACGATTCGCTACGTCAACAATGCCGGCTTCGTGTCAGAGGACCCGCTCGACGTCCTGCTGCCGCACTTCTTCAATCACCAGACCCATCATCGCGCGCAGGTCCACACGCTGCTGTCGCAGTTGGGCCGCGATCCGCCAGTGCTCGACCTGCACCGCATGCTCAGGCCGAATCCGGCCTGAAGTCGGGCTTGATCTGCTGCTTGCGCCATTTGAAGCGCAGCTCCGCCAGGCCGGTGCAGATCACGTAGAAAACCGGGGTGAAGATCAGGCCGAAGATCGTGACGCCCAGCATGCCGGCGAACACAGCGGTGCCCAGCGACTGGCGCATCTCGGCGCCGGCGCCCTCGCTGATGACCAGCGGCACCACACCCAGGATGAAGGCGAGCGAAGTCATCAGGATGGGCCGCAGACGGGTCTTGGCCGCGGTGACAGCGGCGTCGTAGCGGCTCATGCCCTGCTCGTGCGCCTGCTTGGCGAACTCCACGATCAGGATGGCGTTCTTGGCCGCAAGGCCCACCAGAACCACCAGGCCGATCTCGACCAGGATGTTGCGGTCGAGGCCACGAAGGTTGACGCCGATCATGGCCGCCAGAACGCACATGGGAACGATCAGGATGACCGCGAGCGGCAGCAGCCAGCTCTCGTAGAGCGCCGCCAGCAGCAAGAACACGAACACCACGGCCAGGCCGAAGGCCAGGATGGCGGTGTTGCCGGCGAGCTTCTCCTGGAGCGCGATCTCCGTCCATTGGAAGCCGAAGCCGGAGGGCAGGACGCGCTCGGCCAGTGTCTCCATGGCAGCGATGCCCTGACCCGACGAGAAGCCACGCTGCAGCCCGACCTGGACCTCCGCCGCCGGATAAAGATTGTAGCGCGCCACGCGGTAGGGGCCGGTCGTGTCCTGGAAGGTCGCGACCGAGCCGATCGGCACCATCTCGCCGCTCACGCTGCGCGTCTTGAGGTTGGCGACGTCGCGCAACGTCAGGCGATAGGGGTTGTCGGCCTGGGCGGTCACGCGATAGGTGCGGCCGAGGATGTTGAAATCGTTGACGAAGGCCGACCCCATGTAGATCGAAAGGGTCTGGAAGACGAAGCTGATCGGCACGCCCAACTGCTCGGCCTTGGTGCGGTCGATGTCGGCATAGATCTGCGGCGTGCGCGTGCTGAACAACGTGAAGGCCTGGGTGAGGCCGGGGGTCTGTCCGGCAGCGCCGGCCAGTGCCCAGGTGGCGCCCTCGAGCGCGGGCAGGCCGCGCGCGGCGCGGTCCTGGACATAGCCCTTCAATCCGCCGCCCGTGCCGATGCCGGGGACCGAGGGCGGCTCAAGCACGAACACGAAGGCTTCGCGCAGGGCGAACATGCGCCCGCGCAGGTCGGCCAGGATCATGTCCTTGGTGATGCCCGGCCGCTCGGCGAACGGCTTCAGAGTGACGAAGATCACGCCGGTGTTGGGGGCATTGGTGAAGGTGGCGCCGTCGAAGCCGACGAAGGCCACCGCGTCCTTGACGCCGGGGCGCGAGACGATGATGTCGGTCGCCTGCCGCACCAGCGCGTCGGCCCGCTCGAGCGTGGCGCCGGCCGGCAACTGCATGGCCGCGATCAGATAGGAGCGGTCGAGCTGCGGCACCAGGCCGGCGTAGATCACCAGCATGATGAAGCCCTTGCGAATCAGGACGGCGGTCGAGCGGCCGTAGAAGTCCGCCAGCCATTCGAAACCGCGATTGAAATGACCGAAGAACCAGTGCATCGGCCAGGCGAGCCGGTCGAGCAGGCCGGGCTTGGCTTTCTCGATATGCGACAGGGCATGGCTTTTCAGCAGCAGCGCGGCCATCGCGGGCGACAGCGTCAACGATACGAAGGCCGAGATCGCAGTCGAGGCCGCGATGGTGATGGCGAACTGTTTGTAGAAGGTGCCCTGCAGGCCGGTGATGAAGGCGGTCGGCAGGAACACCGCGATCAGGACCAGCGAGATGGCGATCAGCGCGCCGCCGACCTCGTCCATGGTCTTGTGCGCCGCCTCCTTGGGAGACATGCCCTGGGCAAGGTAGCGCTCGACGTTCTCGACCACGACGATGGCGTCGTCGACCACGATGCCGATCGCCAGCACCAGACCGAACAGCGACAGGGTGTTGAACGAAATGCCGGCGGCCGACATGACGGCGAAGGCGCCGATCAGCGACACCGGGATGGCAAGGATGGGAATGATCGCGGCCCGCCAGGTCTGCAGGAACAGGATCACCACGAACACGACCAGGATCAGCGCCTCGAACAGCGTCTTGATCACCGCATCGACCGAGGCCTGGATGAACTCGGTCGGGTTGTAGACGACGGAATAGTCGATGCCGCTCGGGAAGACCTTCTTGAGACGCTCCATCTCCGCCTTGACGCCCTCGGCGGTCGAAAGCGCGTTGGAGCCCGGGCGCTGGAAGATGGCAAGCGCCGTGGCGTTCTTGTTGTTGAGATAGGCGTTCAGCGTGTAGTCCTGCGCGCCCAGCTCGACCCGGGCGACATCGCGCAGCCGGGTCACCGAGCCGTCGGGCTCGGCGCGGATCACGATGTTCTCGAACTGATCGGGTGAACTCAGCCGGCCCAGGGTCTGCACCGACAGCGTGAAGGCACCGGGCGAGACCGCGGGCGCCTGGTTGATGGCGCCGGCGGCGACCTGGAGGTTGGCGGCGCGGAGCGCCAGGACGACCTCGGTGGCCGTCAGGTTGCGCGAGGCGACGCGCGCCGGGTCGAGCCAGACGCGCATCGAATAGTCGCGCGCGCCGAAGACGATCACGTTGCCGACGCCATCGACCCGGGCGAGCACGTCCTTCACGTAAAGTGTGGCGTAGTTCGAGATGTACTGCTGGTCGCGCGTGCCGTCGGGCGAAGTCATGTGCACGACCATCATCAGGTCGGGCGAGGCCTTGCGCACCACGATGCCGAGCCGCTGCACGTCCTCGGGCAGGCGTGGCTGGGCGACCGCGACGCGGTTCTGCACCAGCACCTGGGCCTGGTCGATGTTGACGCCCGGCTTGAACACGACGTTGATCGACAGACGTCCGTCGCCGGTCGACTGCGAGTTGATGTAGAGCATGTCGTCGACGCCGTTGATCTCCTGTTCGAGCGGCGTGGCGACTGTTTCGGCGATGACCTCGGCCGAGGCGCCGGGATACGTCGCGGTCACGTTGACCGTGGGCGGCGCGATCTCGGGATATTCCGCCACCGGCAGCGAGCGCTGGGCAATGAGGCCCACGATCACGATGATGACCGACAGGACCGAGGCGAAGATCGGCCGGTCGATGAAGAAATGCGAGAAGCGGATCATGGCCTATTGCGCCTTTGCCGCGATCGCGCCCTTCTGCGGCACGACCTTGGATCCCGGCCTCACCATCGGGTTGGCGAGTCCGTCGAGCACCACCTTGTCGGTCGCGGCGAGGCCGCTGCGCACCACGCGCAGGCCGTCGACCAGCGGCCCGAGCACGACCGGCTTGGCCTGCACGACGTTGTCGGGCCCTACCGTGAACACGATCTTGCGGGCCTGGTCGGAGATGACCGCGGAATCGGGGATCAGCAAGGCATCGTACTCGCCGCCGAACAGCTGCAGCCGGCCGAAGATGCCGGGCGCCAGAAGCTGGTCGTCGTTCTCGAGGATGGCGCGGGCGCGGATCGTGCCGGACCGGGCTCCGAGCTGGTTGTCGACGAAGTCGATCTTGCCGGTTCGGGTCCAGTCGGCTTCGTCGGCGAGGCGAATGCGTACCGGAATTACGGTATCGCCGCGCTCGGACGGGCGCGAGCCCGACAGGAACAGGCGCTGGTAGCGGATGTAGTCTGATTCGGAGATGTCGAACACGAAACGGATCGGGTCGATGGTGACGATGGTGGCGAGCAGCGTGGCGCCGCTCTGGCCACCGGCGATCAGGTTTCCGGCATCGACCTTGCGGTCGGAGATGCGCCCGGCAAGCGGCGCCCGGACCTCGGTCCAGTCGAGATTGAGTTTGGCGTTGCGCAGCGCCGCCTCTGCCGACTTGAGCTGGGCGCGGGCGACGGCAAGGCCCGATTTGCGCGAGTCGTTCTCCGCCTCGGTGATGGTGCGCGAGGCGATCAGCGACGCACCGCGGGTGACCTGCAATTCCGCCAGCTCGACCTGGGCCTTGTTGCGGGCGACTTCGGCTTCGGCGACTTCGACGGCGATCTCGTAGGGCCGCTTGTCGATGGTGAACAGCAGGTCGCCGACATTGACGAGCTGGCCGTCACGGAAGTGCAACTTTTCGATGAAGCCGGAAACCCGCGCCCGGACCTCGACCGCGGCGACCGGCTCGAAGCGGCCCGAGTATTCGTCCCACTGGGTGACACGCTTGGCGATCGGTTCGGCGACACCGACCGGCATGGCGGGCGGCCCGCCCTGCGCCATCGCCGGCGACACGGCGAAGGCAAGGGCGGCGACGACAAAGGTGAGTTGACGAAATATGGACAAAGGAAATCCCCCGCGACTCATTCTGTGTCGCTGTGGCAGATGTGGTTCCGCCTGAGGGCAGAGTCAATTCCTGTCGAGGTAAGCGTCCGCTTTCCTGGCATGCAAGCCGGCCACGCGGTGCAAGTTTCCTGCACAATCATTGTGCAGCGTGTATGGCTGTCGCGACACGATGCTAGCAGAATGCCAGCATGGTCGAACGATCCAGTCTCGCCGTGATCGTCAACCGTGCCGCCAACAAAGGAGGTGCGGCGCGGCGGTGGCCGGAAATTGCCATGCAACTGAAGGCACATCTCGGATCCTTCAGGCCGTTGTTCACCGAAGCGCCGGGTCATGCCACCGCACTTGCGCGACAAGCGCTGGCACAGGGTGCCCGTCGTTTCGTGGCCGTGGGCGGTGACGGTACCGTGAACGAGACACTGAACGGTCTGCTCGAACCGTCGGGCCGTCTCAGCGCGCCCGATGTGGTCCTCTGTCCGGTGCCCGCCGGCACCGCCAACGAACTCTGCCGCGCGCTGGGTCACCTCGAGCATCCGATGGGGGCCTACAAGGCGGCGGCCGGTACCGTGACACGGTCGGTCGATCTGTTGCGCGTGCGCTGCGTCGATCTCGCCGGTCAGCCGGTCGACCGCTTCGGCTACCTCATCGTGTCGCTGGGCGCAGCGGCCACCATCAGTCATCGGACGTCACGCTCGCGCTGGCTGAAGAAGCTGGGCGAGATCGCCTACCTGCTGATGACCCCGGTGGTGACCCTGGGCTACAGCTCCCGCGACATTGCTATCACCATCGATGGCGACGTCCCTCGGACACGACGTCTGTTCACCGCCATGGTGGCCAACACCGAGAACGGTGGCGGTGGCTTGAAACTGATGCCGGGCGCGAAATTCGACGATGGCATTCTCGATCTGATCGAGATGGGCGACGTCTCGCGGCTGGGCGTGCTGCTGGGGATCATGCCGAAGCTCTACAGCGGCGCCCACATCCACCATCCCAAGGTGCGGGTGAGCCAGGGTGCTTCGTTCCGTTTCGAGTCCGCGGTCGAGACCCTGGTCGATCTCGACGGCGAGACGGTCGGCCGCCTGCCGCTGGAAGTCTCGGTGCTGCCGCGCGCCTTTTCGGTCGGGGCCGCCTAATGGCGGAAGTGCCTCATGCCGGTGAAGACCATGGCGAGGCCGGCGTTGTCGGCCGCCTCGATCACTTCCTTGTCGCGCATCGAGCCGCCGGGCTGGATGATCGCCGTGGCGCCCGCCTCGGCGGCGGCCAGCAGGCCGTCGGCGAAGGGGAAGAAGGCATCGGACGCGACCACGCTGCCGACGGCCGGACTCACCTTGAGCCCCGCCGTTTCGCCCGCCTCGGCGGCGCGGATGGCGGCTATTCGTGAGCTGTCGCGGCGATTCATCTGGCCCGCGCCCACGCCCACCGTGGCGCCGTCCTTGGCATAGACAATGGCATTCGACTTCACGTGCTTGCAGACGGTGAAGGCGAACATAAGGTCGTCGAGTTCCCGGGCGGTCGGCGCCCGCCGGGTCACGACCTTGAGGTCGGCCTTCTTCAGATGGCCGTTGTCGCGGCTCTGGAACAGATAGCCGCCGGCCACGCTCTTGATCGTCATGCCGGGAGACATCGGGTCGGGAAGCGTGCCGGCCAGCAGCACGCGCACGTTCTTCCGGGTGGCGAGGATGGCCAGCGCCTCAGGCGTCGCATCGGGCGCGATCACGACTTCGAGGAAGAGCTTCACCAGGTCGGCGGCCGTCCTGGCTTCGAGCGTGCGGTTGACCGCGACGATGCCGCCGAAGATCGACACCGGATCGCAGGCATAGGCTTTCAGGTAGGCGGCGTACTGGTCCTTGTCGACCGCGACGCCGCAGGGGTTGGCGTGCTTCACGACGACGATGGCCGATTCGGAGAATTCGGCGACGCATTCGTAGGCCGCTTCGGTGTCGCCGATGTTGTTGTAGGAGAGCTCCTTGCCCTGGACCATGCGCGCGGTGGCGACGCCCGGCCGCTTGCTGCCGTCCGAGTAAAAGGCTGCCTGTTGGTGCGGGTTCTCGCCATAGCGCAAGGTCTGCACGCGCTCGGCCGAGATCGTCAGCCGCTCGGGGAAGGTGTCGTTCTCCTGCTTGGCGAACCAGGTCGCGATCGCCGAATCGTAGGACGCCGTGCGGGCATAGGCCTTGGCGGCGAGCTTGCGGCGCAGCGCCAACGTGGTGGCGCCCTTGTTGGCCTCGAGCTCGTCGAGCACCGCAGCGTAGTCCTTCGGATCGACGATGATGGTGACGAAGTCGTGGTTCTTGGCCGAGGCGCGGATCAGCGCCGGGCCGCCGATGTCGATGTTCTCGACGCAGGTCGGGAAATCGGCGCCGCGCGCCACGGTGGCCTCGAACGGATAGAGATTCACCACCACGAGATCGATGCCGGCGATCTTGTGATCGGCCATTGCCTTGGCGTGTCCGTCATCGGTGCGGCGCGCCAGGATGCCGCCGTGGATCGCGGGCTGCAGGGTCTTTACGCGCCCGTCCATGATCTCTGGGAACCCCGTGTGGTCGCTCACCTCGACGACCTTCAGGCCGGCGTCCCGCAGCGCCTTGGCTGAGCCGCCGGTCGAGAGGATTTCCACCCCGTGGGCGGCCAGCGCCTTGCCCAGCTCCACCAGGCCCTCCTTATCGGAGACGGAGATCAGGGCGCGCTGGATGCGGGCAAGATCGGGGGTGGGCGAAGGAACATAGGAGGAGCTGGCGGACATGGGCGTCCTTTTAGCCCGCAGCGCGGTGGGTTGTAAGGCGGCGCTTTTAAGCGTCGGCGCCCTCCAGCACCCGGACCTTGAAACCGTCGGCCTGCAGCGCAGCGAGTAGCTCGCCGAGATGGGCGCGGTCGCGGGTCTCGACGGTGACGTCGAGTTCGGTCGCCTTGGCAACCACGCCGAACAGCCGCTGGTGCAGCACTTCCACGATATTGCCGCCGGCGCCACCGATCAGGCCGGCGACCCGGGCGAGCTGGCCGGGGGCATCGCCGATCATGAGCCGCAGCCGCACGATGCGGCCGTCGCGCACCAGCCCGCGCAGCAGGACCGAGGCCAGCAGGCGGGTGTCGATATTGCCGCCGCAGAGCACGAGGCCGACCTTGCGGCCGGTGAAATGCTGCGGATGGGCCAGGAGGGCGGCGAGACCGGCCGCGCCCGCGCCCTCGGCCACCGTCTTCTCGACTTCGAGGAAGAGCGCGATGGCGCGTTCGATCGCCACCTCGTCGACGGCGAGCACGTGGTCGACCAGCGCGCGCGCGATGGCAAGCGGCGTCGGGCCGATGTCGCGCACGGCGATGCCTTCGGCGATGGTGTCGCCGCCTACCGTCACCAGCTCGCCGGCCAGAAGCTGGCGCATCGCCGAATAGCCGGCCGATTCGACGCCGATCACTTTCAGGTCGGGTTTCAGGCCGCGCGCCGCCACGGCACAGCCCGCGATCATGCCGCCGCCGCCCACCGGGATCACCAGCGTGTCGAGCTCGGGAACGTCCTCAAGCATTTCCAGTGCGATCGTGCCCTGGCCCGCGATCACGCGGGCATCGTCGTAGGGATGGACGAACACGAGCTTTTCGTCGGCGGCGATCCGGTACGCCTCGGTCGCGGCCTCGGCCAGCGTGTCGCCCACCAGCACGAAGCGCGCGCCGTGGTTGCGCGTGTGCTTCACCTTGGTGTTGGGCGTGAAGGAGGGCATGACGATGGTGGTGGGAATGCCGAGGCGTCCGGCGTGGTAGGCGACGCCCTGGGCATGGTTGCCGGCCGACATGGCAATGACGCCCCGCCTGCGCTCGTCGTCGGTCAACTGCAGCAGGGTGTTGAGCGCGCCGCGTTCCTTGAACGAGGCGGTGAACTGCAGGTTCTCGAACTTGATCCAGACATCGGCACTGGCGATGCGCGACAGGGTCTCGCTGCGCAGGCAGGGTGTGCGGACCACGGCGCCCGCGATGCGCGCCGCGGCAGCCCGTATGTCGGCGAGGGTGACGGGGAGCTCAGCCATCGCTCTTGCGTTCGCGATAATCGGCGAAAGTCGAATCGCGCTCGCTCAAGAGGTCGGACACGCTCTTCCCGTCGCGCCGGAAGCGGCTCATGTATTCCTTGCTCGGCGCCGTTTGGAAGGCCAGCGCCTGGATCTCGGTGCCGGCCCGGATGGCCGCGCGCATGCCCGATATCTCCATGGCGCGATGGACCGACCGCTTGTTGATCTGGGCCAGTTCGGTCGGCAGCTTGGCCACGCGTTCGGCGATCGCCAGCACCTCGCGTTCGAGGGCGGCCAGCGGATAGGCGCGCGTCGCCCAGCCCTTGGCCGCGGCCTCGGCGCCCGTAAGCGCATCGCCGGTGAGCATGGACTCCATCGCCTGCCGCATGCCCATCAGCCAGGGATGGAACTGCATGTCCGGTGGACTCATCAGCCGCACCGGCGGATAGCCGATCTGCGCGTCCTCGGCGACGTAGACGAGGTCGCAGGCGGTCGCGAGCTCGGTGCCGCCGGCCAGGCAATAACCGTGGACCTGGGCGATCACCGGCTTGGCAAGATCCCACACATGGAACCAGCCTTCGACGACATGGCGCGACCACTGCCCGAGTCCCGCCGCCGAGTGATAGGGCTGGCCAACACGATTATCGGCGGAAAGATCGTAGCCCGAGCAGAAGGCCGGCCCGGCGCCACGGATGATGGTGAGCTTCACCTCCGGGTCATTGTCGTGCGCTTCTAGCGCCTTGAACACGGCGCCGCGCAGTTCGTTGTTCAGCGCATTGCGCTTTTCGGGCCTGTTCAGCGTGAGACGGCGCACGCCGGGCAGCGGCGTGTCGATCAGCAGCACGGTCATGGGGGGCCTCCGGTCATGCCGCAAGCCGGCGGTCGAGCCAGTCGCGCGTGCGGTACCAGGCGCCGATCAACGGCAGGTACATCGAAGGATCGCCGTTGTAGAGCGGATGCTCGGGAAATTCGCGGCCGTCGAACGCATTGACCGGCGCGTTGGAGCCGCCGGCGATCTTCCTGGCCGTCTGGGTGCCGAGATAGGTCATCATGGCGACACCGTTGCCGTTGCAGGCCAGCAGGTAATGCATGCCGTCGTCCTGACCCATGTGCGACATCGAATCGAGCGCGAAGGCGACGTTGCCGGTCCAGGCGTGGGTGATACGCACACCCTCGAGCTGCGGGAAGCGGTCGATCATGTACTGGTACAGGATCGGCGCGCTCACCTCCGGCGGCGCCGCGGTGAATCGGGCGCGGCCGCCGAAGATCATGTGCCTGCCGTCGGGCGAGGGCCGGTAATAGGTCAGCACCCGCTTGGTGTCGCCGATCGAGCGCTGCAGCGGGATCAGGTCGGTCGCCGGCATCGGCAGCGCTTCGGTGGCGATGATGTGGCTCGCCACCGGCACGACGCGCATCTTCAGCTTGGGTGTCAGGTCGCCGGTATAGCCATTGGTCGCGATCACGACCTCACGGCAGGCGATCGGCCCCTTGGCGGTCAGCACGCGCCAGCCCCCACCTGTTTTTTCGCTGCCGACTTTCTCGATACGCTCGGCCTCGACATTGCCGCACAGGATCGCGCCCTGGCCGTGCGCGGCTTCGAGCAGGCCCTTGTAGTAGCGGGCGGGATGGAGATTGCCGCCGCTCTTCACATACATGCCGCCGTAGTAATAGTCGGACGCCATCATCTCGCGCACGCGCTCGCGCGGTATCATCTCGGCGCCGACATTGGCGTACGTATTGAACATCTCGACCTTGCGCGCCTGGTCGTCGTAGTGCCTCGGCGTCCAGGCGCCGGTGAAGCGGCCGTTGGTGATCAGGCCACAATCGATCTTCTCGCGCCCGATGATGTCGATCAGGGTCTGCAGCGAGTCGGCGCCGCTGCCCAGGAACGCCGCCTTGTGCGCTTCGAACTCAGCCTCGACCTTCGGATTCTTCCCGCCCAGCCCCTTGGCGATGTTGGTGCCGCCCGAGAGCATGCCGCCGTTGCGCGTCGAGGCGCCGATGCCGAACACGCCGCGTTCCAGCACCACGCAGTCGATGCCGTTGCGCCGCAGTTCGAGCGCCGTCGACAGGCCGCCATAGCCCGCGCCGACGATCACTACGTCGGTCCTGGCCGGCGGGTCGACGCTCAGCGCGTTGTTGGGTGTCCACGCCTCCCACCACCAGGGCTGGGCCTTGAAGTCGGGATGGAAGATGTCCCTGCGCATCAGAAATCCGTCACCTTCCCGTTGAACTGCCAGTCGCCGTAGCGGGTCGGTTCGGGGCCAGGCGGGCCGCCGATCTCCTCGACTTTCTTCGGCTTTTCGGGAGGTGCCGGCGGGACGGGCTCGATTTTCTGCGCCTCGGGCGGGGTTTTGGGCTTGTCGTCGGACATGCCGGCATGATGCCCGCTGCGGCCTTGATTCGCCACAGTTGGCAACCATCTTTCCGGCCATGAACTACTTCAAGACGGCTCTCCTCCTCGCGGCCCTCACCGGCTTCGTCCTGGTGGCGGGCTATCTGCTGGGCGGCCCCTCCGGCCTCGTCATCGCCCTGGTCGCGGCGCTCGGCATGAACCTGTTCGCCTACTGGAACAGCGACAAGATGGTGCTGCGCATGGCCAACGCGCAGGAGGTCGGCCCCAACGAGGCGCCCGAGCTCTACGGCATCGTCCAGGGCCTGGCGGAGCGCGCCGGCCTGCCGATGCCGCGCGTCTACATCATCGACGAAGAGCAGCCCAACGCCTTCGCCACCGGCCGCAACCCCGAGAACGCCGCCGTCGCCGCAACCACGGGCCTGCTGCGCCATCTCACGCGCGAGGAGATCGCGGGCGTGATGGCGCACGAGCTGAGCCATGTCTACCACCGCGACACGCTGATCATGACCATCGCCGCCACCCTCGCGGGCGCCATCGGCATGCTGGCGAGCTTTGGCGGCATGATGGGCGGCGGCCGCGATTCGGAGGGCCGGCCGCTGGTCAACCCCGTCGTGGCCATCGCCGCCATGATCCTGGCGCCGATGGCGGCCATGCTGGTGCAGATGGCGATCAGCCGCGGCCGCGAATACGAGGCCGATCGCCTGGGTGCGGAGATGTCCGGCCA
>RGPT01000171.1 GCA_010032545.1 Alphaproteobacteria bacterium
GAAGAAGGCGAAGTTCCAGAAGATCGCGCACAGGCTGATGCCGCGCAGCAGGTCGCTTTCGATCACGAAGCGCGCGCCGGCGCGGATGGCGGCCAGGAAGGACGGCCGGGCCGTACCGGTCGCGGGCGCCGGCACACGCGGCAAGGCGAGGACGCAGGCCAGCGCCAGGGCGGCGCCCAGCGCGGCCAGCGCATAACCCCAGGTCGGCGACAGATGCTGGGCAAGCAGGCCCGCCGCGAAAGGCGCGGCGAGGCTCACGATGGCGCGTACCAGTTCGAGGCGTGCATTGGCGCGCGGCAGGTCCGATGCGGCGACCAGGCTCGGCAGCAGCGACACCGAGGTCAGGACATAGACCACCGTTCCCGAGGCGCCGGCGAAAGCCGCGATGCCGAGCAGGGTCGTGATGCCCGTGGCGGCCGCGACCACGGCGATCACCGAGGCCAGCAGCCCGAGCCCGAGCGCCGCGATCAGCAGCTGGCGCCGCGGCCGGCGATCGATCCAGGTGCCTGCAGGCAACGACACCAGCAGCCAGGCGAGGCTTTGTGCGGCAACCAGAAGACCGAGCACGTCCGGCCCGGCCCCCAGGACGAGGGTGGCGGTGAGAGGCAGCGTGGCAAGCGCCAACTGGTCGGCGGCATGGGTTCCGGCGGCAGCGCCGAGCAGGGCGGTGAAAGGTTTCATGGGCGCCGTTCTAGGGCCGGCGTCATCGCGCCGCTATCCGGCACCGGCTGCCAATTCGGAGGGAACCCGCTAGAGTGCGCCAACGGCACGTCCAGGGAGGAGAGAATGGCTCAAAAAGTTGCAGTGGTGACAGGTGGAACGCGCGGCATCGGGGCTGCCATTTCGCGCATGTTGAAGGACAAGGGCTACAAGGTCGCCGCCACCTATGCGGGCAACGATACGGCCGCCCAGAAGTTCAAGGCCGAGACCGGCATCGGCGTCTACAAGTTCGACGTCGGCGATACCGCGGCGTGCCAGGCGGCCGTTACCCAGATCGAGAAGGATCTCGGTCCGGTCGAGATACTCGTGAACAATGCCGGCATCACGCGCGACTCGACCATGCGCCGGCTGACGCGCGACATGTGGGACGCCGTCATCGATACCAACCTCGGCTCCTGCTTCAACATGTGCAAAGCGGTGTGGGAGGGCATGAACACGCGCGGCTTCGGCCGCATCGTCAACATCGGCTCGATCAACGGACAGGGCGGTCAGTATGGGCAGGTGAATTATGCCGCCGCCAAGTCGGGCATCCACGGCTTCACCAAGGCGCTGGCCCAGGAAGGCGCGCCCAAGGGCATCACCGTGAACGCGATCGCGCCGGGCTACACCGACACCGACATGGTTTCGGCGGTGCCGGCCAACGTGCTGGAAAAGATCGTGGCCAAAATCCCGGTCGGGCGGCTGGGCAAGGCCGAGGAAATCGGCCGCGGCGTCATGTTCCTGATCGCCGACGACGCGGGCTTCATCACCGGCTCGACGCTATCGATCAACGGCGGCCAGCATATGTACTGACAATCGGGTCCCAGGCGCCATGATGGGGCCGGCGCCGAGCGCCGGCCCCTATTGCTTTGAGTGTCATTTGCGGGAGCGAGCGATGGCGAAACTGATCGAGTACAAGGACATGAACCCGCGGGCCAAAGCGGTGGTCGATGGGATTGCCCGGGCGCGCGGCGCCGATCCGGCCGACATCAACAACGTGTGGAAGGCGCTCGCCCGCCATCCCGATATCATGGAAGGCTTCGCCGCCGAGCTGAAGGCCGCGATGGCGCCGGGCAAGCTCGATGGCTTGACCAAGGAACTGGTCTACCTCGCGGTCAGCATGGCCAATCAGTGCGAGTACTGCATCACGTCGCACGGCTACATGGCGCGCAAGAAGGGCATGGACGAGGAGATGTTCGGCGAGTTCATCGCCGTCGTGCTGGCGGCGCAGAAAGGCAACAAGATCGCGACGGCCTACCGCGTGCCGGTCGACGCCGCGTTCGAGGAGAAGTGACCTTGAGCGAGGTGAAGTCTCCCGTCTGGGATGCCAATCTCTACCTGAAATTCGCCGACCATCGCGTGCGGCCGGCGCTCGACCTGATGGGCCGCCTTGATCCCGCCAATGGCACGCGGCCCGGACACGCCATCTACGACCTCGGCTGCGGCGCCGGCAACATTTCGCGCATTCTGGCCGAGCGTTTTCCAACGGCTGAGATCGAGGGCATCGATTCCTCGGAGGAGATGCTGGCCAAGGCGCGCACGCAGACAACCGACGGCCGCGTGACGTTCACCAAAGGCGACCTCGCGCAGTTCAAGCCGGCCAAGCCGCCGGGAATCCTCTACAGCAATGCTGCGTATCACTGGCTGGAGGGACATATCGACATGTTCCCCGGCCTGCTGAAGCTGCTGCCGTCGGGCGGTCAGCTCGCCATCCAGATGCCGCGCAACCACGAGGCACCCTCGCATGCGCTGATGCGCACCGCAGCCGATGCCGGTCCGTGGCGCGACAGGCTGGCGAAGGTACGCGGCATCGCGCCGGTGGAAGACGCTGCTCGCTACTACGATGTGCTGAAGCCCTTCTGCTCCGATCTCGAGATCTGGGAGACGATCTACCAGCAGCCGCTCACCGGCAAGGATCCGGTGGCGCAGTTCACGTCCAGCACCGGCCTGCGGCCTTTCCTCGACCTGTTGCAGGAGCCGGAGCGAACGCAGTTCTACGAAGCCTATGCCGGTCTGGTCGCCAAGGCCTATCCGACCCGCACCGACGGCATCACGCTTTTTCCCTTCCGACGGCTTTTCATCGTGGCGCGTCGCACATGATGTTGCGCCGATTGCTCGCTGCCGGGGCGGTGCTGCTCGCCGCCTGCCGTGTGCAGGCCTCTCTGGCGGCGCCGCAGACGATGGTGGCGGCGGCCCATCCGCTGGCAGTCGAAGCCGGCCTGGAGGTACTGCGGCGCGGCGGTTCCGCCGTCGATGCCGCCATCGCCGTGCAGATGGTGCTGGGCGTCGTCGAGCCGCACGCCTCGGGAATCGGCGGCGGCGGCTTTCTCCTTCATTATGACGGCACGACGCGCGCGATTGCCGTCTACGATGGTCGGGAGACGGCGCCGGCCGGCGCCACCCCCACGATGTTCCTCGACCGCGACGGCAAGTCCCTCGGCTATTCCGAGGCCGTCGCTTCCGGCATATCCGTCGGCGTCCCTGGCGCCCTGGCGATGCTGGAGCTCGCCCACAGGGAGCACGGCAAGCTTGCCTGGCGTGAGTTGTTCGAGCCCGCCATTGCCGTCGCGCGCGATGGCTTCGCAATGCCGCCGCGGCTCGCGACATGGCTGAGAAGGATACCTGGCCTGAGCGAAGAGCCGGGCATTCGTGCGCTCTATTTCAATGTCGACGGTTCGCCCAGGAAGCAGGGGGAGCGCATCGCCAATCCCGGTCTCGCCGAGACCATGCGCCTGATCGCCGACCGGGGAGCAGACGTCTTCTATCGGGGCGCGATTGCCGTCGAGATGGTCGAGCGTGTGCGCGGCCATGCGCGACCGGGCACGCTCTCGCTTGCCGACCTTGCCGGCTACCGCCCGATCAGGCGGGAGGCGCTGTGCGCGCCCTATCGCGTCTGGGTGGTCTGCGGCATGCCGCCGCCGTCCTCGGGCGGCATCGCGACCCTGCAGGTGCTGGCCCTGCTCGAGCCCTTCGAGCTCTGGCGCGACGTGCCCAACGACATGCGCGCAGTCCATCTCATCGCCGAGGCGAGCCGGCTCGCCTTCGCCGACCGCGAGCGCTACGTCGCCGATCCCGCCTTCGTCAAGGTGCCGATCGAGGGGCTTCTATCGCCCGCCTATCTCGGAGAGCGCCGCAAACTGATGTCGCCGGACCGCGGCATGGGCGAGGTCGGACCCGGCGTGCCACCAGGCTATGTCGAGCGCGGCACCAGCCACATGAGCATCGTCGACCGCTGGGGTAACGCCGTCGCCTTCACCACCACCATCGAGGCGCCTTTCGGCGCCCAGATCATGGTGCGCGGCTTTCTGCTCAACAACGAGCTTACCGATTTCTCGTCATTGCCCGAAGTCGACGGCAGGGCGATTGCCAACCGGGTCGAGCCTGGCAAGCGGCCGCGCTCGTCGATGTCGCCGACCCTGGTCCTCGACCGCGGCAAAGTGTTGGTGGCGGCCGTGGGTTCGGCCGGCGGCTCGCGCATCATCGGCGACACGATCCATGCCCTGATCGGCATGCTCGACTGGAACCTGCCGGTTTCTGCAGCCATCGCGCTGCCGCGGGTGATTCGGGCCAACGGACCGACGGAACTGGAGAGGGGCACGCCATTGGCCGACCAGGCGGACGGCTTGCGCGCCTTGGGCCATCAAGTACAAGTCCGCGTGCATGAGGGTGGCCTCGCCGGCATTCGCCGGGTAGGCGACGGTTGGGAGGGCGGTGCCGATCCCCGTCGCGATGGCGTCGCCCGGGGAGAATAGCGTGGCCGCGAAGAAACTGCCGAGTGTCCTGCTGCGTGCCGGTGAGGACCGCCGCGTCCGGTCGGGCCATCCTTGGGCCTTCTCCAACGAAATCCTGATGGACCCCGAGACCAAGGCGCTGCCGCCGGGCTCTCTGGTGATCCTGCGCACGCCGGGCGGCGAGGCGCTGGGCGTCGCCACCTTCAATCCGCACTCGCTGATCGCGGCTCGCCTGCTCACCTCGAACCCCGAGGCGATCATCGACGCGCTGTTCTTCGGCCGGCGCCTGGCCAACGCCATGGCGCTGCGCGACCGGCTGGTCGGCGTTCCCTACTACCGCCTGATCCATGCCGAGGCCGACGGCCTGCCGGGCGTGATCATCGACCGCTTCGGCGATGCGGTCGTCATGCAGGTGAATTCGATCGGCATGGAACTTCTTACACCCGTCCTGCTCGAGGCCATCGAGGCCGAGCTGTCGCCCCGTGTCATCGTGCTGAAGAACGATTCGCCGGTCCGCGAACTCGAGGGCCTGAAGCGCGAGACGACGATCGCCAAGGGCGAGCTCGATGGACCGATCGAGCTGATCGAGAACGACGCGCGCTTCGTGGCCGATCTGTCCGGTGGCCAGAAGACCGGCTGGTTCTTCGACCAGCGCGACAATCGCCGCTTCATGGCCCGCTTCGCCAAGGACGCCCGCGTGCTCGATGCCTATTGCTACAGCGGTGGCTTCGGCGTGCTTGCAGCCAAGCATGGCGCCAGGTCTGTGATGTGCCTCGATCGCTCGCAGCCCGCGCTCGATTCAGCCATCAAGGCAGCCGCGCTGAACGGCGTCAGCGACGTCATCACCTTCAGGAAGGGTGAGGTCTTCGAGACGCTGGAGAAGCTCGAGCCCGACGGCCGCAACTTCGATGTCGTGATCTGCGATCCGCCGGCTTTCGTGAAGAGCCGCAAGGACATCAAGGTGGGCGTTCAGGGCTATCGCAAGATGGTGCGATTGGCGGCTCCCCTGGTCGCCCCCGGCGGCTTCCTGTTCGTGGCCTCGTGTTCGCATCTCGTCGAGCCGCCGCTGTTTGCCGAACAGGTGCGGCGCGGCCTGCGGGATGCCGGCAAGAACGGCCGCATCCTGCGCAGCGCCGGCGCCGCCCTCGACCATCCGGTACATCCCGGCCTCCCCGAGACCGCCTACCTCAAGGCAATGACGCTGCAGATCGACTGACCATGCTCCAGGTCGGCCCGCGCAATCTCATCACCGACGTCGACGGGATCCAGGTCGGCAATGCCCAGGATCAACGGTTGCGCTCCGGCGTGAGCGTGGTGTTGTGCGAGACGCCGTCGATGGCATCCGGCGATGTGCGCGGGGGCGCCCCGGGCACGCGCGACACCGACCTGCTCGACCCGTCCTGCCGCGTCGACCGTATCGACGCCATCTGTCTTTCCGGTGGCTCGGCCTTCGGACTGTCGGCGGCCGATGGCGTCATGCGGTGGTTGAAGGAGCGTGGCCGTGGCGTCGCCATTGCCGACGCGATCGTGCCGATCGTGCCCTCGGCCATCCTGTTCGACCTGCTGAACGGCGGCGACAAGGCCTGGGACTGGCCGCCCTATCGCGAACTTGCCTATGACGCCGCCGGCCGTGCCGGCCAGGACTTCGCGCTCGGCAATTCAGGCGCAGGCATGGGCGCCAAAGCGGGCAATCTGAAGGGCGGCCTCGGCAGCGCCTCGGCGGTCGATGCCGCGACCGGCCTCCAGGTCGGCGCTCTCGTGGCGGTCAACGCGCGTGGCTACACCACGATGGGCGACATGCCGCAGTTCTGGGCCTGGGCTCTGGAGCAGAACGGCGAGTTCGGCGGCCTGCCGCCACCGGCACGTGGCCTTGCCCTGCCTGTGTCGCACAGCCGCGCCGATCTCGCGCACGATCCCGCGGATGTCGCGCGCAGCGACCCGCGCGGCAACACCACCATCGCCGTGGTGGCGACCAATGCCGTGCTCGACAAGGCCTCGGCCAAGCGGCTGGCGGTGATGGCCCAGGACGGTCTCGCCCGCGCGATTCGGCCGGTTCACACACCGCAGGACGGCGACACGGTGTTCGCCATTGCCACCGGCAAGCGCCAGCTCGGCGACGACCCGTTTGCGCTGGCCGAACTCGGCACGCTCGCGGCCGACTGCCTGGCCCGTGCCGTGGCGCGCGGCGTCTACCATGCGGCGACGCTCGGCGCCGCGCGCGGTTGGCGCGACGTGTTCGGCCGCGGCTAAGTCTCGGGAAACGGCACGAAGAGTCCACGCGCGGGATCGTAGGCCCTGACCTCGCCGGTCTCGATCTCGTAGACCCAGCCGTGGAGTGCGAGCCGGCCCTCGGCCAGCGCCTGCTGTACGGCGGGATGGGTCGCCAGATGTTCCATCTGCACCAGGACGTTGAGTTCCGTGAGACGCCTCAGGCGCTCGTGCTCATCCTCGCGAGCGCCCGGGGCCTGCGCCCCGAGGCGCCGCAGCGCCTCGTCGCCATAGCGCAACCAGCGTGCCACCGCCGGCATGTCGGCCACGGCTTCGGGGTGGAGGATGCCTTTGATCGCGCCGCAGTCGGAATGGCCGCAAATGATGACGTGGGGTGTTCGGAGCGCCGAAATGGCATACTCGATGCTCGCCGAAACGCCGACCGCCTCGCCGCTGTAGACCGGCGCGATGTTGCCGGGGTTGCGTTCGATGAACAATTCGCCGGGCCCGGTCTGGGTAATCATCGACGGCACGATGCGGGAGTCGGCGCAGGTCAGGAACAGCGCCTTGGGCTGCTGGGCGTCCGCAAGGCTTTCGAACTGCTCCCGGCGCTGCGGGAATACGTCCTGGCGGAAGCGCCCGATGCCGCGCGCCATCGTCTCGAGAAAATCCACCCCGTGCTCCATTTGTTTCGTGGTGATGCCTTGCCGAACGCCCGTTATTGCACCGACAATCGCACGAGTAAGCGGATTTCCCGACATCTGCCCATCCAACCTTCCGTTCAAGGACCTCGTCATGATCGTTCGCTCCTCCACTCCCTCACGGCGTGACCTTCTGGCGGCTGTTGCGGTGTTCTCTGTCGTGGGCGGTGCGCAGGCGCAGGGGACGGACGATCCGGCCAAGCTCGTGGTGATCATGGACAGTTACGCCGCGGCGCTACGTGCGAACGATGTCGAGGCCCTGGTTGCGCTTTATGCTTCCAATGGCGTGTTCATGCGCGACAACATGCCGGCGGTCGTCGGCCGCGAGGCCCTGCGGATCGCCTATCGCGAGGTCTTTGCCACGCTCAAGGTCGACTTGCGTTTCACGATTCAGGAGACCGAGGTCTCAGGCGACATGGCGTGGCTGCGCGCGACCTCGGCCGGCCGCGTCAAGGTGCTCGCTTCCGGTGTCGAATCGGCCGAGGCATTCAATATGGTGGCCGTCTTCCGGCGCGAATCAGGCGCCTGGAAGATTCGTAGTTATATCTATGCTTCCAGCCGGCCGGGAAGCGGACCGGCGAAATAACGATTGCCGCTGGAGAGCCCGATGGCCGACGAACGCTACACCGTGATCCTGGGCGACCGGCGCTACGCCATCCACCGCAAGTGGGCGCGGCTGCCGGCGGGTGAAAGCTTCGGCTTCCTGTCCGACCTGATGGTCGATGGCGAGGGCTGCGTGCACGTGGCGCAACGCGGCACCGACCGACCGGTGCTCGTGTTCGGCCGTGACGGCAAGCTGCTGGGAAGTTGGGGCGAGGGTCAGCTTGCCGAGCCGCATTATCTCAACACCGCGCCCGACGGCACGATCCTGGTGGCCGATCGCGACGCCCACCAGATCCTGCGCTTCGATACCTCCGGCCGTCTCCTGCAGGCCCTGGGCAGGCGCCACTGGCCCTCGCTCGATGCGCCTTTCAACCATCCGACGGCGGCGGCGCAGGCGGCCGACGGAGAGATCTATGTCGCCGACGGCTATGGCAATTCGAGCGTCCATCGCTTTGCCGCCGACGGCCACCTGATCGCCACCTGGGGTGGCCCCGGCACGGGAGACGGCGCCTTTACCACGCCGCATGCCGTCTGGGTCGATCGCTTCGGCAAGGTCCTGGTGGGCGATCGCGAGAACAACCGCATCCAGGTCTTCGATCGGGATGGCGCCTTCCTCGCCGCCTGGGGCGACTTCTACCATCCCATGCAGATCTGGGTGGACGACCGCGACATGGTATTCGTGACCGACCAGATCCCGCGCATCAGCCTGCTCTCGCCGGAGGGCAAGCTGGTGGGCCGCTGCCGCGGTGCGATCAACGGAGCGCATGGCATTTCTGGCGACGCCGAGGGCAATCTCTATCTCTGCGAACTGCCACCGCAGGAAGTTACCAAGCTCGAACGACTGAACTGAGGGAAACGCCGTCCATGGACAAGCAGACGATGGAAATGCTGGCGCGCCGTGCCGGCCTCGACAAGGCGCTGGCCGAGTTTCCCTTGGACGTCGCCGCCGCGGCGGCGA
>RGPT01000172.1 GCA_010032545.1 Alphaproteobacteria bacterium
CTTGGAGAAGATGCGGCACTGCGCGAGGCCGCCGGCCAGGAACCACAGGCCGGGCTGGCCGGTGGGCCGCCACATGCCCGCGAGCTCGCCCTCCTCGTCGAAACCCCAGACCGGACCGATGCGATCGGTGATCTCGTCGCCGACCAGGCGGCGCACCGCTTCCTTCTGG
The DNA here is from genome assembly GCA_010032545.1 of Alphaproteobacteria bacterium. Taxonomy (GTDB): domain Bacteria; phylum Pseudomonadota; class Alphaproteobacteria; order Reyranellales; family Reyranellaceae; genus Reyranella. The sequence continues at coordinate 170 of RGPT01000172.1, forward strand.
CCCGAATAGCCGGTGGCCAGAACGATCAGGTCGGCAGGCCGGATTGTGCCGTCCTTCATGCGCGCGCCCTCGGCGCAAAAGCGCTCGATGTCGGCGAACTGGATCAGGCCCACGCGACCGTCGACGATCATCTGCGAGCAGCCGGCGTCGAAGTAATAACCGCCGCCGCGGTTCTGATACATGATCTGCCAACCGGTGCCATTGGGCCCCGACGACAGCTTGAAGCCGCGCTTCTTCAGACCCTCCAGAAGTTCGGAGTCGGCCTTCGCATTCATCTTCGTGATGTGCTGATGCGAACGCTCGTAGATCGGATAAGGAGAAGCGATCGCGATCAGGTCGCAATCGTCGAAGGAGAGATCCTCGTCGTAGAGCGCGTAAGGCGCCTGCGCCTCCTTCAGGCTGACGACAAGCGACGGCCGGTTCTGGATGATGGTGACTTCGGCGGCGCCGGAGACGGCAAGGTCCTGCGCCACGTCATGGCCCGACGTCCCCGTGCCCAGCACGAGGGCGCGCTTGCCCTTCCAGTCCGTGCCGCTGCCGGCATCGCCCGAATGGCGCACCGTGCCGCGGAAGTCCCGGAGGCCGGGCAGGTCCGGCATCTTTGGAACGGTGCTGACGCCGTTGCAGAAGACGACGTGACGCGGATGCATGATCCGCTTGCTGCCATCGCCGCGCTTCAGGGTCACCGTCCAGCGCTTCGCCGCGTCGTCGTATGTGGCAGCAACGAGCTCCGTTTCGGTCCAGACGTTCAGCTCCATCGCCTCGGCGTAGAGCTCGAACCAGTTCGCCAGCATGTCCTTGGGGATGAACACCGGCCAGGAGCGCGGGAACGGCATGTAGGGGAAATGATTGACCCGCGTCTCGTTGTGCAGGGTGAGGGCGTGGTAGCGGCGGCGCCAGGAATCGCCGATGCGCTTCTCCCGGTCGATCGCCAGCGTGTCGACGCCCAGCATGCTGAGACGGGCCGCCACCATCAGCCCGGCCTGCGCCGCCCCCACCACCAGCACGGCGGGATCCCGGTCCTCGTAGGCGACGGCGCGGCGACGGCGGTCGGCCCAGTTCTCGCCACCGAAGTTGCGCTTCCAGTCGATGTTCTGCCAGCGACGGCCGTTGGCCGGGTCCTCGTGCCCGCGGATCTCGTCAAGCGCCGTCATCAGCGTCCAGGCGCGCGTCTTGCCGCCTTCGGCGACCAGGCGCACGACGCCGTTGCAGGGGCCAACCGGCGTCTCGAAGGTGAAGATCGCCTCGATCGCCTCGGTCCCCGCACGCGTGACAGGCCGTGGCGGCTTGCGGCCCGCTGCAAGCTTCAAGCCACGTGGCGCCGTGCGGGCCGCGGCGGCCGTCATCCTTCTGGCGATGGCCTCGGCGCCGGAGGTCGTGTGCAGGTTCCAATGGAAGGCGAGGATGTCCCGCCAGTGACATTCGCGGGCGAACAGCGCCGCCAGATGTGCGGCATCGCCGGAGGCCAGGGCCGCCTGGAAGTCGCCGAGCCAGCTCTCAGCGGCCGCCTTCGCCGACGTGTCGGTCAGAACACCGTCCATAAAACCGTTCCCTCAGGTTTCGCCCGCCAGCGCACGGGCGCGATCAATCTCGGGCAACAGTACCCGCCGTCCTCTGCGTCCAGCAACCAAACCGCCACCGCCGTTCTGCCCGGCGAGAGAGCATGAGGCGCGGGGCGCCGCTCAGCCCTTGGCGGCGAGCTTGTCCTCGGTTCGGAGCTCGAAGTCGCTGGCGTCGTGGCGTTCGCGCAGTTGGCTCTTCGGATCGCCCTGCATACGGTTGACGATGCGACCGCGCTTGACGGCCGGGCGCGCGCCGATCGCGTCCGCCCAGCGCTGGACGTTCTTGTAGTCCTGCACCGACAGGAATTCGCCCGCCCCGTACAGCAGACCCTTGGCGAGCCCGCCATACCACGGCCACACCGCGATATCGGCGATGGTGTAGTCGTCACCGGCGAGATACGGGCTCTCCGCCAGCCGCCGGTCGAGGACGTCGAGCTGGCGCTTGGTCTCCATGGCGAAGCGGTCGATGGCATACTCGATCTTGGTCGGCGCATAGGCATAGAAATGCCCGAAGCCGCCACCAAGATAGGGCGCGCTGCCCATCTGCCAGAACAGCCACGACAGACACTCCGCCCGCCCCGCGCCCGCCGCCGGAATAAAGGCGCCGAACTTCTCGGCAAGATGCAGCAGCATCGCGCCCGACTCGAACAGGCGGATCGGAGTCGGTCCGCTGCGGTCGACCAGAGCCGGAATCTTGGAGTTGGGATTGACCGCCACGAAGCCGCTGCCGAACTGCTCGCCCTCGCCGATCTTGATCAGCCAGGCGTCATACTCGGCGCCGGCATGGCCCGCCGCCAGCAGCTCCTCGAACATGATGGTGACCTTCTGGCCATTAGGCGTTCCCAGCGAATAGAGCTGGAATGGGTGGCGCCCCACCGGCAATTCCTTGTCCTGCATCGGGCCCGCGATCGGCCGGTTGATGTTGGCGAACCGTCCGCCGTTCGCCTTGTTCCAGGTCCAGACCTTGGGCGGGGTGTAGTCGGCTGTATCGCTCATACTAAGAGTCCTTTTTGCGAGAAGGCTTTAACCGTGGGCACCACTCTATCGCGCCGGCCGACCTCATGCATGCAGACCTGCAATGCTCCCCCGGGCAATCGTTGGTCCCTGGTTGCCCGGCTTGGTCCCGGTGGCCCTCACCACCTCCGCCCAGGTCGCCCTGTCCTTGGCGATGAAGGCGGTAAGATCGGCATTCACCTGGTGCACCATGTCGTCCGGCGCCACGGCCGACCAAGCAGCATCACTCGGCTCAGCCGCGTCCGGCCTGCCTCGCACGCACCTCGTCGCTCGGCCTGATGTCGGCCGCCCGGCTGTAGACGGAGAGCGCCACCAGCAACACCGCGCACATGAAGCCGAACAAGGTGCGGTATGCCTCTTCCGAGCGCGCGCCATCGGCGAGCGGCGCGAACGCGCCCACGATGACTCCCGACAGCGTCTGCATGCAGCCGACTCCCAGCATCACGCTGGTATTCATGGTCGCCATCCCGCGGCCGATCAGGCGGTCGGGGAAAATGCCGCGGCCGTGCGTCATGACCATGGTGCTGGAGGCGCTGAGGAAGCCGATGCCGACGATCGCGCCGATGGCCAGCCAGAGCGGCGCCTGGCCCCAGATCGCAAGCGTGCCCAGGATCGTGGCGATCGCCGAGGTTCCGGCGACGGCGATCCACTTGCGCGTATCGAGCACGCGGTCGAGCGGACCGAACACCAGCATGCCGATCTGGTAGGCGATCACGGCGGCCAGCAGCACGTTGCCGGACTCGATCCGGCTGAGGCCGTGCACCTCGCGGAGGAACGGCCCGCCCCACAATCCCTGTACGGTGAAGGTGCAGGCGTAGTTGCAGAAATTCAGCGCCAGGATGTAGGGCAGCGCCGGGTTGCGCAGCACCTCGCCCAGGCCGCGCAGCATCTCGGCGGGCGACTCGGCCTTGCGCTCCAGGAACGGATGACCGGGCGGCGCGTCGCGCACGATCAGCCAGACCGCCAGCGCCGCGATCGCGGAGAAGACGACCACGATGCCGAACACGCCTCGCCAGCCGATCTGTTCGGTGCCCCAGGCGAGCGGCGTGGTGGCGAGCAGATTGCCGATCAAGCCGACCGACAGCACGATCCCCGACAGCGTCGAGAAGCGATCGGGCGGAAACCAGCGCGAGATCACCACCATGGTGCCGATCAGCATGACGCCGAACCCCGCGCCCATCAGGACACGGCCTGTCAGCAGCAGCGGCCAGCTGGGTGCCAGCGTGAACAGCGTCGCTCCCGCCACCGCCAGCAGCAACATCCCCGACACCGTGCGGCGCGGGCCGTAGCGGTCGAAGAAAAAGCCGCAGGGGATCTGCATCGCCGAGAAGCCGAAGAAGAAGGCGCCGGTGAGCGCGCCCAATGCTTCCGGCCCGATCGCCAAGTCGCGCATCAGGTCGAGGCCAATCGTGACGTTGGACGCCCGAAAAAAATGGCTGGCGACATAGGTGATGGCCAGGGTGGCCACGATCGCCAGGCCCTGCCGCCGAAGTGCCGGCGACATCGGAGGGGGCTTACCCTCTAATGCCGACTCAGTTCGGCGCGACCCACCACCATGTGATGCACCTCGTCAGGGCCGTCGGCAAACCGCAGGTGCCGCTGGTTGACGTACATCTCCGACAGCGGCGACCACTGCGAGATGCCGGTGGCGCCGTGAATCTGCATCGCCTGGTCGATGATGGTGCAGACCTTCTCCGGCACCATCGCCTTGACCATGCTTACCCACACGCGGGCATCGCGGTTGCCCAGCACGTCCATCGCCTTGGCGGCCTTCAGCACCATGAGCCGCATCGCCTCGATCTCGATGCGGGCGCGGCTGACCAGTTCGAGGTTCTTGCCGAGCTGGATGAGCTGCTTGCCGAAGGCGGTGCGCGTGGAACCGCGCTTGACCATCAGTTCGATCGCCTTTTCCGCAGCCCCGATCGAGCGCATGCAGTGATGGATGCGGCCCGGGCCGAGGCGAACCTGGCTGATCTCGAAGCCGCGGCCCTCGCCCAGCAGCATGTTGCTGGCCGGCACGCGGCAGTTGTTGAACTTCAGGTGCATGTGGCCGCGCGGCGCGTGGTCGTGGCCGAACACGGTCATCGGGCCCACGATCTCGAGGCCGGGCGTGCCCATCGGCACCAGGATCTGCGACTGCTGGAACTGCGGCGAGGCGTCGGGGCTGGTCTTGACCATCACGATCATGATCTTGCAACGCGGATCGCCGGCGCCAGAGATGTAGTACTTCTCGCCGTTGATCACCCATTCGTCGCCGACGAGTTCGGCGCGCGTGGCGATGTTCTTGGCATCGGAGGAGGCCACGCCGGGCTCGGTCATGGCATAGGCCGACCGGATCTCGCCGTTGAGCAGCGGTTTCAGCCACTTCTCCTTCTGCTCGGGCGTGCCGACGCGCTCCAGCACTTCCATGTTGCCGGTATCGGGCGCGGAGCAGTTGAGCGACTCGGAGGCGAGCGGATACTTGCCGAGCTCGGCGGCGATATAGGCGTAGTCGAGGTTGGTGAGCCCGCGGCCGATCTCGGAATGGGGCAGGAAGAAGTTCCACAGGCCCGACTTCTTGGCCTTGTCCTTGGCCTTCTCCAGCAGCTCGAGCTGGCCCGGCGCCCAGCTCCAGCGATCCTTGCGGCCTTCACCCAGGCGGAAGAACTCCTCAACGATCGGCGCGACGTTTTCCTCGATGTGCGCCTTGACCGCATCGAACAGCGGCTGCGCCTCCTTCGACATGGCGAGGTTGTTGAGTTCCATATCGAGATCGGGACGGGGGGCTGCTGCTTTCCGGTTCGCGGACTGGCTCATGGAGGTTTCCTCGGCTTCTGTGATCTTGGGGGAATGATAGAGGGGAAATCCGCCGGGGCCTATCGTTCAGAGTCCGAGCCGATAGACCCGCGATGCCGTCCCGCGGAACAGATCGGCCTTCTCGGCGGCACTCGCCCCATGTGCCAGGCGCTTGCAGGCGTTCCAGAACACGCCGTAGCCGTAGGAGCCCTTGTCGACGGGGAAGTTGCTTTCGAACATCGCGCGGCTGGGCCCGAAGGCTTCGATGCAGGTCTCCACATAAGGTCGCCATGCCGTCGCGAGCTGCTCCGAGCTGGGCGGCAGTTCGCCTTCATGGACGTCGAATCCGAACATCCGCATGCCGAGACCGCCCAGCTTGACGTGGACGTTGGGGCACGCCGCCAGCTCGCCGATACGCGCGCTCCAGTCGGCGAAGACCGCGTCGCGTTTGCCCTTGTAGCGACCGAGCCCGATCGGGCCGCCGACATGGTTGAGGACGATCGGCGTCGCCGGAAAGGCACGCGCCAGGTCGACCAGATCGGCGAGCTGAGGATGGTAGAGCCAGGCGTCGAAACTGAGGCCGAGCGGTGCCAGTCGCGCAAATCCTTCGCGCACGCGCGGGTCGAGCAGAAGCCCCTGCGGCCGACCGGCCGCCCACGATGCCGGCACAGACACGCGCCGCGCCATAGCCACCGCTGGCACTCATCGCCGCCACGCCGTTGGCAAACTCGATCTCGCCGACCGGCCGCATGTCGTCGGGGCCGCTGGCGCGATACATCGAGAGCCATTCCAGATAGACGGTGGCAACGATGTTGTGGCCGCTGCCGATATCCTCCAGCAGGTCCGGCAACAGGTACGTCCCGCTCTCCGGCCGATCGATCAGGTGATGGTGCGGGTCGACGATCGGCAGGTCGGGTTCGAGGGCTTTCTCCTGGCGCCGCGCGAGCCAGTCCTTGCGCACGGTCAGGTGGCTGCTGATGGTGGTCGCCGGCTTGGCAGACTTCACTGTCTTCTCCCGCGCCGCTTCGCGCTGCCCTAACGCTGGAACACGCCGGTCAGGACTGCCTTGGCGACGGTATTGAAGTGAAGCTGGAAGCCGACGATCGCAGCAGACGTGTCGGCAGTGACCGGCAAGCTTGCCTGACCCACCGCGAACAGCGTGAAAACATAGCGGTGGGGACCGTGGCCCTCGGGCGGACAGGGGCCGCCATAGCCGGGGGCACCGAAATCGGTGCGGGTCTGCAGCGCGCCCTTCGGCAGCAATCCGGCCTTCGGGTTGCCGGCGTCGAGCGCGAGCTCCGTGGCGCCGGCCGGAATGTTGACCACCACCCAGTGCCAGAAGCCGCTGCCGGTCGGCGCGTCGGGGTCGAAGCAGCTGACGGCGAAGCTCTTGGTTCCCTCCGGCACGCCGGACCAGGCGAGATGCGGGGACTTGTTGCCGCCGCCGCAGCCAAAGCCGTAGTCCGCGGACAGGATGTGATCCATCTTGAGGGTCTCGCCCTCCTTGAAGCTTTGGCTGACCAGCGTGAGTGCCATGGTTTCCTCCTGGGTCGCGTCTATGGGCCTGGACATAGAGTGGACCAGCGACGCGGCGCGGCGCAACGGCCTCGTCCGTCCCGAGAGGCCGGCGTTCCGCACCGTCGCCTCATGTGTCGCGCTTTACGCGGCGCATGAAGGCGGCCAGCGGCATCGCCGCGACAGCGACGAGCGCCATCAGGTGGAAGGCATTCAGGTAGCCGATCATCGCCGCCTGCCGCAGGATCTCGTTCGACAGGGTCTGCAGGCTTGTGGCGCTATCCAGGCTCCACTGCGCGGGCAGGCCCGGCGCCGAAAGGGTCTTGTTGTAGGGCGTGATGAACTCCGTCATCCGCGAATAGTTGGACGCCGTCGAGCGGCTCACCGTCAGGACGGCGATGGAGATGAACAGGCTGGAGCCGAAGTTCCGCATCAGGGTGAAAACGGCGGAGCCTTCCGTGACCTGGCGCGGCGGCAGGGTCGAGAAAGCCATCACCGTCATCGGCGTGAAGGCGATCGACTGGCCGAGCCCCAGCAGGAAGTTGGCCCACAGCACATCCGAATCGGTGAGGTTGATGTCGAATCCGGCCATCCAGAAGCCCGCCACCGCCTGCAAGGCCATGCCGCAGACGATGGCGAATCGCGGGGCGATGCGCGTGAGCTGGGCAATGAACAGGAACGCCGTCCAGTTGCCCACGCCGCGCGCGGCGATCAGCAGGGCGATGGCGTTGTCGGGATAGCCGCGCAGGTCGTGGAACAGGGTCGGAAACAGCACGATGCTGACGAAGTTCAGCATGCCCATGACGAAGGCGAGCAGCACGCCGAGCGTGAAATTGCGATCGAGCAGCAGGCGCGGATCGAGGAACGGCTCCGGCACGGTCAGGCAATGCACGACGAAGACCCAGAGGGCCAGCCCGCAGGTGAAGGCAAACAGCATGATCTCCGTCGACTCGAACCAGTCCTGCCGGTGCCCGCGGTCGAGGATGAGCTGCGCGGAGGCCATCGCGACGGAGAGCGCGAAGAAGCCAATCCAGTCGAATCTCACGGTCGCGCGCACGGTATGGTCGCGCAGCGCGAACCAGATGCAGACCAGCGCGCAGATCCCGGGGGGAACAATCATGAAGAAGGCGGCGCGCCAGTCGTAGGCCTCGGTCACGATGCTGCCCAGGATGGGTCCGGCCACGGGACCGAACACCGCGCCGATCCCCCACATCACGAGCGCGGTTGGCTGGAGATGTTTCGGGAAAGTCGCCAGCAGGATGGCCTGGCCGAGCGGCATGATGGGCGCACCGAACGCCCCCTGGGCGACCCTGGCGAGGATCAGCGTCTCCAGGCTGTTCGCCAGGCCGCACAGCAGCGAGGTGACGGTGAAGCCGAGCACGGTGAAGAACATCAGGTTGCGCCAGCCCAGCCGGCTCGACAGCCAGCCCGTCATCGGCGTGGCGACGGCGGTCGCGACCAGGTTGAGCGTGATCACCCAGGAGATTTCCTCCTGGGTCGCCGACAGGTTGCCGCGCATCTGCGGCAGCACCAGATTGGCCAGCGTGATGGTCATGCCGAACAGCATGTTGGCGAGCTGGACCATCAGCAGGATAAGCCACTGGCGTCCACTGATCGTGAAGAGGCCGCCCTTCTCAGCGATGGCGTTCATCCCGGGTATCGTTCTTATTGCCCGGATCATTCGACAGGACGACGTCGATTGACAGGAAAATGCGCGCAGGGCTGGCCTGCGTGCGGCGCGGCGGAAGTCGCTGCCTAGTCCGCCGCGGCGAGCTGATGGCCAGGCACGCCGGCGATCTCCTGGATCAGTTTCTTCGTCAGCGACCGGCCGAACGACCCGTGTC